>CAJWEF010000106.1 GCA_913031305.1 uncultured Acidiferrobacteraceae bacterium
AGGAGGCACACCTGACCGATGTCATCGATCCCCTCGGGGGCTCCTACTATGTCGAGACCCTGACCGATCAGATGGAAGACAAGATCAGGGAAGTCATGGATACCGTGGAGTCGGCCGGTGGTATGTATAAGGCCGTCCAGGAAGGGATAGTCCAAACCCGGATCGGGGAATCCGCGCTGGGCTTTCAGAGTAGCCTTGATACCGGTGAGCAGACACTGGTCGGAGTCAACGCCTATGAATTGGAGGGTGTGGAGCCGCCGGTTGCGACACTGGAGCGACCCGACAAAGAATCCGTCACCCTATACCTGGAGGGGTTGGATGCCTACAAGCAATCGCGCGATACGCCAGCAGTAGCGCGAGCGCTGGACGAGCTGTCCACAGCCGCCAATTCCGAGCGGCAAAATGTCTATGCGGGTGTGGTGGCAGCAGCCACGGCCGGGGCAACCCACGGTGAGATCGTCGCCCGCCTGCGCCAAGAGTTCGGCACCGGCGACCCCTTGATCGTGCCCTGAGTAGTGTCGAACGATCTTGTTGCCAGCCTACGCCGTGGCGACCGCGCGGTGCTTGCGCGGGCCATCAGCGTTGCTGAAAATGGCGGCGCTAAAGCGCAAGCGCTGCTCGAGCGCATCGGACCGGCAAACGTTTCGCACCCAGTAGTAGGTATTACTGGCACTTCAGGGGCGGGCAAATCCACGCTGATCGATCAACTGGTGGCAGAGTTGCGTGCCCGCGACCGGACCGTTGCTGTTGTCGCCATCGACCCAAGCAGTCCTTTCAGCGGCGGAGCGGTCTTGGGTGACCGATGCCGGATGAACCGACACCAGGCGGACCAAGGCGTCTACATACGCTCCCTGTCGGCAAGAGGTGGCACTGGCGGGGTCTCGGCCGGCGTCGATCGTGTCATCCAGGTTCTGCAGGCCAGTCCGTTCGACCTGATCCTGGTGGAAACTGTCGGCGCGGGACAGTCCGAGATCGACATCCGGGGGATCGCCGACACCTGCATCGTGGTGTGCACGCCCAACAGCGGCGATGACATCCAGGCGATCAAGTCCGGCATACTGGAAATCGCCGATATCCTGGTCGCAAACAAAAGCGATCTGGCCGGATCGGACAAAAATGTAGGACAACTCATCATGGCGCAGAGCCTGCCTTCGAATGCACGGCCGATCCCCGTGCTTTCAACCATAGCAACCACGGGTGAGGGTGTTGACACGCTGGCGGAGCGTCTACTGGAACTGTGCAGATCGGAACGAGCAACGGCGGCGAGCGATATGCGCACATCCGCCCGGCGCAGACTGGCTGGCGCCGTAGCACGCAAGCTTGAACGCCATCTGATCGACGCCCATGATGACGACTTCGAACAGATGGCCGCATCCGTCGATCGGGGCGAGTGCGTCATTGATGAAGCCGCGGCCCGGTGGGTACGCAAGGTGACAGATTCCCACTAAACGGCAGCGCCGACCAGCAACCCACGCTTCGTTCTATAAGTCAGTTAGAGATTCACCTTGTTGAGGTATTTGCTGTGTCTCAAACGGGCCTTGTCACAAACATCACAGCACCGGTTTCGGCAACACTATTCCTGCAACAGCTTTTGGCTATTGCCGTTTATGACTGACTGATCAGTTTCGGTTCTTAGCGCTTCCCACCAGTGGGCTTGGGGCAATTTTCCCAGATCAAACACTTCTCCGATCAGTGGCGTGGCGACGGTCACGCCCCGCCTCTTAGCCTCTGCGGTAATCCGAATAGCTGGCTCATCCCATGGGTGTACCGACAAATCAAACTTAGACCAGTGAATAGGAAATAGTACCCGGGCATTGAGATCGATACTCGCCTGCACGGTCTGCTCAGGCATCATATGAATGTTCGCCCAATTGATGTTATAGGCTCCGTTTTCCATAAAGGCGATGTCAAACGGGCCATATTTTTCTCCAATGATCTTAAAGGTCTCTGAGTATCCGCCGTCACCACTGAAGTACGCGCTCAATGTTTTGGAATCAATAACCCACGAACCCCAAAGCGTCTCGTTTCGGTTACTGAATCGTCGTCCACTGAAGTGGCGCGCCGGGGCCAATGTCAATTTAAGACCCCGATAAAGTTCGCTCTCATACCAATCCAATTCACTGATCCTTTCACCATTGACGCCCCATCGTTGCAGGTGCGCTTTGACGCCTAACGGCACAAAAAAATGATCGACGTGCTCCGATAGATCTGTAATCGCCTGGTAGTCGAGGTGGTCATAGTGATCGTGGGAGATGATCACCGCATTGACGGCGGGCAGATCATCAATAGTGATTGGGTTTTGCAATGAGAATGGGTTGCCTATCAGTGGAACCGGAGACGCACGATTAAAAATAGGGTCGGTCATTATCACAACAGCACTTGTTTTCATCAAAAGAGTCGAATGTCCCAGCCAAACGAATTTACCCTCCGTCAAACTATCGCGATCAAAAGGCTGGGATGGCAACGGCTTAGAAGGATTCTTCCCATCGGGAGGGAAAATCCAATCGTATATTGAGATTTTCCTCTCGCCTGACGACGTGCTCACTTGCGTCGACACCAGGTTGACAAATTTTCCACCCCTGAAGTTTTTCGAGTGCGCCATGCGCTGGGTGCTATCTTCGTCCGGCTTGCCGCCAAACGCCGGAGCGTAGTTAAAAAAGAGCCAAACTAACAGGCTTAAGACTACTACTGCATAGAGTAGATACTTTAACGCGCCTAACAGGTTTTGAAGAATTTCCATTGTCGATCCCGCCCTTAGGCAACCTGGACTATCGACTGCTTCTTAAGCGTCAACGAATAATACTGCCCTACCCGGATTTTCCGGACCCCAGACAACACCACTGGCCCGGCCCATCGTGGTAATTGTCTTAAGGTCTTCCTCGTAGTTCTTGATAAAACTCCGGGGTCTATCATTTTGTTACCCCGCGAGGCTTTATGAAGGCGCAGAATTTTCGATAGACCCGACAACACGACCAGCGCGAGGCGTATTACTTTCGTCTGACCCGTCTACAGCGCGCGGCCCCAAAATCTCCGAAGCTTGCGTCGAAACTCAGGTTATTCAGCAATTCGCCCTTCATATTTACACCGTGCTCCCTGAGGCCTGTACCCGTGGTAAAAACAGGACGATAGCGAAGATTGCAGCAGCGGCGGCAGCCAGTATCAAAAAGAAAATATCAAAGCCCCAATTCGCATGTACCCAGGCAATCATCGGTATCGCCGTGGCGCTGATCGAAAAAGTAATGATGTACCGCGCGGCTAACGCCCGGCTGCGCCATTGCGTCTTGGTCACCCGGCCAATCAACACATCGTTAATGGGGATCTGGCCGAAAACTACCAGCATGAATGCCGTGGCTATCACCAACGCCCATGACCCACTCAACCCAATCATCGCCAAGAAAAAGATGCTTTGGCAGGCCGCTACGGTTAGAAATACATACTTCAGTGACCACCGGTCTACCACAAATCCGACGATAAGCTGGCCTATAGAGGCGAGGGCAAAAATGCCAAATGCATACCAGCCTATGTCGGAAACTGAAACTGCAATATCTGCCATCCGCTCACCCACGATCTTGGGCAGGGCAAAAGTCGTGCTCTGAAATACCAACCCGCCCAGGGCTGTCGAGGCAAAAACAATTAGAAAAATACGAATCAACTGCGCCCGTGCGAAACCGGTCGAGCCAGTCGAACCGCCTCGTTTGTCTTCAGACTGACGCTCTGGCCCGGCATTACGGCAGGCAAAAAGAAAACCGATGTAGGCGCCACCCAGCAGTAAGGTCACAACGCCGGGCCAGATAAAGGCAGCTTTCCAGCCACTCGATTGAATCAACAGGCCCGTGAACAAGGCCGCACAGGCAACACCAAGATTGCCGAACACCCCGTTGACCGCCAGCGGCATACCGGTGCGCTGGCGCCCCTGGATCACCATGGCGAGCCCAACCGGGTGATAGATCGACCCAAAAAGCCCAATGGCAAAAAGTCCCAAGGCCATCGTAACAGGCGTTGTTGCCATGGCCGTGGCGATAGCGCTGATACCGATTCCAATAAAGAATATTGCCATCATCTTCTCGCGACTCCAGCGATCAGCCAACCAGCCCGCCGGCAGAGCGCCGAGCCCGAATGCGATCACCCCTGGAGTGGCATAGGGAATCAACTCGGCATAACTCATTTCCCATTCCCGAGTCAGGGTCAAGGCAGCGACGCTGGCGAAAACCAGCGGCAGCAGATGGTCGACAAAATGGCCAATATTCAGAAAAAGAAAATGTATTCGCGCGCGCACTGCTGTTTTACTCTGGTCAGGCATCACAGATAATTATATAGATTGATACTATTATTTGGGCTAACGGATTGCGAAGTGCGCCCATCCTATTAATGCAATCGACACTCACAAAACCGCTGTGCCGCTTTGCTCTTGGCTGAATTTGAAAAGTGGCCTTAGCTGTGGCTAAATAGAATAAACACTAAACCGAAGGATTAACTGATGAAATTTCAACTTAGCGCTCTCAGCTGTGCGTTCGTCGCATCGATGGCACTCATAAACCCACTCGCCCAGGCCGAAACCCGCGTGACTTATAAATCCGCGAAATCGACTTCCTCCTACTACCAAATGGCCGTTCAAATATCAGAGGCTATGAAACAAGGATCGAGCGGCAACATTATTGTAACGGTAGAAGAAAGCCAGGGCTCAGTTCAGAATGTGATGGAGGCCAAAGTTCGCGGCGGTGATTATGTTTTTACCACGCCACCAGTTTTGGTGCGGCTAGCTCAAGCTGGCAAAGCCATGTTTAAGGATAAGACTGATCCTAAGTTCGGTGAGATTCGCGCGCTTTTTCCTATCCCTTCGCTGACAATGCATTTTGTGATGTCCAGCAAAAGCGGGGTTAAGGATTTTGCCGGATTAGCGGGCAAAACTATCCTCCTGGGCAAAGGGTCCTTTGGCGCTAAAGAGGGTGCCAAATACATCAAACTGTTCGGACTTGAGGGCAAGGTCAGCCTGGCTGATGCAGAATTATCAAATGCAGTTTCTGCATTAAAAAATGGTCAGATTGATGGCTTTGTCACCGCTGGATCTTTCCCGGCTCCCAATGTCATTGAAGCTGCGGCATCTACCGGTGTGACCGTACTTTCGTTGTCGGGTGATCAGATCAAGAAAACCAAACGCACCCGCCTGGTTATCCCAGCCGGCACCTATGCCGGACAAGACCAGGACATCATTACTACTTCATTGCCGGTGGTGGCCTATACAACGACTGCCATGGATGACGACACCGCTTACGCATTAACCAAAACCTACTGGGCGCAAAAGAGCTCAATGGGGTCAAGCGCAGCGTGGTGGAATGGCGTCAACCAAGGGCTAATGCCTAATATCACCGGCAAGATTCACCCGGGGGCTGTGCGTTACTATCAGGAAGCAGGGTTTACCCTTTCGGCCGCGCAACAATAACAAACTCCTCATCACATAAAGCAAAGCTATCTGAAGAAATCTCCAGGTACTTCTTTATTGCCATCGGCTTACTTGGCGAACTGAAGTTCGGGTATTGATCGACTCAGGATCAGAATCACTGCTGGCGAGATATCGGGCCCCTGCCCTGATGCTCGCCAGCGGTTGCGTCTTTTTTCATCTTTTTCTGATTTTCTCAGGCCTGACCCCTAACCTGGTCAGCCGGCCTGTCCATATGGCATTCGTCCTGCCTTGGGTTCTCTGCCTTGGGGCTCGCTCAAGCTTTGCAAGAATTACCGGGTATGTCCTCGCTATCGCCGGTATAGCGTGCGCTCTTTGGATCGCTTTAGCCCATGATTCACTGGGTGACCAATATGGCTTTTTAGAATCGAATGCCCAGGTGGGGGGCGCCATGATTCTTCTTTTGGTGGTGATTGAGGCTGCTCGCCGCGCTGTCGGCTGGCCACTGCCGTTAGTAGCTGCAACCGCGCTCGCGTATGCCCTGTGGGGTGAACATATCCCCGGAGAATTCGGTCATTCCGGGATGCCTCTTGAAAGCCTGCTGGGCAGCCTGACCATTACTGAGGGCGGTATCTGGGGAATTCTGACCGGTATTTCGGTTAATGTCGTGGCGATATTTGTGATCTTTGGCGCAGTACTTAATAGTGGAGAAGCAGGACGCGGGTTTATGAACATCGCGGCCAGTGCTGCCGGACGTCTCAGAGGTGGTGGCGCAAAAGTATCTGTCATCTCGTCTGCCCTTTTTGGATCTATTTCGGGATCAGCCTCTGCCAACGTTGCATCGACCGGCGCTATCACCCTACCGGCCATGATTCGCCTGGGCTACCCCAAACGTCTTGCGGGCGCGGTCGAGGCCGTGGCTTCATCGGGCGGGCAGATCATGCCACCGTTGATGGGTGCCGGAGCTTTCGTAATGGTTGAACTTACGCAGGTGCCCTATACCGGGATCATGGCAGCAGCGTTGCTCCCAGCTATTCTGTATTTTTTTGCCGTCTGGGTTGGCATAAACGCCTATACACGCAAATACGACCTTAAGGGAATTCCCCAGGATGAGAAACCCTCAATACGTGATGTGGCCATTACATCAGTATTTTTTCTCATACCGTTTTCTGTGCTTCTTTGGGGAATGTTTATCGCCAACCTTACACCTCAGTATTCGGCCTGCCTCGCAATATTTTCAGGCGCGCTATTGCTATTGACCGATAAAGAATTTTCTTTTAAGGCAACCGGAATATTGCGCCGGATTGAACGCGCTTTGATTACCAGTGCACGACAGATAGCTTTGATCGGGGCAATTATCCTTTGTGCCTCGATAATTATCGGGGTACTGGGGATAACAGGATTAGGGGTCAAGGTCACCTCTTTGATTTTGTCTTTATCGGGGGAAAATATCTGGCCGGCCGTGCTCTTGACCGCGCTCGCCTGCCTGGCATTGGGCATGGAGGTGCCAACCACGGCCGCCTATGTAATTTGCGTCTCGGTCGCAGGGCCGGCGCTGATAGATCTGGGTTTGCAACCGCTACAGGCCCATCTTTTCGTATTCTGGTTTGCGCTAATCTCAACGATCACCCCACCGGTGTGTGGTGCGGTGTTCATTGCCTCGGGGATGGTTAACGAAAACTGGCTTAAGGTGGCATTTACTTCGATGGCTCTTGGGGTGGGCCTGTATGTTATTCCTATCGGGATGATCGCAAACCCTCAACTTATCGAGTTAGCGAACAGCCCATGGCAGGCGCTGTTGTCTTTCTGCCAGGTGGGGGCCGGCCTGGGCTTGATCTCTTATGGATTAATTTCTCCGTCTGGTATTTTCAAGCGCCTTCTTTTGTTAGCCGCAGGTGTGGCCGTGATCTTCGGTCGCCTACTTTATGGATAAGCCTGCTTGTCCCTTTGTGGATGCTGCCTGCATCCGTGCCCACCAGCCTCCGCTGGCGCTATGCAAGCGGCCGCACAAAAGAACCTGCAATTCGTAGGCTGTTGTTCACGGCAAGTTTATTGTGCTCGGGGTGCCGCCAATCGGTGCAGAGTCATCTATCAAAATCCATCGGATCGTCGGCCTAGGTTTACAACTGATAAACTGACCAGAATGAAGTAACGCAAGGACGCGTTTCATGGCCCCAGTATGGCCGAACAGTTTGGGCGACTCCTACTGCCAGACGTGAATCAATGTTCTCACAGTACTAGATAAATCAGCCGACTACGCACACCGATCCTACGCTTATCTGACCGAATGTGACTCGCACAGACAGTTTGTAAGCGGCCTCGGTCACATCAAGATTTCCTTCACGACAAAAAAGTCAGCCGAAGTATCTGGTGGGGCGGCGGGGTTGATAATGACCAGGCTTCGCCGATAGTCAACGCGTGCTTGCCGCACAACCTGATAGTGCCTGATCACTTCCCTGTCAATCTTGCAGTTTGAGGAATTGCGGTTAACTATACTCAGCCACTCAAGAACTGGGACACCGCTTACGTCGCTTACCCCTGTTCGGCTCTCGATGACCTCTATTTCAATACCTTTTTCGCTGTGACACACGCTAGGAAAGACGACCTCAAAACGCAGCGAATACTGGATTGATTCCACCGTCATTTCGGTACTTGGAGTACGCTCACCGATTGAAATCCCAATATTCCTGATCACAGGCAACCGGTTATGATCGGGGATCGCCAGCGCCTTGATCGGTGGGCTGACTCCCAAGTCTTGCACTCTTTGCCGTTTTTCCCGAGTATCGAACGAGCAGAGTTGCAGATCGGAAAGGCGGTGCGGCGTCTCCTCACGACAATCCATCAGGAGAAGCCTGGAGGTGGCCGTGGCAGGGACAGGCATGTTGACTTGGTACGCACGGCGTACCGGATTGAATATCTCGGGACAACCCTGGCCGTCGGGGTCAAGTTTCTGCTCAACCCGGACGAGTCGAACCGCATCGCCGGTAGCTGGGTCTCTGGAAGCGAGATCGGTGTAAAGGATTCGTGCACCCTGGTCGGCAAGGCAGGAGTTCGCAAAACGGGCGTTGAAGTTTAGTAGCCAGGAGTCCGCCGTGACCTGGAAACCAGGGCTGAGAATCTCCGGATCATTCGTGAAACTGTGTACAGTTTCCTCCACCTGCGTTGCCGCTGACAGTTGGTTCGGGAGAACTGCCAGAGTCGCGAGTGCGAGTATGAGTTTCACTTTGGTGCCCTCTGGGCGGTCAGGCGCACTGTTAATAACAGTGCGCCTGCGCCTCACCCCTACTGGGTCAGTACTTCTTTTTCCACGACTTGAGATTGTAAAAGACTGCTGATCTGATTCGGGTCCCACAATTCACACCAGTGGAGGCACACCCTCCAGTTCCGTTGGTGTGGATGGCGTATATTCGGCGCGTGCCCGAGGATGGCCAGTAGACATAAACGCCGCTGCCACTCATGCCATTAAATGTATCGCAAGGATAGAACAACTTATATGTCCATCGT
>CAJWEF010000107.1 GCA_913031305.1 uncultured Acidiferrobacteraceae bacterium
ACTCGCCAGTCTCGTTATCCGTCAACGTGAATGAATGGCGCACCGCCTGCGCCAGACCATTATTCTGAGTTTGTGTCCCTTGCGACATAACAGCGTCCTCGAATGGGTTAATAATCAGTATTAATTTGATTAATAGTTATGTAAATTAACTTTGTCTATATTTATACGTAATCCCGATCAAATGATAGTCTTGACAGGGAAGAACAGTGTAAAAACTTTGTTTGTATCGTCACCTTGTCTAACTTTATTTTTTGATATTTTGTATAAAAAACAATTAATTAGCCGCTCTAGGTCGCGGCCTAAAGGCTTTTCGGGGAGACATTAGAGCCACCATGGACTGTCAGCCGTTTTCTGTTGAAACCCCCAGTGCAGGTACGATCTGTGGGCTTCGCTGGGGATCGGCTGATGGAATCCCAGTGCTGGCCGCGCATGGCTGGTTGGATAACGCCGCGAGTTTTTTGCCGATTGCTCCTTATCTCACCGGCCTTAATCTGGTGGCGATCGACCTGCCGGGCCATGGTTTTTCGCAGCACCGACCGGACGGGGCGCATTACCATTTAATGGACTACCCGCCAGCCGTGCTCGAGGTCGCTGATGCCCTGGGTTGGGAAGAGCTGGTGCTGTTGGGGCATTCCTTGGGTGGCGCGATCTCAACCACGGTGGCTGTAGCAGCGCCCACGCGAATTCGGGCAATGGTGCTCATCGAAAACCTCGGCCCAGCATCCCAAGCGGCTGATGGCGCCCCGGGTCGGCTGCGTGACTCGATCACCGCTTACGCCAAGCTTCGCGATAAGGCGCCGGTTGTGTACCCTGACCTTGAGCCGTTGATCATGGCGCGTGCGCGACTCGGCAAGATGGACCACAAAGCCGCACAAGCTCTGGTGAGTCGCAACATTACTAAGGTTGAAGGCGGCTATCGCTGGTGCAGCGACCCACGACTGCGACTGCCGTCACCTGTATTTCTAACCGAGTCGCAGGTACTGGCCTATCTCGGTGCTATTGAGGCGCCTACCCGGGTACTGCTCGCCAACGATGGCCTGCTGGCCAAATCTGAAACTTTGACGCCTCGCCTTGCATCACTACAAACTGCGAGCGTGCAATGGCTGAGCGGAAAGCATCACCTGCACATGGATGATCCCGGGCCGGTAGCGACGGCCATCTTGGACTTTCTGTTAAGGCTCGACTAGCTCGATCAGTTAGTCTCGCGAGGCTGATTCTGGAACAGCGTCTCCAGCAGTTTGTGCTGGATTTTGACACCCACGGCATCGGCTGCGCGTGGATGGTCGTGCAGGATCACGACGACCCAGGTGTTTCCAGATGGATCAATGGCATAGCCGGCCAGCGTGCGCACATCGCGCAACAGGCCTGTCTTTAATCGAAGTCGACCAGGCCGGGCAATCCCATGAAAACGCCGACGCAATGAGCCATCGACGGTGGCGATGGGTAGTGAACCGACGAATTCAGGCCACCAGGGCTCGGTGGTTGCTTTTTCCAACAGTGTGGCCAGGCCTGCAGCGCTGAGCCGGGCATCTCGGGAGAGTCCGGCACCATTGTCGATACGCAAAGCCGGCATCAATACACCGCTGGCGTCCAGCCAGTCCTGGATAACTTTGGCACCTTTGGCCGGAGTTGCCGGGGTCACCGCAAACTCGCTGGCAAGAGTTAGCAATAGATTACGCGCCATCACGTTGTTACTGAATTTGTTGGTGTGCCGAATGACATCGGCCAGGAATACCGAATCGAGAGTTCCCAGGGCTTTGGCTTGTGCCGGGGTTTTACCGTACACCCAGTTGCCCGACAGCGTACCGCCCAACTCCTGCCACAGGGCCTTGAAAACTCCGTAGACGTACTGGCCATGTGGCAGCAGGGTACGTCGCAGAATACTCTGACCGCAGTTGGCGGGATACGTGCCGCCCAGTTGCACATCCGTTTGCTGTGTGTGGGCGGTGGACTCAAGGGTGATCCGGCGCAGTCGATTGGCGCAGCTGGTCTTGTCTTGTTTGACTGAATTCACCAGATGCAGGGTCGTGGCAGCGGGATCAGCATAGACCGCAAGCCGGCCCATACGCGAATCAAACACCAGTGAGGTAGCACCAAAGTTCACCAGCAGCGCGCTGGGCAGCGTGTTGTAACTACGTTGATGTTTGCCGTCGATGGCTTTTCGGCCGATAGCCTTGCGCTCAAAGAGGCTGTCATCGAGTACCAGGTTGCCCTGGATATGGGTTAACCCACGCTCGCGCAACTGGCGCGCCAATAGCCAGAAGCGTTCGATGACCAACCAGGGATCGCCACTGCCGCGCAGGATCAGGTCGCCATGCAGCGTATCGTTCCGCAAGGCGCCATCAATAAGCACCTCGGTCTGCCAGCGGTGTTGGGTGCCAAGTAGATTGAGTGCAGCCGCGGTTGTGACCAGTTTCATGACTGATGCGGGGTTGCGTGGTGTGTGGCTCTGGTGGGTGATCTGTGATCCCTGGGAGCCCACACGCCTGATGACCACGCTGATCGAGTCGAGCGGGATACCGTTGGCCTGCATCAATTGGGCGACCGGCTCCGGTAGGGTAGCGCCGGCCCCCTGCGATGCAAGGGCAGTGGCAAGCAGCACGCTGACCCGAATAAGTGACTGCATCTTCATAAGTGAAATTCTAAACTTCTGCCACAAATACTGAAAATTTCCGCAAAGACAGTGCATTGTGGCATGGCCAGCGTTGCTATAATGCGCCTCGGCCGCAAAGCCTGGCACCAGATTTCTATTGAGTCATGACAAAAAAAAGCATCTTCCGGATCATTTTTCACAACCAGGGAAACATCTACGAGGTTTATGCCCGCGAGGTTTCCCAGGGCGGCATGTATGCTTTTGTTGAGGTCGGCGAGATCATTTTTGGTGAACGATCCAAGCTGGTGGTGGACCCATCCGACGAAAAACTCAAGAGCGAGTTCTCAGGAGTCAAACGCACCTATATTCCGCTGCACGCCATAGTGCGTATTGATGAGGTCGAAAAAGAAGGGCAGGCTAAGATTGTGCCTGCTGGCGAATCCAAAGGGGGCAATATCGCCTCCTTCCCGATGCCGATCAAGCCGCCCGTATCGTAGTCGTTCTCTTCAGGGCGTGTTTTGCGCAGACTAGGCGCAGCGCACGCCAGTCCCGCCAAGACCACAGTAACCACCCGGATTTTTGGCGAGGTATTGCTGATGGTAATCCTCGGCATAGAAGAATCTCCCGGCGGGGGCAAATTCAGTTGTAATCTCGCCTAAACCAGCATTGCGCAATGCCTCTTGGTATCGAGTGGCTGTGTCACGGGCCAGGCGGATCTGTTCTTCATTGCCGGTGTAGATGGCCGAGCGGTACTGAGTGCCAATGTCGTTGCTCTGGCGCATGCCCTGGGTAGGGTCGTGCGATTCAAAAAAGACTTTCAGTAGTTGGGCATAACTTATCCGCCGGGGGTCAAAGATTACCAGCACCGCCTCGGTATGACCGGTCATCCCTGAGCAGACCTCCTGGTAGGTGGGGTTGGGCGTGCTGCCGCCGGCGTAACCTACGGCCGTCGTCAGTACGCCATCGAGTTGCCAGAAGCAACGCTCTGCCCCCCAGAAGCAGCCCAGTCCAAAGACCGCCTGTTCGGCGTCTGCAGGGAAGGGCGGTTTAAGCGGTGCGCCATTCACATAGTGTTGTTTTGCGACGGGCGTTGACTCTGCCCGCCCGGGCAGCGTCTTGTCCGACGAGGGAATCACTACACTTTTCTGGAAGATCATGTATTCGTGCCTGAGGTTTGATGCCAAGTTTAGTGGTTGCTGTGTGCCACGCGGCGTGCAGTGCTTACCCGTGCCTGGCCTGCGTAGTCGTTGAAGTAGGCTATAGAGCCAAGGCCAGCGGCCAACAGCAATTCATCCAGTGCAGGTCGCTGGTCATGGCCGTGTTCCAGTGCCAGCATCCCACCGGGCTTTAGGCAGTCGTTGGCATCCGCGCAAATCTGGCGGATAGCGCTAAGGCCATCAGGACCAGAAAAAAGAGCCTCTCGTGGCTCAAAAAGGGACGGACCGCGTTCCAGTGCCGGATCACCCTCGCACACGTAGGGTGGATTGCTGACGATGATGTCGAAGGCTTGCCCTTGCAGCGGAGCTAGCCAGTCACCCTGCTTGAACGTCACCTCAAGGTTCAGGCGCATGGCATTGTTGCTTGCCTGGGCGAGCGCCCGCCTGGATGAGTCCGTTGCCACGATACGCGCAAGAGGGCGTTCGCTGGCAAGTGCCAGCGCGATGGCGCCGCTGCCGGTACCGAGGTCCGCGATATCCACCGGTGAATCGGTCGGTGTGGCATCGAGCACTGCTTGCACCAGGATTTCGGTTTCGGGCCGTGGCACCAGGGTGTCCTGACTAAGAGCAAGATCCAGCGACCAGAACTCTTTGTGTCCAAGGATGTACGCAATTGGCTCCCCGGTACGGCGACGTTCGACCAGTGTCAGCAGTTGTCGGGCTTGTGTCGAGCTTATCGCTTTTTCAGGGTCGCAGGCAAAAGTCGTGCGATCAATACCGCAGGCGGCTTGCAGCAGGATCTCGGCATCCAGGCGCGGCGAATCACTTTGCCCGGTCAACGCCTGGCATGCCCGGTGCAATAGTGCCGAGGCGGTGGGTTCAGCCACTACTCATCGTCGCCAACAGGTCTGCCTGGTGTTCGGCTATTAACGGCTCGATGACTGGCTTCAGATCTCCAGACAGGACCTCATCGAGTTTGTACAGCGTCAGGTTGATGCGGTGATCGGTGACCCGGCCTTGCGGAAAATTGTAGGTTCGGATGCGCTCGGAACGGTCACCGCTACCGACCAGATTGCGCCGGTTTTGCGCTTCTTCACTTTTTTGCTGACTGATTTTTGCTTCGAGCAGGCGTGAGCGCAGGACCGACATGGCCCGTGCTTTATTCTTGTGTTGCGAGCGTTCGTCCTGACACTCGACAACGACGCCCGTGGGCAGATGAGTGATCCGCACTGCTGAATCGGTACGGTTCACATGCTGGCCGCCGGCCCCGGAGGCACGAAAGGTGTCTATTCGCAACTCAGCGGTGTTGATTTCAACATCATCAATCTCGTCGGCTTCAGGCATGACTGCGACGGTACAGGCCGAGGTATGTATCCGTCCCTGTGCTTCGGTTTCGGGAACGCGCTGCACCCGGTGGGCGCCGGATTCAAACTTCAGCTGTGAATAGGCGCCGCGTCCGGCAACACGGCTGATGATCTCCTTGTAGCCGCCGTGCTCACCCGGGCTCTGGCTCACGACCTCGACCTGCCAGTTGCGTTTCTCTGCATAAAGGCTGTACATGCGAAAGAGGTCACCGGCAAAAAGCGCAGCTTCGTCGCCGCCGGTGCCGGCCCGCACTTCGAGAAAGATGTTGCGCTCGTCGTTAGGGTCGCGCGGAATGAGCAACTTGCGAAGCGCCTGCTGGCTCTGCTCTAGCTCGGATTGCAACCGCGGCATCTCATCATGAGCCATGCGCCGGATCGAGGGGTCACCGTCTTCCAGCATGCCGCGGGTTTCGGATAGTTCTCCATCCAGGATCTGGTAGCGCTGAAAATGCTCTACCACCGGGCTAATGTCGGCGAGTTCGATCGACAAATCACGAAATGAGTTCTGGTGGGCAATCACCGTGGGATCTGAGAGCAGCGCGTTGATCTCTTCTTGGCGCTCAAGCAGGCGCTCGAGTTTGACTCGCATCGTCGGGTTCATACTTAAGGAGCGAGCTTGAACAGTCGTCGGGCAGTGCTGATCAGGCTGGCATTGCCTTCCTGGCCAGCTTGTTTCAGCGCCTGACTGGGTCCGTGGGCAAATTTGCGCGAGAGATTGCGGGCGAAATGCTCCAGAACCTGTTGCGGATTCTCACCGTTGGCAAGGCGCCGCTGGGCATCTTCCAGCTCAGTCTCACCGAGTGCTTCTATCTTGTCGCGCAAAGAACGGATAGTTGGCACCGAATCCAGCGAGCGCATCCAGTGCATAAAGCGCATGACTTGCAGGTCGATGATCTTCTCGGCTTCGACTGCCGCTTCCTGGCGCGAGGTTTGGTTGGCAGTGACGACGTTTTGCAGATCATCGACCGTATACAGGAAGACATCATCGAGTTCGTCCACCTCTGTCTCGATATCGCGGGGAACCGCGAGATCGATCATGAACATGGGTCGATGCCGCCGTTTGCGTAGTGCACTTTCGACGGTACCCTTGCCGAGGATCGGCAGAGTGCTCGCGGTAGACGCCACGACGATGTCGGCTTCATGTAGTCGGGCGGGTATCTCGGCGAGCGAGATGGCCTCACCGCCCAATTGGCTGGTGAGCGCCTGGGCGCGCTCAATGGACCGATTGGCGACGATAATGTGGCGAACTTCATTCTGCTTGAGGTGGCGCGCCACCAGTTCTATTGTTTCTCCGGCTCCGATCAGCAGTACTGTCTGTTCCTGCAGTCGCGAGAATATCCGCTTGGCCAGATCGACTGCTGCAAAAGCCACGGATACAGCGCTGGCACCGATTGCGGTATCCGTACGGATCTGTTTGGCAACCAAGAAGGTGTGCTGGAATAGGCGGTTGAGGATTTTGCCGGTAGTTCCTGCCTGGTGAGCGACGGAAAAGGCGGATTTCATCTGTCCGAGGATCTGAGGCTCTCCAAGCACCATGGAGTCCAAACCCGCGGCCACGCGAAAGGCGTGCTGGACTGCCTGTTCCCCGGGCAGCGTATAGGTTGAGCTATTCAGGGCATCTTCAGGCAGATCACCGTATTCACGAAGCCAGTTAAAAACCGGGGCAGTTGCTACCTGCTCCTGACGACAATAAATCTCGGTTCGGTTGCAGGTCGATAAGATAGTCGCCTCTTGGACCTGCGGGTTTGCCACAAGGGAGCGAACCGCGTCCGGTAATTGTTCCGGCGAAAACGCGGTTCGTTCACGCAGGGCAACCGGGGCCGTGCGGTGATTGAGGCCTAGAGTGAGAAGATACATGGAATCAATATTTTACGATTTTTGGATGCAATTTTCACTGACCCCGAGCCGGTGTAAGGCCGTTAGCGCTAAGCGCTGGGCGAAAACCGCCCTGGCGGATCGAGGCGCCTTCACCGTTAGGGCGACGATTCTGCTATTCTGAGTGATTGAGCGCCGATGGGCGTTTGTTTGCGAGTTTTACGTGACGCACTTCAATTTTTCCACGACTGGCCTGCTATGCAGTTTACTGGCATTGGCCGGTTGTGTCGGCGTTGCGCCGGCACCCAATAGCGCCAGTGCACAAGAGCAGCGTCCGCTGGTGGTGGCCGGTCTCTCCCAGGATCTGATCTTTGAATATCTGCTTGGCGATGTAGCGGCCCGTCGCGGCGATCCGGTCACTGCGGCACAGGCTATGGCCCGCGCAGCAATACTTTCGGGTAACGCGCGGGTTACGGTACGTGCTTTTGCCTTGGCCATAGAAGTGGGCGAGTTTGAGCGGGCCCTGGAACTCAGTGAACTGCTGGTATCGATTACCCCGGAGGATCCAGGGGCCCTGACTATGCGGCTACAGGCCTTGATTATGCTCGACCGTGGGCAGGCTGTGTTCGATGCGTTAGTAGAGTTGATCGACACGATGCCCGAGAAAACGGCTGTCCTATTGAAGCATATTGTACAGATCCTGGGGCAACAGGCGGATCCGGGTCGTTGGCTGGGTTTGATGCAGCGCATCGCCACTCATTACCATGAACTTGATTCGGCACAATGGGCAGCCGCCTGGCTTGGCTACCGCGTCGGTGATGAGGAGGCAGCACAAGCGGCGCTTGACCGGGCCATGGAGTTGACACCCGGGTGGGAGGAAGCTGCGCTGCTGAAGTTTTCATACCTTCGCGAGCACGGTGACCGCGAGCGAGTAAGTGCTTACGCCAACGAGTATCTCGATGCCTATGCTGACCGGCCTCGGTTTCGTCTGACTTATGCCCGGTTGCTGGCACAATGGAACGAGAATCGTGCGGCGCTTGCACAGTTCGAGAAACTGCTCGAATCTGACCCAGACAGTATCGATGCTCTGTACGCAGCCGGCGCACTCAACCTCGACCGCGGTGATCTGGCTCGTGCCCGTGAGCATTTTGAGCATGTATTGGCGCGTTTCCCCAACGAGGATCGCGCCCGACTTTATCTTGGTCGAATCGCCAGTGAACAGGGCGACTACGATGTCGCGCTGACATTATTGCGAGAGGTGGCTTCACGGGAGTTGTATTTCGACGCGCAAATGCGGGTTGGTTTTGTCCTCGCAGATGCCGGGCGTATCGATGAGGCCTTGGAACATCTGGCTGATGTCATACCAAAGTCACGCGATGAGCAGGTGCGGGTGTACCTGGCACGCGAACAGGTGCTGCGCGACAGCGGCCAGCCGGAGCAGGCGCTGAAGCTGTTGGATGCCGCGCTGGTTGATCTGCCGGATGACCCCGATCTGCTCTATGCCCGTGGCCTCGTGACCGCGATGCTGGATCAGGTGGTCGAACACGAGCGCGATATGCGCCGGCTCATCGAGCTGGATCCCCAGAATGCGCATGCTTACAACGCGTTGGGCTATACACTGGCCGACAAAACCGAGCGTTTCGAAGAAGCTCTGGCACTTATAGAAAAGGCGCTTGTGCTGTTACCGGGTGATCCCTATATTCTCGATAGCCTGGGGTGGGTGCATTACCGGCGGGGCAACCTGAAGCTTGCGCTTGAATACCTGACTCTGGCAATGGATCAGCAGCCCGATGCCGAGATTGCTGCACATTTGGGTGAGGTATTGTGGCATCTGGGCGACAAGGCAGAGGCGATCTTGGCCTGGGAAGACGGCAAGAGCAATGATTCCGACAATCCGGTACTAATTGATACGCTGCGGAAATTCGGCCAGTGATCCGTG
>CAJWEF010000108.1 GCA_913031305.1 uncultured Acidiferrobacteraceae bacterium
TCAGGGAACTCCACCACGAAGCATTCATGCCAAAAGCAAGACCGCCGCCTGGCTCGTGAAAACCCGGGTAGTAGTAATACTTGGCCGCCTCGTAGAACTTCATGAAGTAGTCGTTATACGGACCTACCCACTCGGTCGCATCGATAGCACCAGATACCAGGTTCTCGTAAATCTGGCCACCCGGCAGTGATACCGGTGATGCTCCCAACATTGCCATACAGTCACCACCCAGGCCTGGAATGCGCATCTTCAGACCCTTGAGGTCTTCAGCCGAATTGATTTCTTTGTTGAACCAACCGCCCATCTGGGTGCCGGTTGCACCACAGGCAAGAGCCTTGAGGCCAAACTCGCCCGAGATTTCATCCCACAGAGCCTGGCCGCCTTTGAATTTGATCCAGGCATTCCACTCTATAGTGGTCATTCCAAAAGGCACCGTCGTGAAGTAGGCAAACCCCGGGTGCTTGCCTTTCCAGTAGTAATCAGCAGCGATATACGCCTGTGAGTTACCAGACACCACATCGTCAAAACTATCAAAGGCGCCAACTTTCTCGCCTGCGGCGTAATAAGTCGTGTTGATCCGACCTTCACTTAGTTCTGTGATGCGGGCTGCAAGCCGCTGGGCACTAATACCCAGGCCCGGGAAATCTCTTGGCCAGGTCGAGACGATAGTCATCTCCCGGCTTTGCGAAGCGATTGCAGGAGCCGCTAGTGCGCCTGCCGCCACGGCCGTTCCCGTGCCGGCCTTTTTTAGAAAATCACGTCTTTTCATGTTTCCTCCTTAATCTTAGGGTATTGTTATTCATAGCTATCACGGTCACAGAAACCTGACCGATAACGACTAGTATGTCTAATATCGGGCAACCACTCAAGAAAGTAAAGACTAGAATATCTAGGTTACACCCGAGGAAACCAAAATCCGGTTGCCAGTGGCTAATAGGCTAACTAGCAACCCTTGGCGGGCACAAACCCAGTAACAATAATTCCACTCCAGAAATCTAGCTCCGCAGTAGAAAACAACTAGATGTGTGGGGGCACCGTGGTCAGGCTATGAATCAACCAAACACAAGAATAACGAAAACAGCCCGCACCATGGCGATGAAAGGAGGGGGTTACTACAGCGAACGCACTCGGGGCGCCAAGGATGTGATCGATAACGCATCTGGGATGCTGCTCGATGCGGTTGACCAGATTTCCCCGCCCAGAGGCGGTCAACCGGTCACCCTGGCCGACTTTGGTGCAGCTGACGGCGGCACATCACAAGAAGCCATCAGGGCTTGTGTCTCAAAAATCCGCTCGCGATTCAGTGAATCCCAGATTCAGATCACCTATACCGATCTACCCAATAACGATTTCAGCGCTTTGTTTAGAAACCTGCTTGGATATAACCAGGAGTCCCAAGAAACCTACCTCGCTGAATTTGACAACGTTTTTGTGAATGCTTGTGGCATCGGTTTTCATCAACAGTTGCTGCCTGATGAATCACTCGACATCGGGTTCTCCGCTACCGCAATGCATTACCTTTCGGAAAAGCCCTGCACAATTGACAACCATGTTCACATGGTAGGTGCTACAGGTGAGCCTGCAAAGGCGTTTTCAGATCAAGCTGCCCAGAACTGGCTCGATATATTAGTTGCGCGCGCCAAAGAACTGCGACCTGGCGGACAACTTGTGATGCTGAATTTCGGAATAGATGAGCAAGGACGTTACCTTGGCAATACCGGTGGGGTAAACATGTTCAACACGTTCGCGACACTGTGGAAACAGATGTCACAAGAAGAAGTTATTTCCGATGCCGAATTCAAGAACACCGCATTCCCGCAGTATTACCGAACCATAGACGAATTTTGTGCTCCGCTTCGAGATGAAACATCACCGGTTTTCAAGGCGGGTTTGAGGCTGGTGTCTGCTCATACCGGCGTCGTACGCTGCCCTTACCGCCGCGCCTACGATGAAGCTGGCGGCGCCATGTCGGCCCGCGAATTCGCTGTGAGTTACATACCTACACTAAGATCATGGAGTGAAGCGGTCTTTTTGAGCGGTCTGGATAGCAATAGAACCCTCGAAGATCGTCATGCCATTGTCGATACGTTCTACAAACGATACGAAGACCTGGTAGCACTAGAACCGGCCGGGCATGCCATGGATTATGTTCACTGCTATCTTGCGATGAGAAAAGCTGGGTAGGGAGAAACAGACTGATCCAGTTCTGTACCCGCAACCCCCCCCTCAATCCAAAGGCTGGTAAACCTTCTGTACAGCCGGGCGCCTTAGCACGGCATTTGCGACGCGACTTACATTGGGAAACTCTTCGACCGATGGGTGACCACGTTCATCTGACAGCCAGGTAGTCAGCATAAAAAGGTATATGTCTGCTGCGCTAAACTTCTGGCCCAGCATCCACTCACCGTGACCGATAGCGTTGTCGATTACCTGCCAGAGCTCGCGCAAGCGTTTGATTGAGCGACGCTGGACTGTATCTTCATCCTCCTTTGAGGCGCAGAATCTGTCCGTGTGGTATGTCATCTGGTAGGCGGTCTGCAGGGAACTGGAGAAAAAAAACAGCCATTGCAAGAACCTGCCCCGGTCGGGATGATCCACGCTTGGCGCTAATTGGTGCTCTGGGTTACGGTCACAAAGAAAGATCACAATTGCGGCACACTCGTATATCGCGCCGTGCTCCCATACCAGCACCGGTACCCAGCCGTTGGGATTCAGTGCCAGCAGTTCCGGGGCCCGCGGCATGCCCGCCCCAATCTCGGTTTCAATTAACTCGTAAGTCTCGCCAACTTCCTCAAGAATTACGCGCGCACCCATTGCCGCGCTACCGTCAGCGTAAAAAAGACGGTAGGGCATTTGTAAATTATCCACTCGAAAGCTCCCCCCTCTTTTGCCATGATGGAAAATGCGCTATAGCGAAAAATCCAATGAATCAACAGGCGTTTCAATGACCTGATCCACAGGCACGCATCAACCGCATACCGCTCAGATACGACACTACATTTCGATAATCGTCATCTGTCCAACTGCGAAGCAGATTCGGCATCATAGGCGCAACACGCTCACCCGTTCTGAACTGCTCCAGTGCCCGCGTCAAGAACCCGGGTTTCTGACCAATAATCCGAGGCGCATAATGATGAAAACTCGAATGGCAGTGGCTACAATTCGATTCGGCATATTTCTGTCTTCCCCTGGAGAATTCGTCGCGAAAGCCCTCACGGCTGTAATCGATCTCAAGCTTGATGTCGCAGGAATCCTGTCCCGCAAGAAAATGAGCTACCGCTTTCATATCATCCAGCGATAAACTTGCAGCGATGGTATTCATGCTGCCCATGATCTGATCCTTACGTATCTCTTTCTTAAATGCCTGGAGTGACTTCACGATATATGCCGGCTCTTGGCCATGCAAAATGGGCGTATCAAGCGCTAATCCTTCGCTGCCATGGCAGGATTTGCACTGATTGTCGTAAATCTGTGCACCGACCTGTTCGGCCCTTGCTGGAGCAAACCATAATAAACAGCTTATTGTCAGTAAAATAATGCTTTTGCTCATCTATACCTGAATTGCCCCAGCCAGTAGGTGACTGTGGGTTGGCTCCCAATCAGCCAAGTTTACTTGAGTGCCCGGATAAGATCCTAACAGAGGTGGGCAAGCCGTCATTTGTCTGTAATATCTTATGGCCTTCCGTAGTGAAACCTGCCACACACCAACAACACCGCCATGAACATAGCTAAAGCGCTCAGACGCAATCTGCACTCCCATACTTATCGTTGCAAACATGCGACCGGGGATGTCCTTGACTATGTACATGCGGCCCGCGAGGGCGGTGCTGACACCTATGGCATCTCGGATCACACACCCCTGCCCAAAGATCGTTTCAACAATGTCCGCATGGCGCTGGCAGAACTAGATGGATACCAACAGGCAGTAGAAGATACCCGGTTGCGCTTTACCGACATGACTGTACTAATGGGGCTGGAGTGTGAGGACTTTAAGGACGCTCGCAGTTTCTACCAGGATGAAATCCTGGGTGAGCGCCAGTTCGACTACCTGATCGGTGCCGGGCACTACACGCCAATAAACGGTAAATGGGAAGATTCATATTCTGGCATGAGTAATGCAGCCAAACTGCGGGCCTACAGCGCTCACCTGTGCGGAATGATGGAATCCGATCTTTACTCATTTATCGCTCACCCAGATGTCTTTGGCCTATCCAACAAAAGCTGGACTGAAGATCTAACCGCCTGCACGCACGACATACTCGCAGCGGCTGAGGCATGCAATAAGCCGCTCGAAGTCAATGGAGGTGGTTTTCGCAAACAGGCGGCCAATAATACGAAAGGAATCCCGGGCTACCCATGGGGACAATTCTGGGCAATCGCCTCAGATTACCAGATAACCGTCATCTGTAATTCGGATGCACACCATCCGGAACATGCGCTGGCCAACATTGACGATGCCCTGGAATTTTGCCAAACCCACGGACTGCCCCTGGCTGATGATGAACAACTGGGAATTGCCCACCGGCCTAATCAAGGCGAGTCTGCGATGTTTTCCGCCGCTGGGTAAATACGCCTGGGCTCATCTGGGAAACCAGCACGCCTAGGGCCACCAACGCTACCGCACCCGCCTGCAGCCAATGCCACTGGCCAAGGGATAATGAAACCAGAATGACCATCACATAAAACGGTACCGCATTCATATGAAAGGATGCGAGCAGAATGCCCAGTTTCCCTGCCCCACGAATCCACAACAGTTGCGCGATGCCTGATGAAGGCAATAAAACAATAAACAGGGGTAACCAGTCTCCTGTGTCGATTGTGCCTATATGGGTTTCTCCAAGGCCGGCCACAATTGAGATCCCGCACCACGCCAGGGTGACCAGCATTCCCCCACTAAGCGTCACTGCTGTCTGCCCAGTACGGCTAAGCGGTTCAAGCTGACGGGTCGTCGCACGAGTAACCCAGGCAAACAAAAATATCGCACCAAGACACAACACCACCCCAAAGCCAAAATGCCCTTGTGTCAATTGCGTCCCGGTCGCAAGATAGCCCCCGAAAACTGCCAGGATAATTCCGACAACCAGACGCCATGACAACCGGCGGTTGTCAAATACGATCTCCGTAGTCGCGCCTGCGATCGGCATCATTGCCACAACAATTGTGACAGTCACCGGGTCCGACAACTTCTGGCCCATTAAAAGAAAGACCGAGCCAACCCCCCACCCCAGACCGCCAATAACTACACCTTTTCGCCAAGGCGCCCCAAAAACTTTGGTCCACCCTTCGGTCCAACCCCACCACAGCACTAGAAAGGCCACACTGACCGCCAAACGCAGTACAGACAATGACAAGACACCCCAATCATCCAGCAGATACTCTAGGGCGACAAAACCGGTGGCCCAGAGCAGCATTGCAGCAAAGCAATTACCGTTGGCCTGGAGCGATCCTGTGGGCCATGAACTCATTGTGAGCAAAAGGATTTAGGAGATATGATCACTGCGGTATTGCAAAGCAGGTGCAAGCGCTATTGCTGTTCTACCTGCGACTCCGAACCCGAGAAGCGGGACATCCTGGGCAAGGGTATTGCAACAAAAAACCCCGCCGAAGCGGGGTTCTGTAAAGTGTCAGAAGTCTGACAGCAAAGGCTCAGTCCTGAGCATAGGTTGCTGCAGTCTGACTGTCGAATTCAATCATGACGCAAGGTTCGTCTCCCAGTACTTGAGCCTGATGACCTGGTTTGCACTCGTAAACATCGCCCAGGTTAACCGACTACCTCGCCTATTAACATTTGTGGCTGCGCGTTAGTAAAGTTTGGTATATCTTCAAGAGCTGGGCCCGCATTCGCCAAAGCAGCGTCCATTGCCGACTGGCTCGAAAATACAATCGTCGCAACTGCATGGTAACCCGCTGCAACCCCTGGTCCACCGGCAAGTCCCTTGGTGACTAAAGTACTTTCAATGTGCTCCCCCATAACGTCGCCAACGATGGCCATATGCTGGCCAAGATAATAATCGTAATCAAAAGTGGTGCCTTCACCTACCGGGTAAAGCACTTGCAGTGAAACTGCCATATCTATTTCTCCAGATTTTTTTAATGTTTATGTGACCTGTGATCTTATTTTACAACAATAGTTTGGCGCCTCCATTAAAGAGGATTATTCCTGCCGGCTGTTCTGGTTCGACTCATCTGTTTTGCTGGGCTCGATCAAAATACGTTATCCGTTCAAGAAACACTCCATCGTCCCTGGTTTTGACCATTGCCATGCCGCAAAGCTCAGTGCCTTTTAGCTCCCACCACTCCCAATCGGTCAAGATTCCATTGTTATCCTGACGGACCTCGTCTGAAAGATTCCATTCGTTTGTCGCACCCAGTAATCGAGTTCGCGTATCCCATCGAACCATGTATTGCGCCAATGATTCTTTATTGACGGGTAATGCTTCAGCGGGATCGTCAAATATAAAATCAGATGATGCTGCCGATACCAGTTTTTCAGCATCAAGCTCGTACCATCCTTCTATATACCGCGCTCTTAGTTCAAATCTTGCAGTCATTGCTGTTTTCCTTCAGGCTTCAGAGGCTAAGCACTGGGCGACTTCTTAAGCCGGCCACCAGTGTCTGGTGAGATCCAACCTTCCGCGCTTCACTTTTCTTAGAAATTATGAGTCATTGAGCAATGGATCAACAACACCAACAGTGCATCGTTATTGGGTAATCGATTTGCGATGAATCAAGCAAATACACAGTCTATGCTGTCTTGCTTAGACTGTCTTAGTTGGTTCGTGAGCCCCCAAAGCCCGCTCAAGTCGCTAATCCCGCCTGACTGACCACTGAAAAACCGGCCACATCACGTCCATTGGCGCAATCCACCCCAACCCGGGGTCATCGCCTCCAGTCCACTTTCGTCCAGAACGCTCGTGTATCACGCCAAACATCTTGAGTTGGACCGTTTTACTATCCGATGCTTTGGCAGCGACATCATCGCCGGCTTGACCTCCATCCTAAGGCGGCCGTCAGATGTGCGTTTCCTGAGAGGAGACTTAGACAAGGTTATTGTCAGAATTGAACCGGTCTTTGGCTAATCAGAAGACACCTTTTTATGACTTCTATTTTATGACAAAACCCCCACGCCTGGCCTAGAACGGATCAACCGCATCGGCCAGCCTTACCAGCTTAAGTGCGTCATAACGCTCATCTGTCTCGTAGGAATCGAACCCAAAGCGAAAACTAATCGTCCGGTTAGGCAAGATTTGAATATATTGCCCACCATAGCCCCTCATAGTGGGTATCCACATTTTTTGCCCACCACGCGACTGATAAGGCAGGTGCCAGGTCGCGCCGTAGTAATGCACTTGCCCATGTTCTGTATAGGTTCCTGTGGGGAGGCCTTTATTTGTATCGAACGAAAAAATGCCCTCCAATAACTGCGGGTCAAGAATTTGCTGATCCTGAATTTTCCCACCGTCCAGAATCAACTTTCCAAGGGCAGCCACGTTATCCATGGTTAACAGCAGCCCGGCATCTGTCAGCGGCGCTTCGCTCGCAGGGTCGGGCTCAATCGTGTGAAACTTAACCGCATGGTGAATGCCGGCTGGCTCATAGACCTCGTCACGAACCATGTCCCACAGGCGTGAATCAGGGCCACGGTGTGATTTCAGCAGAGCGTCCAGGGCAGCGCCTGCGATATACAGATCCTGGTCACGATAACGCGCCACGGTTCCCGCAGGCCACGGATAACTCGGACAGGCAAATGCGGCAAGATTCTTCTCGTGCTGGCTCGGTGCGAGGAACCAATTGTGATAGTGGTTATAGGTGTTAAGCCCTTCTTCTGACTCTCGTGATTGCCACGGTTCAATCAGGTAATCTCCAAACACATTTGGCTCTGTACCGTTTTGGGCACCGGTGCCAATGCCCGTAGCCATGTCCATGCAATGGCCAATCGTGATACCCGACCACTTCTCATTTCCTCTGGCTTCAGGTAGCAAGGTGGCCACTTCGTAACCCCGTGGATCCTCTTTCATCACTTGTGCAAGACGCAGATATGCAATGGTACAAAAAGCCGTCTTGGTTGCAGACCAGATGCCAAACTTCATCGAACGCGGATAAGGGTAATCACCCCTTGCCGTCCGACAAGGCGTTGCGTAGATCACCTCGTTCTTAACCAGGCCATTGACAATACTCGTGTCACCACCAAAACCTTGCTCTATATCTCGCATCAGATTTTCAGTGGCTTGTGAGCGCCAGATATTCAATGATTTCATTGGCAAGCTATCACGTTTTTCTTCCCGGTACGCTTTGCGCGTTAAATCGCACTCATTATGGCTCAGGCTTTGTACACACCCCTCTAACCAGCCCCATGCCAGAAGATTGTCCGGCACTAAAAAGGCCTTAGTCTCAACAACGACCTGGAAGAAGATTGACGAGATATCCGTTTCGTTAAATAAAAATGTTGCAATACCGTGATGGGTATCATTTTCAAAGATATTGCTCAACTGAAATGGCAGTGCAGCGCGAGACCAATGTCCGTCTGATGCTTCCGAGAAGACCTTCCCCGGTGATAATGTGAGATCCCAATAACTATCCCCATTGGGATTTCTTAACAGGCCACGGTCAAGCGGCACCAGATCGCCTTCACTGCTGGTAAGACGCAAAATGGCCGCTGGAAAAACATCAATGGCTTTACCATTGACCTTACCGCCCGGCTGGTTAGATTGCATTGGCGTCTGGGGTATCGCAATCGATACGGCTAAGCCATGCTGGACCGCGCTGGCGGGCTCAATGGGCGCAAAAAAGGCATTATCGACCGGGCCTCCTGCTACACCAGGATTTTGTAATTG
>CAJWEF010000109.1 GCA_913031305.1 uncultured Acidiferrobacteraceae bacterium
ATATTCGCGACCAGTTCGGCGCCAGTGCACAGACCGCACTCGCCAGTGCTGACCGGCTGGCGGGCCCTATTGCCCGGGCAGGGCGAGCCATTATTGAAACACTAGACGGTGGCGGCAAGGTGCTGCTTTGCGGTAACGGTGGCTCCGCCAGTGATGCATTACATTTCAGCAGCGAACTGCTGGCGCGTTATGAAAAAGAACGTCAAGCCTTGCCGGCTATTGCACTGGTTGCCGATACCGCCGCCTTGACCGCAACTGGCAACGATTACGATTTCACCCAGGTCTTTTCACGACAGGTCGAGGCTCTGGGTCGATCAGGTGATCACCTGATCACTATCACGACATCGGGTAACTCGCCGAATATCCTCGCGGCGGTACGCACGGCCCAGGACATCACAGATCTTACTATCACGGCATTCACCGGGCGTGAGGGCGGTCAACTGGGCAATCTGCTGCGTGATACCGATATCGAGCTACGCGTACCGTCCGACAACACTGCGCGAATCCAGGAAGCTCACGCTATAATCATCCACTGCCTATGTCGACTGATCGATAAACACTTCTGCGGATAATCTTCATGATCCAGTTTCGTTACGCCATTCCGAAAAGACCCTTCAGGCATACCTTATTAGCGCTGCTGACCGCTGTTACAGTCAGTGGCTGCGGTATTGTCGTGGCTACCACCGCTGTAGTGATCGCCGTCGACGTTGCCCGCGACCGCCGTGGTGCGAGGGTCTACTGGGACGACAACAAAATCGAGTTCGATATTCGCGGTTCAATCAGTGACCAAAAAGAGATCCAGAATGAGAATGTCAGCGTCACAGTATTTAATGGAATTGTTCTGCTGACCGGTGAAGTGCCCGACCAAAGAGATATCGACAAGATTCTCGATCTGACCAAGGCGCATAAAGGTTCACAGCAAGTTATCAATCGACTGGAGCTTGCGGGCAAATCGAGTCACACCAGCCGTGCCAACGATGGCTGGATCACCACCCGAGTCAAAACAGCGATGGCAACGTCGGGAGCACTGGACCCTACCCGGGTCAAGGTGGTAACCGAACGGGCGAATGTTTATCTGATGGGGCTGGTGACCCGCGCCGAGGCTGAAGCCGCTGTCAAAGTGACCCGATCTGTGCCAGGCGTCGTACGTGTGATCAAAGTATTTGAGTACATCTGAGTATCAGCCGGTGTCATTCTGGGGTGAACAGCGCCCGTAAAATCATCCTCGACCCAAAAGCGCTGAAGCGGCGGGTCGACTCCGCCCAGCGGCCACTGGTTTTTACCAACGGCTGTTTCGATATTCTTCATCGTGGCCACATCACCTACCTTGAGGAAGCAGCTGGGCTGGGAGCCACGCTGCTAGTGGCCCTGAATACAGATGACTCGGTACGCCAACTGGATAAGGGCGCCGGACGGCCGGTCAACCCGCTGGAAGACCGCATGGCACTCGTCGCTGCGCTTGAGTGTGTCAGTCTCGTTACTGCGTTTGATGAGGCGACCCCGCTGGAGCTTATCCGCCAAATCAAACCGGACCATCTGATCAAAGGTGGTGACTGGAGTCAGGAGGAAATTGTCGGGGCTGATATCGTGCAGGCAGCCGGCGGCGCCGTCCACAGTTTGCCTTTTCGCTACCAACGTTCAACCACTGAATTGATTCACCGACTGCGTGATCCAAAACGTAGCTGAAGCACCGGCCTGATCACAGCGAGCCTAGCGGTGCGATCTAGACCCGCTGTAATAGAGGCTCCAACTCAGACAGTGCCGTCTCGTACACCGTACGCTTGAATGCCACTACCTGTTTGACTGGCAACCAGTAATCCACCCACTGCCAATAATCGAACTCGGGTACAGCGCTATGGTCCAGGCAGATTTTGTCGTCTGCCGCAAGCATGCGCATCAGGAACCACATCTGTTTCTGCCCACGAAAGGTGGTTCTGCGGGACCGTAACTTGCCCGGCACATCGTAACGCAACCATTGGCGAGTTCGGCCGATCAGCTGCACATTCTGTGGACGCAGTCCAACCTCTTCAAAAAGCTCCCTGTAGGCCGCCTGCTCAATTGTCTCTCCTTGCTCTACGCCGCCTTGAGGAAACTGCCAACCATCATGGCGCGTACGCCGCGCCCACAACACCTGCCCGAGGTTGTTGAACAACACAATGCCGACATTGGGCCTATAGCCGTCGGCATCAGAAACATTATGTGTGTCATCTGGCATGAAACTGTGGTCCGGATCCGTTACCTAGTTAGCGACACCGATTCTTTCATATTTTTTGTCACTCAGGCAATGCTGAACAACTAAAGGATGCTACCCAGCAATACAAATTGACTCGTTTCAGGTCGATTAATGTTCTTTTTTCAGCGAATCTTCGTAACGACCACTAAAGAGAGCCTCCAGTTGATCAATAGTCGCATCTGCCTCTGAGCCCTGAAGCACATGCTGGGTCATCAGGGACGAAGCTTCGTTAAAAAGTTTAGCCCGATCAAGCATGGGATAAGTTTCAGACAGGCGACGGATTGCCCCAATTACACTTTCGCTTCGCGGGCGGGGAATATCAGCAACTTCAAGCTCTGCCGAGACCGAGTCCGGTTGGCACGATAGCAGGTATTGGGCAAAATTCAGCAGACTTTGCCGGTGCTCCGCTGTCAATCTATCAAATAGAGCCTGCCAATGCTTACGGTCGGGATCAGCCATCACGTGCCGGACTCAGGCTGATCGCCTGGCCGTCAAATTGATTCACTGGACCGATTGCTTGGTAACGCAATGTGCCTCGGTAAAATCCAGAAACTCATCCATCGCCCGCAATCGGAACTTCTGCTTCTGATAAACAATTGAAAAGGGTCGAGTCAGGGGTGGATCAAGGCTAGCCTTGGCCAACATGTCAAGCTGTAGTTCTTTGTTCAGTGTGGCAACAGACAGAATTGAGATACCCAAGCCAGCAACAACAGCACTCTTAATTGATTCAGGGCTACCAAACTCCATGGTCAGGTTGAGGTCAGAAAATTCGTGGCCCCTGCCACGCATATAGTCCACAATAACATTACGGGTACCCGATCCTTCTTCGCGGCTGATACAGGGGTACTCCAGGATTGCTTCGATAGCCACTGATGATGACTTTGCCAGCGGGTGCCCAGGCGGCATGACGACGACCAATTCATCATCCCAACATATCTTGGATACCAGGTTCTTGTTACTCACTGGCCCCTCGACAATACCAATGTCGATCTCGTTGCTTTCGACCATGTGGATAACACCTTCCGTGTTAGCCACATGCAGGCGTACTAACACTTCAGGAAACTTCACCTTATATTCACCGAGAATGCTGGGAATAACATAGTCACCGATGGTCGTACTGGCCCCAAGCACCAGGGGGCCCAGCACATCGCCGGTCAATTTGCGGACCTCGTTATCCATCTCGTTGTATAGCGCGATCACCTGATCGGCATAAGATTTGACGAGCTCCCCAGCCGTGGTCAGGCTGATGCGATTATGCGTTCTATCGAACAGACGAGTATTGAAGTAATCCTCCAGCTGACGAATCTGGAAGGTCACTGCGGGCTGCGTCATATGCAATGCCTCGGCTGCCTTGGTAAAACTGAGTACCCGTGCCACCGTTGTAAAAACCTGTAGTCGTCGATCAGCCATCTTGTGTTCACCTTGCCGCGGGCTGGGCCCGATATGTGTGCATCCCGAAAATGCGTGACCAGACTCCATTAGGAGTTTGTAGTCTTTAATAAGTTAATTTTATGACTTCCGGGCACAAATTGACACGCCTAACTTGCCACTATCAAAAACCGATCTGGCAAACAGCCAACGCTCGCTCCGACCGGGCGAGAAAAGAACTGGCATAGCAGTCCATCACCAACCGCTGTCGGCGCGTCGGTGAGGAAGTGAACCACCGGCCCGGCTCAGGTGGCCAGGCCAGTGCGTTCTATCAGGGGCAGGTGGCGGTATCGCTCGGAACAACGCCAACTAGCAGTAGAAAACTGGAAAACGGGTCCATATTTTTCATGGCTTCCCATTTTGGGCCCGAAAACTTCAAGCGCATGAATGACATGGCTTTCATCGGTCCGTATTCGCCAGAGCCCATTTCAACCCAGCGCGCGGTCTTGGCATGCATCCGGTAATCCACTTTCTTGTTCAGAGTTGTGGTCTCAACCGCACCCCCGTACACGCACTGCGCTTTACCATCGACGGGTGCAATTCGGATCTCCGCGGTCGGCTCATCTCCACAATCGCTACGATAAACGTGCATGACCTTGGATGGACGACCCGCATTGTTATCAACCCAGCCCGAGCTTGCGAGCTCATCGGTCAATACCGGATCCTGGTTCCAGGCATCGCACACTGCGCTGCCCCACTCGCTTGACATCATGACTGGTGCGGCATGGGCTGTTACTGCGAAACTGGCCAGAAGTGCAAAGTTGCCCGCTACCAAGCCAGCTTTCAAAACAAACTTAAACATGGATAACCTCCGTGGGAGTGCTGTCAATCAAACCTTAAGATCGTTGATTATCCTTTAGCGCAGCGCAAAGCGGGATTGCGTTTCTTTATCTGCCTGTAGAAAGTGGTTATATGCTTTGTCAGCGCTAGGCGTAGCTCTTAGCTGACCTTGGTACCGGCCTCAAGGACAAACTTGCGAAAAGCCTCGGCTGTTGGTGACAGGCGCTTGCCGCGTCGGTGTGCCACATACCAGCGGCGCATGATCGGAAACCCCTGCACATTCAACTGAATGAGACGCTTGAGGGTGAGTTCTAACTCAACCGTATGGGCCGACACAATCGCCAGACCCAAGCCTGCCTCGACGCTCTGCTTAATCGCCTCGTTACCCGTCAGCTCTATCCCTTTTTGGTAATGAAAATCGTTTTCAGCAAAACATCGCTCCATGGCAATCCGCGTTCCTGATCCTGGCTCACGAACCAGGAATTTCTCCTGGGCCAGGTCGCTCAAAAGAATTTTGCGACGCCCAGCCAGCGGGTGATTCAGGGCACTGATCACAATCAGCGGATTATCCATGAATGACTCAGATACCAGATCCATATCCTTTGGCGGCTGACCCATCAGCACGAGGTCAGGTACGTTATCGTCAAGGCGGGCCAGAAGCGATTCTCGGTTGGCCACATCCAAAGAGATTTCCACCGCAGGATGCTCATGAGCGAAAGTCGCAAGCAGTCGGGTAGCAAAATAATTCACGGTAGAAGCAATAGCGATCCGCAGACGCCCAGAGTCCACGCCCAGAAGTTCGTTCATCTCCTCACCGGCTACGGCCAGGTGCTGCATAATGGTTCGAGCATGCACCAACATGGTTTCACCGGCCTGAGTCAGGTAAATCTTCTTGCCGATCTGCTCGAACAGCGGTAACCCAGTCGAGCCTTCCAGTTGCTTAATCTGCATAGAGACTGCGGGCTGCGTCAAATACAGTTCCTCTGCGGCACGGGTATAACTCAGGTGCCGGGCGACCGCCTCAAATACCTGTAATTGCCGAATCGTTATATGCATAGACTCTCCCTGACCTGCGGCTGTACCTAGGAAATAACAGGCCAGTCCGAGGATAAGTATAAACTTATTTATGAAATAAAATAAATTTGCTTATTCTGATGATACCTATCCCGTATAGTCACAATTATTAAATCGGTTACACCTGTTGCCTGGCAGTTCTCTACCCGGCGCAGGGGAGAAAACTCATGTCCACTAGACACCCCGTGATTGCCGTGACCGGCTCATCAGGCGCCGGTACCAGTACCGTCAAGACTGCGCTGGAGCATATTTTCCTTCGTGAAAGCCTTAAGGCATGTATTGTCGAGGGCGATAGTTTTCACAAATACGATCGTTACCAGATGCGTGACCAGGTTGCCAAAGCGCAGGCCTGTGGCGAGAACCTGAGCCACTTCGGTCCAGACGGAAATCACTTTGAGAAGCTGGAGAGCCTTTTCCGTGATTACGGTGAGACTGGCACCGGAAAAATACGCTATTACCTGCATAACGATGAAGAGTCGGCGCCTTATAAGCAAAAGCCAGGAACTTTTACGCCTTGGGAAGATATCGGCGATAACACCGACATGCTTTTCTATGAAGGCCTGCATGGCGGCGTAGTGAACGACAAGGTCAATATCGCCCAACACGTCGACCTACTGGTGGGGGTGGTCCCTATTGTGAATCTTGAGTGGATTCAAAAAATCCACCGAGACACAGCAAGCCGCGGTTATGAACCGGAAGCCGTGACTGAAACCATTCTGCGGCGCATGCATGACTATGTGCACTACATCGCACCCCAGTTTTCCCGCACTGATATCAACTTCCAGCGCGTGCCGACGGTTGACACTTCAAACCCCTTTATCGCCCGAGACATCCCAACGCCTGATGAAAGCTTCGTCGTGATCCGTTTTCGTGATCCGAACAAGTTCGGGGTGGACTTTCCCTATCTGCTGTCCATGCTTCATGACTCTTTTATTTCACGGCGAAACACCATTGTGGTGCCCGGCGGCAAGATGGGCCTGGCGATGGAAATCATCCTCTCGCCGATCGCCGATACGATGATGGAGAACCAGAGAGGATTGGAGCGTAGCGCGCGGCGCATGGATTACTGAATCGCCGCCTCGAATCGCCGCATGGCCGCACCGCTGTCCAGTACTGAACGGACTTTCTCTGATGCGCCGATCGTATCTGACTCCAGGCCAAGTTGGCATAGGCACAGCGCGGCGCCGTAGACCAGGCTATCCCTGACCGGCCCATCGACCCCCGCTAATCCCTGCAACCCAGCCTCCGCTGAAGAAGCTGCCAAGGCATCCGGATCCAGCGCTGTCATGATTTCATCACCAGCGTCACCGGCCGGGATTATCTTTGGCAGAGGCACACTGCGTACCGTCGCGCTTATTCCGTAATCCGACGGGTCTAGCCGCACTTCGTTGTCCAACTCATCCCCCTGGTAAACAAAAAGTTTCGACGGCTGATTAAGCGACGGAATCACTCCACCTTCGACCCCGCGCACAATCATCGCCGAGGCATAACCTGACTCACGAGCAAGTGCCGTGTAAACGGGCGGATAGGGTTTGTGCACATAACCGGTCAACAAATGGGTCCGGCTGCGACCACGCACCGGACCCAACAACACTTCCAGCGTGGTAAGACACGGTCGCTTGACAATACGGGTACGCAGTTCGGCAAGTTCATGTAATGATGGACAAGAAAACCTCTGGTCGACGTAGGCCCAACCGACAGCTGGATCTGCGAGTTGCTCAGCTGCCTGATCCGGACTCAGGTCGACGTCGATACCCGCGCTACGCAAGACTTTGCGATGGGTGGCACCAAATTTCGGACCAATCGATTCAGCACCATTGCTGACCGTTGCAATGCCGCAAGCCGCGAGCACTACGGGCAGAAAAGGTGCCGCCGGCATGCTCCGGGTAAATCCATCAAAAGGGTCTGACAGGTCAAGCACGTCATCCACTTTAGCGCTCGCCTGATTGGCATGGGCCAACAAGGCATCGAGCACTCCCTGGTTTTCAGCCATGGTTTCGCGCTTCATCCGCAGTGCAATCAGAAAAATAGCCGCCTGGACCGGGTCGGCCCCACCGGACAGAATTTCGGTCATCGCTGCACGAGCCTCATCACGGGACAGATCCTTACTGAGTTCTGGTCCGGTGGCAATTTTTTGAAGATATTGGCGCATCTTGCAGGCTGTTGCGTTATCTGGACGGGAGTAATCCCATACCGCTTAGTCACCTAGAAGCCGATAGTCTAGGGTGTGAGCCGGGCAGGCTTCCATATCCAATTGGATAGTGTCGTTTGCCAAGTGTACTGCTACGCTTTGTAGACTGGGTCTCAGTATTTGGGCCCAACAACAGGCCTGCAACAGAAAAACCATACACCTGACCATGAATAAACCTGAAGATACCGCACTGCAGCTGGCCAGCGGCATTGCCGCCTTTGAAGCCAAGCATTTTTCCCGGGCAATGCAGCTACTATCGGGACTCGCTGAAAATGACAGCGCCGAGGCCCAATATCGCCTGGCCATTATGTACCAGAATGGTCTTGGTCTTGTCCGTAACGAACAGCTTGCCTACAAGTGGATGCAGCGTGCGGCTGCCCAGGAGCATGGCCTTGCCCAGCATGGCCTTGGCTTCATGTATATGAGTGGCGACTGCGTTGAGCAAGATGACGCCCGGGCAGTGCACTGGTTTGAGGCTGGGGTAACTCAAGGTCTCGAAGGGGCGATGGTAGCGCTGGCACAGATGCTTGAGCAGGGTCGTGGGATCGAACGCGACCCAGTGCGAGCGCAGGCGCTTTACGCCAAGGCCGGATTCTAGCTGCTGTCAATTTAGCCGGATGCGCTCTCCCCATGGGACCTGACCGGCACCCTATAACCAGCCAGAGCGCTGGACGCATTACACCAAACCTTATTTTCGCTGGTGCCTGGAGCGAAAGTCTATATCAGCACGAGGGGAAACAATGCCCAAGCAAATGCCGGCGCTGATGCGGAATTTGCTTGTATTGCCATCTGGATATAGCACCCAGCCAGTGCGGCACGCACAATGACCACTGCCCCGTAATAAACTCTGATTCATGGACGCCCTTCCAGTCTTTCTCAAACTGCGCGACATACCCTGCCTGGTGGTGGGTGGGGGAAGGGTCGCCGAGCGCAAGATAGACCTGCTGCTGCGCGCACGAGCTCGGGTAACGGTTGTGGCTCCACAACTGGAAACCACGCTACAAGCATACT
>CAJWEF010000110.1 GCA_913031305.1 uncultured Acidiferrobacteraceae bacterium
CACCCCGTAATCTTTCATCCAGTATTCTGTGTTGCATTGACCAGTTGAATCCACCGTCGCCTACTTTAAGTTGTCGTCGCCGAGGCGGCGCTGCAGAGCAGGCGATATTGTTGCCAACCGAAAGGAGCTCTCATGAATCACAACCGACAGAAATTCTGCACAGCTCGCGCGGATGACGCGCAATGGACCCAGGGTTTACGAAAATTTTTTGAATACCGGGACCTGGGCATCGGCGAGGCCACTGGCGGACACTACAACGCTCATGTCATCCGTGTAAAAAACCGGTGTCGGAATTTCCTCACACCGGGCCACACGTGCACGACCTTCAGTTCCAGATGATCTACGTGCTAAAGGGCTGGATTCGCTTCACCTACGAGGGACAGGGCGAGTTCACCTTTCGTGCCGGTGACAGTTGCCTGCAGCCTGCGGACATTATTCACGATGAACTTGCCTGCTCCGATGACGTGGAACTGATCGAGTTCACCTCACCGGCTGAGTTTGAAACTCACCGGGTCGACCAAGGCCAAGCCTGAACCGCTGACAGCGAAGGTCAGCGCTCGCGCGCCCACAATTCCCGGGTCAGCACGCCGACTCGGGCTTCGATCGCCGCCATGGCATCAAGAATCATATCCTCGCGGTAGCGTCGGCCGATCAACTGCACCCCGGCGGGCAATTCCTCGATCAAGCCGATCGGGGTAACCCCAGCCGGCAGGCTGACCCAGTTGATACCAGTGCTGTAGATCGCCGCGTTGAAAACATCCCGTGTGCCTTGAAGGCTTTTTGCATCGCAATCCCACTCGGGGGTGGGCTGCAAAAAATACGGCGCCAGCACTAAAGGTGTTCGCTCAAGGAACACATCCCATTGGCGGGTCATTGCCGTACGCTCCTTGATCCCCTCACGGTAAGCTGTCGCATCGGCTGTTTCACCCATCTGGAAGTACCACTCAAAGATCTGCTGGATGGTTGCGCTGCCATGTTCGCGCGCCAGTGGCATCATGAAAGTCTCAAGCTCCGCCCCCAGAAAAGTGAACCAAGCCTTCGCTGCATCGTCTACCGAAGGCGTAGTCACCGGCTCAACAGCATAACCCGCATCCGACAGGTATCCTGCTGCCTGATCGATCGCCTGACTGATCTGCGGGTGAATGGGATGACCGTAGGACTCGGTCGTTACACCGACCCGGATAGGGGAAGGCTCGCTGGGCCAATTATCAAAAGGCACCGGCATCCAGAAAGGGTCGCGCGCATCATGTCCAGCCATGACCTTAAGCGCCAAGCGCACGTCACGCACTTCGCGGCAGATGGCGCCTTGCACCGAGATCAACTGGGCCAGCATCCCCCGCTCGGCGGGTGCCGAGGGCAGATAGGCCGGCACCCGACCAAAGGTGGGTTTGACCGTAGACAGGCCGCAGTTAAACGCGGGGCAGCGTAGCGACCCGCCTATGTCATTGCCGTGGTGAATCGGGCCAAAACCCGCAGCCGCGGCAGATGAAGCACCGCCGGAAGAACCGCCCGGGCTGGCGTTGTCATCCCAGGGGTTAAGCGTGCGGCCGTACAGCGGGTTGTCAGTGGTCAGACGCATTGACAGTTCCGGTGTATTGGTGCGCCCGACAATAATTGCGCCAGCATTTTTCAGGTTGCTTACCACCGGAGAATCATCCTGCGCGATGAGATCAGCAAAGGCGGGCAGGCCATTGGGGGTGGGCTGACCCTTGACATCGATATTGGATTTGATCGTAACAGGCACACCGTGCAATGGCCCTAGCGGCGATCCGGCTTTGACGCTGGCATCGGCCACACGCGCCTGCATCAGGGCTTCATCACCAAGATCAAGCACTATGGCATTGAGGCGGGGGTTGTGGGCTGCCATACGCTCCGTCACCGAAGTCACGACCGCCTCACTGGTAAAACGCTGCTCACGGATGCCTTGCGCCACATCGCAAGCGCTCAATTGCCACAGTTCATCACTCATGACGTGCTCCTTGTTGTACGGGTACTGTTCCCATCGGTAAGTCCACCTTCAGGCGCACCGGGAAGGTAACACAGCCAGCGATAACGCCTCTCCCCCGGCCAAGCGAAATCACTACAGCCTATGACCCAACACCCTTATGGTTGCATTTATGCGTTGCTCGAACGATAGCGCTAATACCGGGAGGGTGTCCAACTGATGCGGGTATCCGCTGTGAAAATCAGCTCGATCGTAACCGTCCTTGGCCTGCTGACCGGCCCCGCTTCCACAGCGGTTGTAACAGAAAGATCGCAAGGGCCGGAACGGCTCGGTCAATGGTGTAATCGATAACTCTCGGGGTAAACCTGGATCGCCGAAAAATTACGGCGAGCCTCAATCCGATACTGGTACGCGCGGCTTACGCAACAGTTTTAGCAGTGGCAGCAAAAAGAGCACAACAGCGCCACCCATGATCGGGCCCGAGATGGGTCTTTCGATAAAGATCATCAGATTGCCGTCACTCATCAACAAGGCCTGACGCATTGATGTCTCAGCCAGTGGACCCAACACGATCGCCAATACCGCTGGTGCCAGTGGGTAATCCAGTTTGCGCATCAGGTAACCCACGATTCCAAAAATCAGGATCAACCAGACATCGTGCATGTTTTGCGTGGGCGCGTAGCCACCCACCAGGCACAGCACAAAAATGATAGGCGCGAGGATGGTAAAAGGCATGCGCAGTACGCCGATGAACGCCGGTATGAATGCCAGGTTGATCAACATGGCGAAGAGGTTCGCCACGTAGAGACTGGCAATAAGGCCCCAGACGAAACTCTGGTGTTCAACGAACAGCATCGGCCCGGGTTCCAGACCCCAGATCACCATGCCGCCCAGCAGGATCGCCGTAGTCGGCGACCCGGGAATACCCAGGGTGAGCATAGGCAGCATGGAACCCGTGCTGGCAGCGTTGTTAGCCGATTCAGGTGCGGCCACGCCCTCAATGTTGCCTTTGCCAAAAGAGTCCGGATCCTTGGACATCGTCTTGGCCATGCCGTAAGCCATGATGGATCCCGGGGTTGCACCGGCAGCCGGCAGTATGCCCACAAAGTATCCCAGAAAAGATCCCATAAAACTGGCTTTCAGTGAATGTTTGAGGCCCTTCAAGTGCGTGGCGATACGCCCAATGCTGAACGACGCCTGGGAGACTTTTACCCCATCATGGCTGGATTCGATGGTCCAGAGCATCTCACCAATCCCGTAGATACCGATCGCCAGAACCAGAAAATTAATGCCATGGAAAAACCCGGGCAGGCCGCCGAAAATCAACCGCGGCTCTCCGCTGATGATGTCCAGGCCGACAGCGCTCAGCACCAAGCCGATGAATATCGAAAACAGTGTCTTGGGAATATCGTCGCCACCCAGTCCAATAAACGTCGCAAATGCAAGCATCATCAGTGAAAATTCCTCGGCAGCACCAAAAGCCAGTGCGACTTCGGCCAAGGGAGGCGCAAACAACGTAAACAACACCACCGATATGGTGCCGCCAATAAATGAGGCGCCTGCGGCAGTAATCAGCGCCTGGTCTGCTTTGCCGGCAAGGGCTAGCGGCCGACCATCAAAGGTGGTGGCGACAGCGGTCGAAGCGCCGGGAATTCCCAGCATGATCGAAGAAATAGCGCCGCCATACATGGCGCCATAGTAGATTGCGGCAAGAAAAATGATCGCGCCTGTGGGCGGTACCAGGAAAGTCATCGGCAGCAAAATGGCGACGCCGTTGACCGAACCAAGCCCCGGCATCGCGCCAATAAAAAGACCCAGTGCACAGCCGAATATGACAAGTGCCAGGTTCAAAGGTTCCAGCGCAATGCCAAAACCCTGCATCAGCAGGTCAAACGTTTCCACAGGGCCTCACATGAAAATATCGTACAGCGGATAGAAAAGCGGTTCGGTGTAACCTTTCGGTAAAGTAATCCGCAGCGCAATCTCAAAGAAAAAGAAACTGACCACGGGTGTGATCACAGACACCGCTACACTGAGCGGCCAGCGGTGGCCTCCCATCACCCGCACGTAGTACAACAGGAAAAGCGGGATGGAAAGGTATATGCCAATAAAGTGGATCGCCCCGATCATCAGAGTCAGTGCAACGATGACTCTGATTATTGTGCTCCGCGTTGTAACGGCCAGGTAAGGCTCAGTCGAACGTGACGGCGGACTTTTCCGCCTAACCCAGCGTGCCACAATCCACACACAACAGAGCAGCATCCCAAATGCCAGCCAAAAGGGAAACGCCCCACCGCCTGGTCCTTCGTCAGGAATCCAGCCGATGGGGAGCTCCGCACTCTTAACCATCAAGTAGGCCGAAAAAGCCCCAAGAACCAGGGCCATTAACAGCTCGGCTCTACGCATGGCAGCTTTTCCCTTCTGCCTTAAACCAACGGACTTGGGATCAAATCTCGCCGATATCCTTCAATATAACTTCATGGACTGCCTTCTCTCGAGCCCAGTAGGCCTTGAGCTTAGGCCCAGTCAGGAAACCACCCATCAGACTCTTTTTAGTCATGTAGGCCTGCCACTCATCCGTCGCATAGACCCGGGCGAACACGTCACGATAGTAAGCGGCCGCTTCATCACTCATGCCTGGTGCTCCAACTACGCTGCGTTGCATGAAATAGACGTAGTCCTTGCCTAGCTCTTTGAAAGTTGGTGCGTCTGGAAACAACGGTAACCGTGTTGGGGTAAACGATGCGATTGCCCGGGTTTTGCCAGCCTGGTAAAAGCCCAACTGCTCGGAGGGATTATTCACTGTGGAATTACAGTGGTTACCCGCCAGCTCCTTGGCTACACGGCCGCCGCCTTTGAAAGGCACGTACTTGATCTTGAGGTCATACGCTTTATTAAGGAAGGTCGTCAACAGCTGATCTTCCTGGCCCTTGCCGGTGCCGGCCATGAGCCAATCACTGCCTGCGGCTCTGGCTGCAGCCACGAACTCGTCAACGTTGGTGATACCCGAGTCGACGTTGACCCACAAAAGGAAGGTATCCTCAGCCATGCGCCCGACGGGCGTGAAGGTCGAGATGTCTACATCCAGTTTCGGTTGACGCAACGGTGTGGTGTAAAAACTGTTGAGCGTCACCATCACGGTGTGGTTGTCGCCCTGCTTGCCCTTCATATGAATGAGCGCCTCTGCACCCGAACCACCTGGTTTGTTGATCGGGACAAACGGCTTGGATGAGAAGCCGTGTTTTTCGATCACACTTTGCATCAGGCGTGCCATCTTGTCGGCCCCACCACCCTTTCCGGCCATAATCACAAAGTCCACCGGCTTCTTTGGCTCCCAGGCCTGCGCGGGCCCTGCGGCCAATACGGCCAGAGCACTGAACAGCGCGATCAACGGCAAAAATACACTGCGCTTAATCATGATTCCTCTCCTCTAAGTTGCTGTAGGTTGAATGCACATGTTAGTGGTAGATTGAATGCACATGTTAGTGGTAGATTGAATGCACATATAAATCTTATATTGCCTACACGAGCATTATGGCAGTAGAACGTTTCAATGTAGGCGAGCACACCAAAGACTGTCAAGAACGCCTCTGCAACAGGCAAAATAACAGATCAGACGCGATCGGGTGTACGTTTCTAGTCGGCTTGGGAAAGCCGTCACTACGCGATGACGGCCACAGGCCAGGTTGTTCAGTCTATCGGGCTGTTCTTCGCTGTAGAGGGTGATCGATCTGCGAGATGTGTCGTACTGATTCTGCCGAAGGTGGCTCATGGGGCAAAAGAATCATCACCGAAAACCGTGATGTCGCCGTGACACTTTAGCGTGGTTCTAGTTATTTCAATCGCTACTGGCCATACCAAGTGGTATCAAATGACCGCCCCGGCGCGAGGCAATTCCTGAGGCCGTTTCAAAGCCCTTCAGGCTGGGCCTGCCGATATTCAGTATCATCACCTTTGTCAGCTGGTTCCAATCGGGCCTGCTGCCTCAGCGCTTTAATGGCGTTACCAACGATCCACGCTGACTCGGACACACTGGCGGATCACAACCCCAGGTAACGGGCCAGTGCGCCTGCGGTGACAGGCAAATCCGCAGGGGGCGTCGCCACGCGCACAGTCTTGTCACGGGTTGTCACCCCCTGCACGATCGACAGTTGAGCGCGCTTGCATCCCAGGGCACTGGCCAGAGTGTTCAGCAGTTCCTGGTTAGCCTTGCCGTCGACCGGGGGCCTGGTAATCCGCACCACTAAGCGGCCAGCACGCACAGGCCCGAATCCGGCCTGGCGTGAGCGCGGGATCGCCCGCAGCCGCAGGTTTATCGAGCCATCTGTTTCGGCTTGTAGCCACAAGTTTTCAGCCACGGCATCTCTTTGGTGATTACCCAGTCAGCAAGTTTGCCGCCCTTGATCACACATCCCGCGACATTATTACTGAGTGATTCTAGTTGACTCAGAACACCCGTCGGCCTGTAATGGTCATGACAAAAGACAACAATGAGCACATGCATGGATGAGCAAACGGCACGCGATGCCCCGGCAGCTGAATTCGGCCACGCGCTGAAAGGCTTTGGCATCAACCTGCTGGTGCGCGATGTCACGCGCAGTGTCGACTTTCTTGAAAAGGTCTTGGGCATGCGAGTGCACCGGGCCGACGCCGATTTTGCAGTACTCGAATCAGCCGGGCACTTCATCCAGCTGCATGCTGATCATACCTACCATTCCAACCCGCTGCCGTCACTGCTGCCCGAGGCCGGGGCCCGCGGTGCAGGCATCGAACTGCGCCTGTACGGTATAGACCCGGACACTTGCGAGGCAAAGGCAATCGCCGGCGCTCACGTAGTACTGCGCACCAGCGAGGATCGGCCACACGGCCTGCGCGAGTGTTATCTGCTGGATCCCGATGGCTACTGCTGGGTACCCGGCGTTGCTATTGAAGACACGCCAAACTGAAACGCTCAGTCCAGATTGAACAACCGGCGCGAACTGCCCGGAAGACCCTGTTAAGCGCTATCACACCAGTGCGGGCACACACCTTCGTCGGCTAACCAGGCTTAGCCAATTGTGACACCCGTACGCTTGTTGAACTCACCGATCATCTCATCCCAGTCTGCTCCCATCTTATGCAGTTCTTTCCAGAACGCCGGGTTGCGGCGGGCCTCAAAATCTTCGGCGCTGATGCCCTGCTGCTCGACCCAGGTGTAATAACCGAGATTAAAGATACGGTTGCGACCGACCTCGTCCAGTTCCTCTATATGCTCCGTACCCATCCCCGCCAGGTGGCGGGCGGTAATCTCGGCCGCGTGTACATCGTTAAACCCTGTGGGATAAGACTGCGCCAGCAGTTTTTCTTTCTCGCTGGTATAAAGCTCCGCACCATCGGTCGCGACCGAGATAACAACATCCTGCGCTCCCAGGTTCAATTTCTGGGCAGTCTTTATTGCGCCCAGCATATTGGCGATCGATGAAAGGCCAAGGTGTCGCAATTTGTCTACAACCGCCGGGTCGACACCCATCTGTTCACGCAGAAAAGCTCTACCTGCTTCGGTGTTGAATACCAGGTTCAAGCCGTCTGTTGCCTGATCACTGACCGCGGCCACCAGGTCAGTGTTCATCACGTTGTGGATCAATGGAATATGTTTGTCGCCAATCCCCTGGATGTTGTGTTCACCGTAACCGTTGTACAGCATAGTTGGGCACTCGAGCGCTTCGACCGCAACGATCTTTGCTCCAAAGTCATCCTTGAGCCGGTCTCCTGCTCCGAGTGTGCCTGCCGAACCGGATGCCGCAACAAAGGCGGACAGCTCAAGCCCGGGTTCTTTTTCCTGCATTGAATTAAAGACCTGGACAAACGCGGCGCCACTGACCTGGTAGTGGGCGAGATGATTGCCGAATTCCGAGAACTGGTTAACGATAAAGTTACCCGGATCGCGCGCCAGTTCACGGCAGGCATCGTATATCTCCTTGACGTTGCTTTCCGAACCTGGCGTTGTGATGATGTCATCGGGGTTATCGACCTGTCGTTCCAGCCAGTCAAAGCGCTCGCGGCTCATATTCTCCGGCAGAATCGCCACACCACGACAGCGCATCAAACGGGAGATGGCGACACCACCGCGGGCATAGTTACCTGTGGAGGGCCACACTGCCCGATGACGAGCAGGATCAAACTGGCCGCTGACGATGCGCGGTACCAGGCAAGCGTAAGCGGCGAGCACCTTGTGGCAACTGACCATAGGAAAACGGTTACCCAACACCAACACGATCCGGGCATCGACACCAGTCAACTCTTTGGGTAAAACGATGTGCTCAGGCACCCTGACTCGCCAGGCGTAATCCAGGGCGTTATACCAATGCAGTCGAAAGAGGTTGAGCGGATGCGCTTCATTCTGATCAACCTTGGCAAGCGCCCCCTGCAAGGAGCCGGGAATAGTCGAAGGGTCTGCCAGCTGGGACAGGGTCGGCAGGAGAATCTGCGCCTCGCGAAACCACTTAATTGAGCGCTCGTAACTTTCCGCAAGGTAGCGCAGACCAACCACTTGGGCTGCCGTTCTTCTTGAAGAATCTTGTCTGCCCTCGGTTACCTTTTTTGTCGCAGAGCCGATCAGCGCATCGATCTCTATCTCTATCACCTGGCTTGGGCGATTCAGCTTTGGTGTTTCCACCATGGTTGCCAGGGGCTTTATCGGTTTGTAGAACTCCGAGT
>CAJWEF010000111.1 GCA_913031305.1 uncultured Acidiferrobacteraceae bacterium
CCGGGGGTATCTCGAAAGTCTCTGAATGCCACTGGTAAAACACGGTGGGCTTTAAAAGAAATGGTTTTCCATCTTTGGTCGGGGACACTTCCCAATATCCTATTTCGACTAATCCATCGCCACGAGGGCCAACTTTTGCTCCAAGAACCCGGGCGAGTTCCTGAGCGCCAAGGCATATTCCCAGGGTCGGAACATCGCTGGGAATAACCACAGACTCCAGCCAGTCTAACTCGGCCCGAATTCCCGGATCGCCATCATCTGTCGCACTTTGTGGCCCGCCGAACACAACTACCGCATCATAGTCAGCAAGATCCTGAGGCAAGGGGTCTCCAACGCACGGACAACACCGATCGAGATCAAAGCCGCGCGCCATTAGCGCTTTGCCAAGTAGGCCCGGGGTCGAGGCCTGCTGGTGAACCACAGTGAGAATCTTATTCAACACAATTAAAATTACAAAGGAGGAGCAACTGAGTTTATCGGATCAGTATGCAAATCCAAAATGGCCGAAAACATGGGACAAGAAAGTCGATTTCGGGTGAACACCCACGCCATCGAGGTTTAGCCTCCCGCAAAGACCGCAGTCTGACCGGGAGACCACTCAGGATAAGGCTAGACAATTTCAAAAAATACCTGTATATAATTACAGTACATGAGAAATAACTTTCCAAGCCAAGTGCTGCCATGAACCAGCCACTCACTGCCCGACAGTTGCAGGTACTCGAATGCATACAGGCTTTTGTCGATGCCACGGGTATGCCCCCTACCCGGGCCGAGATTGCGAAACAACTGGGTTTTCGCTCGGTTAACGCAGCCGAAGAACACCTGCGGACGCTGGCCCGCAAGGGTGCTATCGAGTTGCGATCGGGTACTTCACGCGGTATCCGGGTGCTGGCGCCGTCCGGGGTACCAGTGGTTGGCGAAGTCGCCGCTGGCAATCCAATTCTGGCAACTGAGCATATTGAGGATTACTATCCTCTGCCACCCAGGTTGTTCAGTCCCAAGGCCGACTATCTGCTGCGGGTACGCGGTATGAGCATGCGTGATGCCGGCATTCTCAACCGCGACCTGCTGGCAGTACACCGCAGCCAAGAAGCCATCAATGGTCAGATCGTCGTCGCCCGACTGGGCGACGAGGTTACCGTTAAGCAGTTCCGCCGTCGCGGCAACGTGGTTACCCTGCTGCCGAAAAATCCTGACTTCACCGCTGTACGAATTGACCTGCGGCAACAGTCTCTGGTGATTGAGGGGATCGGGGTAGGTATCATACGTAACGATACGCTGCCGTGAGTCTGGAATCCTGCCTGCAGCGGCGGGATATCTGGCGTGGCTCGAAAATATCCGCGCCAGGACGTACCATCGCAACCGGTTTTACTGTGCTGGATCAGCACCTGCCAGATGGTGGTTGGCCAGTAGGCACACTGACTGAGATCCTGGTAGAGGATGCCACGTACAGCCCCTTGTGGCTGTTATTGCCGGCCCTGGCAACACTGGCGCCACAAAGACCCTGGCAGGCCTGGATCACGCCACCGGCGATTCCTTACGCACCCGGCCTGCACCAGAATGGCTTGGACCTGTCAAAAATACTACTCATACGTACTGCCGGCCACACTGATGTATTGTGGTCAGCAGAGCAATCGCTACGCTCCCGAGCCTGTAGCGCTGTGCTTTTCTGGTCGGGCAAACTACAGCGCACAGCCACACGGCGACTGCAACTTGCAGCCGAGCATGGGCAGACACTGGGAATCTGCTTTCAAAATCACCATGGAGCAGACTCTCACAGCATGGCAGCTTTACGCCTGCACTGCCGACTCACTGCGAACGGCGTTTACATTGACATTATTAAATGTCGTGGCGGGCCATTGCGCCAAGGATTGCTGGTCCAGCGCCGAACGGCACCTACCGTATCGGTCGTGTCGACCTGATAGTGGGGGCATATCAGCAAAAAAGCGCCTCTGGAAGGAAAGTTTCTAGTAGCGGCCCATCCCTGGTACGCAGCCTACTGCCGGCTCACGCTCCTGTCGAACCAGTTGCTCGCCCTGATCACTTGTGGCTCGCTATATACCTGCCATACCTGCCACTGGAGTCGCTTGGACATAGCAACAATAGCCAGGCAATTGCAGTTTATGAACAACAGGGCCAGACACAACTAATAGTTACTCCAAACCAACAGGCAGAAAAAAACGGTGTACGCCCCGGCATGACATTAGCCATGGCCCAGACCCTGGCGCCTGCACTCAAAGCGGTAGCCCGGGATACCGTAGCAGAGAAGGCACAGCTAACACAATTTGCGATCAAAGCAGCATGCTGGACACCCGCCATTACCGTGCTTGAAGGCGGTTTGCTGCTCGATATCGCCGGCAGTTTGCGACTTTATGGCGGCACCCAATCATTACTGGGGCAGATTCGCTCCTGGATTACCAATAAAGCTCTGCTTCCTTGTATCGCCCTGATGCCGACACCGACCAGTGCACTACTATGTGCTCATGCGGGAAAATCAATTTGCGTTAGCAGTCAAAGCAAGCTGAATGCCGCAGTGCGCACTCTGCCAGCACAGATGCTGGCAACGCATCCAAAACAGCATCGACTGCTGATGCAGCTCGGCATCAGGACTATAGGCGACCTACAGCGTCTGCCACGCAATGGCCTGGCACGGCGCCTGGGACCAGGCATAGTGGGTCGCCTGGATAAGCTGTTGGGTCAAGCTCCAGACCCACAAGCCTTTTTTACACTCCCGCCAGAATTTACACGAAGCGCTACATTACCGGCAGAAGGCGTCGAAACCCCGTTTTTGCTTCCCTTTATCGAGCGCCTGCTGGTGCGCCTGGAAAGTTATCTATGTCAACACCACATTCTGGTCGAACACCTTCACTGGTGCCTGGCCGGCGCCAAGGGCCCGCTGATGAAAATCCCGGTACCACTCACTCGGCCTTGCCGAGACACTCAACATTTATTATCTCTTTCACAGTTAGCATTTGAAACTGTGCAAACTACTAGCCCTATAACAAAGATCACACTACAGGTGCATTGCTTCACCCGGGCAACACAAATCAGCAGTGGCCTTTTTCAGGAAATGCAAAGTGATACCGACGATGGCAGCGCTCTGGTAGAACGCCTGCAGAGCCGGCTGGGGCCAGCAGCCGTACATGGCATTTGCATACAGGCTGACCATAGGCCGGAAAAAGCCTGGCACCATTGCACGCCGGGTGAAACTGGACCCCTGCCTGGCGGCGCACAACGACCCTTGTGGCTGCTTGAAGCACCTCGCCCTGTCCAGGCGAACCAGGGATTGCTGCAGCGGCTGGACTACCGGGAGCGCATCTGCAGCGGCTGGTGGGATGACCACCCGGTGCGCCGTGATTACTACCAGGACACAACAAGTGTCAAAAAAACCTGGATTTTCCGTGACCTGAACAGCGGCCAGTGGCATCTGCATGGTATCTTCTAAGGCAATACCGACAAATCATAATCTCACTCTTATTCCCAGCCTTGCTGACTGACACTCCAACCAGAGACACCTTGCGCCGGACATTCCTGTCCCAGGCGGGCCTCGCTGATGTTGGCTTGCAGCCGTTGTGTCCGGACGCCTCTTTTCGCCGTTATTTCCGCCTGGCAACTTCTGACGGGCAATGGCTTCTGATGGATGCGCCGCCGGATTATGAAAATGTCGACGCCTTTGTACGCATAGCGAAACACCTGGCGACACTGGGATTGCGCTCACCACAGATCGGCAAAGTGGATAACGTTAACGGTTTTGCTCTGGTAGAGGATTTCGGCAACGACACTTTTACTGCACTGCTGGATGCCGGCGAGGATGAGCAGGTTCTTTATGGTTATGCAATTGATGTACTCACCACGCTGCACCAACAACCCAGAGCCGCCGACCTCGCCTTACCCGCGTATGACCTTGCTGCTTTCATGGACGAAGCCTTATTGATGGTGGACTGGTATGTCCCGTGGGTTACAGGTGCCAGAGTGGCCCGAACTGATCGACAGCGTTACCAACAGATCTGGAATGCCATATTCGAGGCATTACCACCCCCGACCACTACCTTGGTGTTGCGCGATTTCCATGTGGACAACCTGATGCGGATTCCAGGGGAATCACCCGAGGGGCAAATTGGTCTGCTGGATTTTCAGGATGCGCGGATCGGGCCAACGACCTATGACGTGGTCTCCCTGCTGGAAGATGCACGACGCGATCTAAACCCCGAACTGGTTAAGACGATGCGAAGACGTTATCTGAAGGTCATGTCGCTCGAAGATACGGAAAACTTCAATGCCTGGTACCGGGTGCTGGGCGCACAACGCCACTGCAAAGTCGCCGGCATCTTCAGCCGGCTTGCGCTGCGTGATGATAAGTCTGCGTACCTTCGACACCTCCCCCGCGTCATCACCCTGCTGCAACAGCATCTTGGCGATCCACTACTGATGCCCCTCACTCAATGGCTCGACGAAATCATTCCCCAGCGTCATGCACTTGAACCGATTGGGGAAATTCAAGACCTTCGAGAGCAACTCGGCATCACGCCACCCCGGACCACCTGAGCCGGGTCAGCCCAAAAAGGAGCAACTATGGATACGATCAGCTGGGCAGATTTTGCGCAGGTCGACCTTCGGGTTGGGACGATCATCTCGGCCGAAGTGTTCAAGGAGGCGCGCAAGCCGGCTTACATTCTGCACGTGGATTTTGGGCCAAAGATCGGCATCCGCAAATCCAGCGCTCAAATCACCGATTTGTACCAACCAGATAATCTGGTTGGGCAACAGGTGATTGGCGTGATTAACTTCCCGGAAAAACAGATCGGACCGATCCGCTCGCAGTGTCTCGTCACAGGCTTTCCCCAGGCGGACGGATCCGTGGTGTTAGCGCAACCACAACAACCGGTTGCCAACGGACTCAGACTCGCCTGATGTCAGGCGACCAACTCGTCTATCTCCTGCGAAGATATCTCAGGGGCCAGCACCGCACAGGCATGGGCTTCACCATGGGGAACAACCTGGCGGGCGTAGTACAGGCAACTCAGTAACTTGGATCGATAAAACTCGCTGTCCCCATCACCAACCTCGAGACAACGCTGCGCGGCCTCAGCGGCCCGCGCCATCTGCCAGCCGCCGGCAGCAATTCCCCAGAGCATCAGGTAACTGAACGAAGCTGCAAAAGGTGCTCTGGGATCGTGCGTAGCACGCTCGAGCAATGCCTCGCTTGCCTCGCTCAATCTGTCCACCAGTTTCGATACCGCAGCACCAATTTCCGCCACATCGGTTACGCTTGACCCGCGAATCTGTGCGAGTTCATCGCGCATCGCGTCGATCAACTGTGTTGCGGTGTCACCGCCATCTCGCAGCAGTTTGCGACCCACAAGATCTGCCGCCTGGATCCCGGTAGTCCCCTCATATATCGTGGTAATTCGCGCATCGCGATAATGCTGGGCGGCGCCGGTTTCCTCGATAAAGCCCATCCCGCCATGCACCTGCAGGGCTAGAGAGGCAATCTCGTTACCCACCTCGGAACTCCACCCTTTAACAACCGGAATCAGCGTATCGACCCAGCCCTGCCCGCGGGCACGCTCGGCGGGGTTGGGGTGGTAACGTGCGCGATCAGCGGCGCCAGCCGTATACAGTGAAAGCGCCCGCATGGCCTCGATACGACTTCGCATATCGAGCAGCATGCGCTGTACGTCGGGGTGGCGAATAATTGGTGAACGCTCGCTACTGACAGCCCCTACCGCACGGCCCTGGACCCGCTCACGAGCAAAGTTCAGCGCCCGCTGGTAGGCCCGCTCAGCGATCCCGTAGCCCTCGATACCCACAGCGTGCCTGGCCCTATTCATCATAATGAACATGTACTCCAGGCCCCGGTTCTCCTCACCAACAAGATAGCCCACTGCGCCGCCTTGGTCGCCGTAGGACAGCACCGCAGTAGGGCTGCCATGAATACCTAACTTGTGCTCCAACGAAACACAGTGGACGTCGTTACGTGCGCCTGGCTCACCCTTATCGTCCAAAATGAACTTGGGCACGATGAATAGCGATATCCCTTTAACCCCTTCCGGCGCATCAGGAGTACGCGCCAATACCAAGTGAATGATGTTCGAGCTGAGATCATGCTCGCCGTAGGTGATAAAGATCTTCTGCCCGCTCAGCAGATAATCTCCGTTGTCGCCAGGCACCGCACGGGTGCGTACTGCTGCGAGATCTGATCCTGCCTGTGGTTCGGTCAGATTCATGGTGCCGGTCCATTCTCCAGACACCAGTCGTGGAAGGAACAGCGCCTTTTGCTCTTTGGTACCCTTAAGAAAAATGGCTTCGGCAGCAGTCTGCGACAACATTGGGCAAAGACCAAAAGCCATATTTGCCGCATCCCACATCTCCTGTACCGCACAAGCGACCGTCTGTGGCAATCCTTGGCCGCCATACTCAGGGTCCAGAACCAGGCCCGTCCAACCTGCTTGGGTGAACTGGCGGTAGGCTTCTTTCCAACCCTTTACAGTTGTGACCTCACCATTAGTCACCGTTGGCCGGGTTTGATCTCCAGCCCTGTTGAGCGGGGCGAGCACGTTTGACGCGAATTTCGCAGCCTCATCGAGCACCGCATCGACAAGGTCTGTAGTGGCGTCCTCGCAGTCCGGCCAGGACGCAATCTCTTCGAGATTTGCCAGATGCTTAAGGGTAAAACGCAGATCCTTCAAGGGGGCATTGTATTGAGGCATAGGGGTTCCTTGGCAACTACTGCATAGCCGACTCTGAAGAAGACGGCTTTTTGAATACAACAAATTATAGGTCTATGCTTCGCTAAACATCAATGAAATACGAGGCGGTATCCCGGCGCCTGCATAGCCCGAAGGGAGGTGCTGAGGCTTGTGTCCGGCGAGATTATCCACCGGTCACCGTCAACGGTCGCAGTCTACTGGCGAGCAGCAGCCCGAAGATGGCAAGTCCGCTAAGAATGAAGAACGCAATCTGGTAACTACCGGTCAGGTCAAAAATTCTCCCCGAAAGCAGCGGCCCAACAGTACCACCCAGTGTTCCAGCAAAGATAACAGTACCAAAAATCATTCCGTGTGAGCGCGTCCCGAAGTATTCAGCTACGCTGGGAGATGCGACTGCAAAGAAACCACCATGGGCAATACCGTAAATCAGTGCAAACAAGAACAGTACTCGCGGCTCAGCGGAGACCTGCAGTAAAATAAAACTCGATAGTAGCAAGGCGAAAGAAATCATCAACGAGAGTTTCGCACCCAACCGGTCGCAAGTAGAGCCCAGCAGGATTCGACCAATGATGCTGCAGCCTCCTATGGTCGAGAGCACAGTAACCGCTACCGGGGCGCTAAGGCCTTGATCGATACCATGGGGCACAATATGAGTAACAATAGTAAAAAGGCAAAACATATCGGAGAGTTTGGCCAGGCAGAGGATCCAGAATTGTTGCCTGGCCAGTGCTTCCTTCAAAGTCAGGCCAGTGGCGGTACTTGTGGGTATGCCCTCTTCTCTCGTCTCTGCCCCCAATGGTTGTAAGCCGAGTTCTGCCGGGGCGCCGCGCATAAACTGGGCCATCACTGCCAGCCCGATCAGTACGACAACGCCTATCAGCAGGCAGGCCTGTCGCCAACCGTAGGCTGTAACCAAAACTGCCGCTACCAACGGGATAAGAACCTGGCCGACTCCGGCACCGGCCTTGACGATACCTGACATCATTCCACGGTGGCGGATAAACCAGCGGGCTACCGGAGACAAAGTCGCCACATCCAGTGCCGCTATACCCAAGCCGCAGAAAATCCCGTAGAACAAATAGAGCTCAAGAGCTGTACTCAGGCGACACAACAACAAGTAACCGACAGCGAAGACCACCCCGGATAAGGTCAGCACCAGCCGTGGACCAAAACGGTCGGTCGCTCCCCCCATAACAATACCGAACACGCCCAAGATAAAGAAGTTGAGTGAAGCAGCCCCCGAGATAAGTGCTCGGGACCAGCCAAACTCAGATTCGAATTGCGGGAAATATACGCCATAGGTAAACAGACAACCGAGGTATAACATCTGAATGACACTGCCCGCAGAAACGATGCGGTACCCGTAAAAAAGCTCCCGACTCATCTATTCACCTCATGCTTCCTGGTCAACCTGTGACTGGGATGGCCCACAGTGCGTTGCGGCTCAGCCATGAGCCCCACCTCATTCAACACCTATTTGAGTACCCTGGGCGCCAGTTGCTGGTAATCAGGAGGTTATCGCCACCGCGCCCTTTGAAGACAAACCCCGCCGAACCAGGGTATTACCGACACACCTTACCCCAGTAGGCAAGGGTATTGCCTGAATCCAAAGCGAGTCAAATGCGAAAATCTGGAGCTACTTTGTGCGTACGCGCACCAATTATGCCAGCACACGCTACAGTGGAGCCAAAGACTTCACGGAAACCTCTGGTTTTCCTGCAAGGCTAATATGCTGAGCCGCCGTCACTTGCTATATCGTGGCGCTCGTTACCTTCAATCGGTGGATTAAACACGCAAATAAGGCGCAGTTCTGTATATGCGCGCAC
>CAJWEF010000112.1 GCA_913031305.1 uncultured Acidiferrobacteraceae bacterium
GGGCCAGCGCTAAAAACACATTGGGCACAAAGCCCGCTTTTTCCTGTACCGCCAGCACCCGCTCACGCAGATCCTGTGGCAGGTCTTCCAAGGCTGGCACCGGATACCGGCTGATCGGTTTGTCATTCAATATCGTAACTCCTTGTAGGTGGGCGACATGTCATTACTGACGACACCGCTGTCCGCTAGTTGCTGATTCTACCGCTGCAAACGGCAGCGATACTTGAACCGGCACCGTTGGTGCTGCCGGGTTCGAGTCTTGTTAATTGCCCAACGAATCCATTAACTGCGTCGATTGCAACGCTTCGCGAAGTTCCCGACGCGGCTCCTGCCAGCGGAAACGTATGGAATTACGGACAATCGCTTCATCCAGCACTTTCAACTCGTCGACGATCGGCGACCAGTAAACTAGTGCTTCGGGGCTCACCGTGAAGGCATTTTCCGATTCGCCCGCCTCGCTGAACACCGCTCCGGCGAGTCGCACTTTCACTCTTGTCAGCGCGGCATCGAATTGCTCACCCGCCTCTGGCGGCTGTCCGGTCCGGGCCAGGAGTGGGTCAATTGCAAGCTGCAGCACGCGGCGCACGCGGCCCGTTTCAGGAACTTCGCGATAGAGCAGGCCGCCGGCGAAAACAGCCAGGTCTGACACGCAAGCAGCCCAGATCTGCCATTTGGCAATATTGATCGATACCAGAAACTGCTCGTTCTCGAACAGCTCCGGAAAGCGGGTACCGGCACGGGTCTTGATGTAACCGTACAGTGAGGTCTGGGCCACCAGGCTGGCACGCGTGTCGATGAAATCGGCAAGCGCGTCAGGATCGGTGATAGGCCCGATCTTTTTGTGCCGGCGACGCAGATAATCCCGCGCCTTTTGCAACAGGTCGGCTGCACTCACGCGATCCCTCCCTGCCACAATAGGGTCCAGGCAATATTCGCAACAAACCATATCGGTTTGTCTTGTCGCAACGTTATGTTACATTTTGTAACAATCATGAGCCTAATAGTGTAAAACAGCGATGGAGCGAACCTTTTTGCTCTTTGGCCTGTCGCTGCTGGTCCTGGCCTTCCCCGTTACCGGATGGTGGCTGCGGGCAACGCTACCCTGGTACCTGCCCTTTCTCATCTGGCTGGTGATTATCCTGCTGATTCCCTGGGCGCACCGCAGGATCGACAACTGATGATCCTGTCGGCACCGGGGCTATTTCTCAGCAGCTTGTTGTACCTATCGTTACTGTTCCTGGTTGCCTACGCTACCGAAAAGCACTGGCTGCCGGCCTGGTTGCCTCGGCACCCGGCCATTTATGTGCTGTCGCTGGGCGTCTACGCCACCACCTGGAGTTTTTACGGCAGCGCGGGTTACGCCGATTCTAACGGTTTCATGTTCCTGACCGTTTATCTGGGATTGACCCTGGCCTTTATTCTCAGCCCGGTACTGCTCAGCCCGATCCTGCGCCTGGTGCGTGAATACCAGCTGACATCACTGGCTGACCTGTTTGCGTTCCGTTTTCGCAGCCAGACCGCCGGCGTGCTGGTTACCCTTTTCATGCTGGCCGGGACACTGCCATATATCTCGCTGCAAATCCGGGCGGTGACTGAGTCCGCCAGCGTGCTGACACAGCAATTCGCGCCGCAATATCTGTCCTTGAGTTTTTGCGTACTCATAGTACTGTTCGGCGTGCTCTTTGGCGCGCGTCATATCTCTCCGCGGGAGAAGCACCAGGGGCTGGTGGTTGCGATCGCCTTTGAGTCGCTGGTAAAACTGCTCGCCCTGATCCTGGTGGCAGTTGTTGCCATCACCGGTATCTTCGGCGGGATTGGCGGCCTTGGTGAATGGCTGGATAGCCACCCTGAAGCGCTTGAAGCGATGTACACCCCGGCCCGGGAAGGCCCCTGGGTCAGCGTACTGATCCTGTCATTTGCTGCTGCGTTTTTGCTGCCGCGGCAGTTCCATATGCTCTTCACCGAGAACATCTCCCCGGGGACTCTGTCACGTGCAGCCTGGGGCTTTCCACTTTTTCTGCTGGTGCTGAACCTCGCTATTCCAATCGTGCTGTGGGCAGCGATCAAGCAGAATCTGGGTACCGTGCCGGATTACCACGTGCTGGGAATTGCACGGCATACCGGATCTGCTGCACTGACTATCTTTGTCTTTCTCGGCGGGGTTTCTGCAGCCAGCGCCATGATTATCGTCAGTACCCTGGCACTGGCCGGCATGACCGTGAACCATCTGATCCTTCCAGCCACTGGCACACTCGATACATCGGTCAACCTCTACCGTTGGCTACTGTGGGGACGGCGGACTATTATCGCGGTACTTGTCTTTGCCGGTTACGGCTTCTTTCTCGCTTTCGAACGCAGCAGCCAACTGGTACAACTGGGCCTGATTTCTTTCGTTGCGGTTGCACAGTTCCTGCCTGGCATTATCGGCACCCTGTTCTGGCCGGGTGCCAACCGCAATGGCTTTATCGCGGGGCTGGTCGGGGGAGGACTGACCTGGTTTATCGTGCTCATCCTGCCGCTGCTGGCCGGTGCTGGACCAGGTGAAGGACCTGCCCAGGCTGCGCTGTGGGAGATAGCAGGCCAGAACAAGTGGACCTTCTCTACGCTGGTTTCACTGTCCATCAACGGCACGCTGTTTGTATTGCTGTCGGTTCTAACGGGCCAGGATGCTGCCGAACGTGAGGCTGCCGCGCTGTGCGCCCAGCAGATCCTCACACCGTATCGCAGCCGGATGCGGCTCACTTCGTCGCGTGAGTTCGCCCCGGCCCTGGCCCCCGCTCTGGGCACCCAAACCGCAGAGCACGAGGTACAGCGCGCCCGGCACGACCTGCAGATGGCAGAAGAAGAAACCAACACCCAGGCGCTGGCACGATTGCGCGAGCGCATCGAGCGCAACCTGTCGGGACTGCTGGGCCCACACTTTGCTCGCGACGTGGTTGAAACCCGCCTGCCGATTGACCGTGATCACAAACTACCCGTTGCCGAAAGGATGCGCTTCATGGAAGAACGCCTGGAGGCCTCGCGTAGCCATCTGCGAGGACTGGCGGCCCAACTGGACACCATGCGCCGCTACCACCGACAGGTGCTGGAGGATCTGCCAGTGGGCGTTTGTTCGATCGCCTCTACCGGCAGCATCACCACCTGGAACGGCGTCATGAGCACGCTGTCCGGAGTAGACAAATCGAAGGCGCTGGACTCCCAGGTTGATCAATTACCTGTACCTTGGGGTGAGTTACTGAAACAGTTTCTCGACAGTGACCAGCGGGAGATACACAAGAAACTTGTTCATCTTGAGGGCCGGCCGCGCTGGTTCGGACTGCTCAAGGCCACGCCCGGCAATGCAGCAACAACTAACGATACTGGCAGCTCGGCGGCCGAACCCCTAGGCACCAGCATACTGTTACAGGATCTTACTAATGTTCACCTGTTGGAGGATCAATTGGCGCACAACGAGCGGCTGGCGTCGATCGGCCGTTTTGCCTCGGGTGTTGCCCATGAGATCGGTAACCCTGTCACCGGAATTGCCTGCCTTGCACAGAATCTCAAAGAAGAAATCCGTGACAGCGAGATGCGCGAAGAAGTGCAGGGCATTTTGCAGCAGACCGAGCGCATCAACAACATCGTTCAGACCCTGGTTAACTTCAGCCGCCGCGGTGATGCTGACAAACTGGAGAAACACCGGTTCGACCTCAGGGGTTGCCTGGAGGAGGCGACCGAGCTGGTGCGACTGTCCCAGCCAAACAAGAATATCGATGTCTTGATCGACTGCGACCCCCAGTTGAATATTGAAGGTGACCGGCAACGCCTGTGCCAGGTTTTCGTAAACATCCTCACCAATTCGTATGACGCCAGCCCGGCCGGCAGTAGCGTGCGAGTTCTGGCGAGCAAATCCGCGGAACTGATCCAGGTCAGCCTGCGCGACCATGGCCACGGTATGCCCGACGAACTCAGTGCCCGGATATTCGAACCCTTTGTCACCACCAAACAGCCTGGGGATGGCACCGGCCTCGGCATGGCGTTGACCTACGGCATCGTACGTGATCACGGTGGTGAAATCGAAGTCGACAGCGCGCCGGGAGTCGGCACTGAAGTGCGGGTAGTCCTGCAAGGCGCACCCTAGAATCTACCGTCGGGAATCATGGGCAGAATACTGATCATCGAAGACGAGGCCGTGATTCGCCAGGCACTGGCCAAGTTGCTGGCCCGACACGGATACGATGTCGCCGAAGCCGACTCGATAACACAGAGCAAGGGTCAGTACGAACTGGATTCGTTCAATCTGATTATTGCCGACCTGCGGCTACCCGGCGGGCTTGGCACCGAGATTATCGATCAGTGTGGGGGCGTACCGGTACTGATTATGACCAGTTACGCAAGCATCAGTTCGGCGGTGGAGTCGATCAAGGCCGGGGCGGCCGATTACATCGCCAAGCCCTTCAATCACGACGAGATGATCATTGTGGCCGACCGATTGATTCGGCAGGACCGGATCAATCGACAGAACCAGGCTCTTCGCAAGGACATCCAGCGGGGTTACCCAGTGTCAGGAATGGTCGGAGACTGTCCGGCCATGCACCAGGTTTTCACACACATTGCCAAGGTGGCCCCTACCGATTCGACGGTGCTGATCTTTGGAGAATCAGGCACTGGCAAGGAACTGGTAGCACGCGCCATCCACGAACAAAGCAACCGCAGTGATGCACCGCTGGTAACTATGAACTGCGCTGCGATTCCCGACACGCTACTGGAATCCGAACTTTTCGGCTACGAGAAAGGCGCCTTCACCGGCGCTGACAAAACAACCGCAGGGCTGATCGAGAGCGCCGACGGTGGCACGTTGTTTCTGGACGAGGTCGCTGAACTTTCGGCCGCAGCTCAGGCCGGAATGCTACGAGTAATCCAGGAAGGAGAGTTACGGCGCCTGGGCTCGCACAAGGTCAAGCGAGTGGACGTCCGAGTACTGGCCGCCACCCACCGCAACCTGGGAAAACGGGTCAGCGACGAGCGCTTCCGCGAGGACTTACTCTACCGCCTGCGGGTGGTCGAGATACGCCTACCACCCCTGCGCGAGCGCACGGAGGACCTGCCAGCACTCACCAACCACCTGCTTGAGAAACTCTGTCGGAGCCTGAACCGGCCGCTGTGTAGGCTACCCGAGTCGACCCGTGAGCTGATCGCACGCTATGACTGGCCGGGCAATGTCCGCGAACTGGAGAACGCGCTGGAGCGGGCGATCATTCTGTGTGACCAGGAGGTCATCCTGCCGGAACTGTTGAACCTGGAGCGGGCGCCAGTGGGTGGGCAAGCGCAAGCGGCCACTAGCGCGTTCTCCGGTTCGCTGGACGACTACTTTGTGGACTTCGTGTGCAGCAACGAGAATTCCCTGACCGAGACCGAGCTCGCCCGCCAACTGGGCATCAGTCGCAAAACGTTGTGGGAACGCCGGCAGAAGTTCGGCATTCCCCGGGGCCGGATAGCCGATAGCCGCTGACCTGCCTGACGGCACTGCGCCGTGCGGCTGCCTGCCCGCCGGTGTTTCCAATCTACCCACCCAGAGTGTTACCTTTGGTAACACATGCTCCGCCGTTTTGTCGGTGGTCACCTCGAGAGCCCCGACAAACCCAAATTTCCCCCTGTTAGCACTACTGGCACGGAAATTGCTAATACGGAAGGTAATGGGCCGCCCAAGGATGGGTGTCTCGCTTTAGCCAATAACTGCAGTTTGCCAAGGGTGGCACCACCGCGTGATGCCCGGGGCAATGGAGGGTAACTATGACTGACGTGGATCAATCGACACGTGAAGCGCACTGGGCCAAGACTAAAGGGCTGATGATCACAACCCTGATTATCTGGTTCATCTTCTCGTACCTTGTTCACTGGTTTGCTGACAGCCTGAACAACGCTTCTTTCCTTGGTTTTCCGCTGGGCTTCTACATGGCTGCCCAGGGCTCCCTGATCATTTTCGTAGTGCTGATCTTCTGGTTCGCCAGGCGCCAGCACGCGATTGACGTGGAGCACGGCGTGGCCGAAGACGAAGACAAACTCAGCGCCCGTTCGAACTAGGGAGAAAATAATATGGCAATTATCAAAGGTGATTTTATAGACAATCTGCCCAAGGTCTACGGGCTATACACGGGCGGTTTTGTCGTTTTCATCCTGCTGATGGCGATCCTGGAGCAGGCCGGGCTGGGAGCCGACACCATCGGCATCCTGTTCGTGGCCTTCACCGTGGTGATCTATGCAACCATCGGCTGGCTCTCGCGAACCATGCAGGTGGACGCCTACTACGTAGCGGGCCGCCAGGTGCCAGCGGTATTTAACGGCATGGCGACCGCAGCGGACTGGATGTCCGGCGCATCATTTGTCGCGATGGCAGGGGGCATCTACTTCGGCGGTCACGGCTACATTGCTTTCGTAGTCGGTTGGACCGGCGGCTATGTGCTGGTGGCCTCACTGATGGCACCATACCTGCGTAAGTTTGGCTGCTACACGGTGCCGGATTTCATCGGTACCCGCTATGGCGGCAACCTGGCGCGCTTTTTGGCTGTGTGCGTGTTAACGCTGGCCTCGTTCACGTACGTGACAGCGCAAATTAACGCCACCGGCACCATCGCCTCGCGGGCGCTGCAGATTCCCTTCGAGGTCGGCGTCTGGTTCGGCCTGCTGGGTATTTTGCTGTGCTCAATGCTGGGCGGCATGCGCGCGGTAACCTGGACCCAGGTGGCCCAGTACATCGTGCTGATCATCGCCTATGTCGTACCCGTGATCTGGATGTCCAACAAGCAAGGTTTTGGGATAATTCCTCAGTTGGTATACGGCGAGGCCGTCATGCGACTGGGCGAACTCGAAACCTTACATGGGGTGGGCATCAAGCCGACCGAGGCCTTCGCTGGACTGAAGGCGCTGACGGTACCGCACTATGAAGCCGGTACCTCCTTTGCCGCGAAGTGGAAGTTCGTTACTTTGGTGTTCTGCATGATGGCCGGTACGGCGTCTCTGCCGCACATCCTGATGCGCTACTTCACGACACCGAGTGTCAAGGCGGCTCGCCAGTCGGTCGCATGGTCGCTGCTCTTCATCTTCCTGCTGTATTTCACCGCGCCGGCGCTGGCGACCTTTACCAAACTGCAGGTGCTTGATCCCAATCTGGCAACCGGCATCATTGGCAAGGCCATCGCCGAAGTCAATGCGCTGGAATGGATACAGAAGTGGAGCAATGTCGGCTTCGTTGCGATCTCCGATAGTAACGGTGATGGTCTCCTGCAGATCAACGAGTTCTTCATGCGTGGGGATATCGTGGTGCTGGCAACGCCGGAAATTGCCGGCCTGCCGTATGTGATCTCAGGCCTGGTTGCTGCCGGTGGTATGGCGGCTGCGATGTCCACGGCCGATGGTCTGCTGCTGGCGATCGCCAATGCGCTTTCGCATGATCTGTACTACAAGATCATCGATCCTAAGGCTGATACCAAACACCGCCTGATCGTGGCCCGCGTGCTGCTGATCGTCATCGGTGCGGCTGCCGCCTTTGTCGCCAGTATGAAACTCACCACCATCCTTGGCGCGGTGGCCTGGGCTTTCGACTTTGCTATGTCGGGCCTGTTCTTCCCATTGGTGCTTGGAGTCTGGTGGAAACGGGCTAACCGCCAGGGTGCGATTGCCGGTATGTTCTTCGGCTTGCTCGCCGGAACCTGGTATCTGTATATGGTCAAATGGGGCGGCATGGAGCCGTGGCTCTACATCGATCACCTGCGCTTTGGCGTCATTGGTTGTGTGGTGAGCCTGGTCGCCATGGTTGGGGTTAGCCTGGCAACAGCCGAACCCGATGAGGAAACCCAGAAGATGGTGGACGAAGTCCGGATTCCGAAGGGTAAATCGGTGCTGGCTTCGACGCACTGACCTTGTTCCCTTAAACTGTGTGCCGGGGCGAAGCCTGTCTTCGTCCCGGCATTTTTTTGCATTAAACCGAAGGGGTAATGATGGTCGAAGCATTTCCCATCTGGGTGCTGGTCGTAGACTACATTATGGGGGTCATTATGTGGACCCTGATCGGCCGCTTCGGCATGTCGCTGTTTCTGCGTGAAGATACGGCCTTTTTCTTCGCCCGTTTCTTTATCCGCGCTACCAACCCGCTACTGCATCTTTTTAATCCGATTACGCCAAAGTTTGTGGTCCGTCCTCTCATCCCGCTCTATATCGCCTGGTTTTTCTTCATGATCCGCTTCTACCTGATGCCCTGGCTGCTGGGCTATACGGTGATGGGCATGCTGTCTTTCCCACTGGAAAGCGAATTCGCCAGTGGCCTGAATCACTTCATCGGCAAACTGATCAACTGACTGCCCGGGCCTAGACATTGGTCTGCACGGCGGATCTAGATCTGGTTTACCCAAAGCACTATAAAATGTGCCGGTGACTGATAACAGGGTTTAGCAGGAAAACCTGTACCCCGATGGCTGAGTCGT
>CAJWEF010000113.1 GCA_913031305.1 uncultured Acidiferrobacteraceae bacterium
GAACGGTGGACTGTTAATCCATATGTCGCAAGTTCGAGTCTTGCCCGGGGAGCCAGATTTTCCAACAGTTTTTCATGCTTTATTGGCTGTCGTACAGGCTGGTCCTGTTCTCTTTTTAAATGCTCTATTCGCTTTTTCCCCAACACTGTCGTTTTTGATTGGCGTGACAAAATTTGATTGACTCTACGACGTGCAGATCGTGGACGACGTTTTCCGGACCCGATCGCACCCATTGGGATTGCGAGATACTTAGCCGGAAAGTCAGTGGGTTACTGACTCAGTTCCTGTCCGGATCGCCCAGGACAATACTCCTGTCACCAGCCATCTTGGCTATCTCAGAATCTTCGTAGCCCAGAGTCTGCAACACGGCACGGGTATGCTGTCCATAGAGCGGCGCTGACGCCGTAACCCCTCCTGGGGTGGCAGAAAATTTTACCGGCGATCCAATGGTTGTCACCCCCCCTGCGACGGGGTGCTGTGTATCTACTACCATCTCGCGGGCCTTTGCTTGTGGGTCGGCATGCATCTCACCCACACTCAGCACCGGGCCTGCCGGGACCCCCGCCTGATCGAGACGTGCTAACCAGTCCGACGATTTTTTTTGGCGAAAGATCTGGCTTAACACCTGCTCCAGCTCTGACAAATTCTCCATACGGGCAGTGTTATCCGCAAAGCGCGGGTCAATGCCGATATCCGGCCTTTCCAGAACATCCAGCAGCCGGGTCCAGTTACTTTGATTGGCGGCACCGATCGTGATCCAGCCATCTGCCGTAGGGTATGCCTGGTAGGGGGCATTCAGCGGGTGCGCCGAGCCCATGGGGCCGGGCGAGCGCCCAGTGGCAAAACAGATTGCCGACTGCCAGTAAGTATGAACAATCCCAGCCTCATATAACGAGGTATCCACCTTTTGCCCTAATCCGGTCTTAAGTCTGTTGGTGTAGGCAGCGAGCACGCCCATCGCCCCTAAAATGCCAGCCGTGATATCTGTAACCGGGGCGCCTACTTTGACTGGCGGTCGCCCAACTCCCTCGCCGGTGATGCTCATCAGCCCGCTCATCCCTTGCGCGATTAGATCAAATCCGCCTTTGTCCGCATAAGGCCCCGTGCGCCCGTATCCCGAAAGTTCGCAGTAGATCAGACCTGGATTAATCTGGCGCAACATTTCGTAACCCAGACCAAACCGCTCCATGGCGCCTTGCCGGTAGTTCTCTATAACGACATCGGCATCGGCCAAGAGTCGTTTGACTACCTCGACCCCTGATTTTTGCTTCAGGTCGACCGCAATACCTCGCTTATTGCGGTTCATCATCATGAACGCCGACGACTCACCATTGATCTCGGGGGGCACCATACGACGGGAATCATCGCCGCCGGGGACTTTCTCGACTTTGATGACATCAGCACCCATATCCGCCAGCATAAGACCGCACACTGGGCCGGCCATGATATGCGCAAGCTCTATAACCTTTAAGCCCGACAATGGGCCTGACACCGGACTCACATCAGCGACCCTTGAAAACAGGTTTTTGCTTTTTCAGAAATGACTGATAACCGATTTGAAAATCCTCTGTTGCATAACAGTCAAAGCCCTCGTCCACCTCTTCATCGCTGAGTGGCTCCGGGCGCTGCAATCGATTAATAAATTTCTTATGCCAACGGGCAACCAATGGCGCACCCTGAGCTATTCGCCCTGCCATAGCCAGAGCTTCTTTCTCTACTGAATCATCACTGACCACCCGGTTCACCAAACCCAGATCTTTTGCCTCCGCGGCCTCAACGATGCGCCCTTGAAGCAGTAAATCCAAGGTTGTCGCTCGACCCACCAGATTCAATAGCCCGGAGATTTCTGCATAAGACATCACCAGCCCAAGGCGGTTAATAGGCACCCCGAAACGGCTCGATTGTCCGCAGATGCGAAGGTCGCAGTGTGCTGCGATCTCCAAACCGCCTCCAATACATATGCCCTGGATGAGTGCAACCGTCGGATGGGGGCAATTATCGATTGCCTCCAGAGTGTCGCGCATGATTTTCCCATAGACCCTGGCCTGTTCCGCGTTGGCGCGCTCGGTTTCAAACTCGGAAATATCGTTTCCCGGCGAGAACGATCTATCTCCAGCGCCGCGTAAAACAATGCAGCGGATGCTCTCATCGTGCGCCAGGGCACGCATTGTCTCACCCAGTTGCGCCCACATCGGCTTGGTTAGCGCATTGAGTTTGTCAGGTCGATTAAGAACAAGACAAACTATGTTCTCGTCGATCTTTTGCGCCTGTATTAGCTCTTCCATGAAAACCTCCAGTTGACTCGCAATGGCCGGCATCCTCTTTGCCCTGGCACTTGAGCATCCGACCCACCGAGAATAAGTTGCCAGATCGCGTGCTGGCTGCGATCCCCTCGAGGCCAATGGCGCAGGCCCTGCGTTTTCTTAGATCACCCTCCCTTATCGGGATTTTCTATTAGACGCGCTGCTGCCCCCCAACCACTCCATCGCTGCAGCAACGCCGCCTGGGTGATGCGGGACACCACCTGCAGCGAGCCCCATCTCAACACCTGCCAGTGTTCCAACCATCATCAATTCGTTAAAACTGCCTAAGTGGCCGATTCGGAATACCTCACCAGTTACTTTGCCCAGTCCATTACCCAAAGACATATCGAATTCATCCAAGACCACCTTTCGGAATTCGTCCGCATCAAAGCCAGAGGGCATCCTTACCGCGGTTAGTGCATCGCTGTAATTCAGCGGCTCAAGGCACAGTAGCTCCAAGCCCCAGGCAGCAACCGCCCGCCTGGTTGCCTCGGCCAAACGCGTATGGCGGGCAAAGACCTGGTCCAGGCCCTCTTCCAAAAGCATCGAAATTGATTCGCGTAGCCCGAACAACAGGTTGGTTGCTGGCGTATAGGGGAAAAACCCCTCCCGGTTCGGTTGCAGCATGTCTGCCCAGTTCCAGTAGGATGCAGGCAAATTCGCGGTCTTTGTCGCTGCCAAGGCCTTGTCACTGATCGCGTTGAAACTCAGGCCAGGCGGCAGCATTAACCCCTTCTGCGATCCTCCGACTGACACGTCCACGCCCCAGTCGTCGTGCCGGTAATCAATTGATCCCAGGGAAGAAATAGTATCCACCATCAGCAGTGCGGGATGACCGATCTCATCGAGCGCGGCTCGGACGTCTGGAATGCTTGATGTGATTCCAGTAGATGTCTCATTGTGCACCACGCACACCGCTTTGATCTGCTTGTCGCTATCAGCGCCTAGACGCTCTGCAAGCACCGCTGCATCAACTCCGTGTCGCCAGTCACTTGCGACAAAGTCGACGACCAGGCCAAGTTTTGATGCAAGTTTTTGCCACAAGGTCGCAAACTGCCCGGTCTCATACATCAGCACCTTGTCGCCAGGGCTCAAGGTATTGACCAGTGCAGCCTCCCAGGCCCCAGTGCCAGAAGCGGGGAAAATAATTACCGGACTCGCTGTCTTGAAAACATTGCGCATGCCCTCAAGCACATCATGGCCAAGTTGTTGAAACGCTGGCCCTCGATGATCGATTGTCGGTGAATCAATGGCGCGCAATACCCGATCAGGGACATTAGTGGGTCCCGGAATCTGCAAAAAATGGCGCCCGCTTCTAATGCTCATCTCGCATTACCTCTATTCTCACTCTAGATCCCAATTTATTGAATGGCCGAGTTAATTTTTCAATCGCGCATACAATACACATTGTATCTGGCAAATACCAGAACGTCTGTCGCGACCTGTACTGCTTCTGGATACAGATAGATTTTCCCGGATCAAATCAATTGAAATCGAACTTTCGCATCAGCCACCTGTCATGAATGCAGCATCTCAAGCGCTGCTACGTGAGCGCGTTGGCGACCCCGACCTGGCAACGCGCCTCAAGCGAAACCTTCGCGGTGAGGTACTTTTCGACCGTTACAGTCGAGGCCGATACAGCACCGATGCATCCATTTACCAGATTGAACCAGTTGGAGTGGTGGTACCTCGGGACGAAGAAGATATTGAATCTGTGATTAGCATCGCCGCCGAGGAACAGGTGCCACTACTGATGCGCGGGGCTGGAACATCGCAATGTGGGCAAACCGTTGGTCTCGCTCTGGTAATGGACGTATCCAAATACATGAACCAAATGTTGGACCTGGATCTGGAACGGCAGCAGGTTCAGGTGCAACCCGGTATTGTTCTTGACCAACTGAACGACCTACTACGGCCCCACAATCTGTTTTTTCCAGTGGATGTATCGACTGCCAGCCGAGCGACTATTGGCGGCATGTCTGGTAACAACAGTTGTGGCGCCCGGTCAATTCATTACGGAATAATGCGCGATAATGTGCTTGCGATCGACGCCTACCTGGCTGACGGCGCAAAAATAAACTTTGGCCAGGTGGAGGCGAATGCAACCTCGGATGGGTCACCGGACCGATACCGGGAACTGGTCACCGAGCTAACGCTTTTGGCCGAACAAGAATCCGGGGAGATTCAAAGTAAGTTCCCTGCCCTGCGACGCCGTGTCGGCGGCTACAACATTGACGAAATGCTGCCACGGAGTAGTCCAGAGGCAGCGCCGGCAAATATGGCTCGTCTTTTGGTTGGCTCCGAGGGCACCCTTGCGATATCAACCCAGATCACTCTTGGGCTTCATCGGATACCTTCCCACCGAGTGCTGGCAGTGTGCCATTTTGACTCGTTTTACGAGGCGATGGACAGCACCCGTCACATAGTGGCACTTAACCCCACGGCGGTGGAGTTGGTTGATAAGACCATGATTGAACTCTCCCGTGATATTCCCATATTCCGAAAGACCATTGATCAATTTGTCCGTGGCACGCCCAATGCCCTGTTACTGGTGGAATTCTCCGGTGAAGATCACCAGCGCCTGTTGCGGGATCTAAAACACTTGGATGAGTTAATGGCGGATTACGGCTTTCGCAGTCGCATGACCGCTATCGTAGACCCCGGCCAGCAGCGGGCCTTGTGGGAGGTTCGCAAAGCAGGGTTGAACATCATGATGTCTATGAAGGGCGATGGCAAACCGATTTCCTTCATAGAAGATTGTGCCGTACCTCTAGAGCATCTTGCGGATTACACAGCAAGATTAACGGAGGTATTTTCTAAGCATGGCACCACCGGCACATGGTATGCCCATGCTTCTGAGGGCTGCCTGCATGTACGGCCAGTACTCAACATGAAAGACTCTGGAGATGTCCGCAAGATGCGGGCAATTGCCGAAGAAGCCTTTGCAATGGTCCGTGAGTACAAAGGTTCGCATTCCGGCGAACATGGCGATGGAATTGTACGATCCGAATTTCATCCCGTGATGTTTGGTGATCGCATGATTCGCTCTTTTGAGTCGGTAAAGCGAATGTTTGATCCAACCGGGCTGTTGAACCCGGGAAAGATCGTAGACCCGCAGAAAATGGACGATCGATCTCTGTTTCGTTATCAACCCCACTACCATACCGCCATACCCGATACCCAACTGGACTGGTCTGAGTGGGGAGGAATAGCGGGTGCGATCGAAATGTGTAACAACAACGGCGCCTGTCGCAAGCGCGACGCCTCCGTGATGTGTCCTTCGTACCGTGCGACCAGCGACGAAGCGCACCTAACCAGAGGAAGGGCGAATACCTTGCGCCTGGCAATCTCTGGACAATTGGGTCCCGATGCCCTGAGTTCAGACGAGGTAGCCAAGAGCATGTCGCTGTGCGTCGGTTGCAAGGCGTGTAAGCGCGAGTGTCCTACCGGCGTTGACATGGCTCGAATGAAAATAGAAGTCAATGCATTGCGAGCAAAAACACATAAACCGGGTCTACGGGACCGGATCATTGGTTTTCTGCCGCGGTATGCCTACTATGGCCGCTATGGCAACTGGGCTTTGCCAGTACTCGAGCGGATTCCTGGAATTCCATGGTTAAGAGAAAAAGCCCTCGGGATCAGCCGTCACCGCCGGCTGCCACGTTTTTTCAGTGACCGCGCTCTTTTAGGTGAGCAGGTCTTCGGGCCAGCTAAGGGTAAAGCAGTTGTGTTGCTTGTCGATACCTTCACCTACTGGTTTGAGCCTGACAATGCCAAAGATGCTATCGAGGTACTCACTGCCAATGGATACCAGGTTCATCTTCCAAAATCAAATCCTGACCGCCCATTGTGCTGCGGTCGAACTTTTCTTTCAGTCGGGATGATCGATCAGGCTCGCCAGGAGGCCACCCGGCTGACCCAGACCCTGGGCCCCTATCTTGAAAAGGGAATTCCGGTACTCGGCCTGGAGCCTTCGTGCTTATTAACCCTGCGTGATGAGATTCCGGCCCTTAATCTGGAGACGGCAGCCAGCACCGACTTCTCTCAGGTTATGCTTTTGGAGGAATTTCTCAACCAGGAATATATTGCGGGAAATTTCAACCCGCAATTTAAGCCGCTTGCTACACCTCAAGTGGCGATACATGGGCACTGCCATCAAAAAGCCTTTGACACGTTGCCTGCCGCTCAGGCAGTTCTGGGGTTAATACCAGAAATACAACCGCGCCTTTTGAAATCAAGTTGTTGCGGCATGGCCGGCGCGTTCGGCTACCAGTCGGAAACCTACGACGTTTCCATGCGTATGGCAGAACTAGACCTCTTGCCGCAAATTCGCCAACTGGGGGATGACACAGTGATCATTGCCAACGGTGTGAGTTGTCGTCAACAAATTACCCATGGCACTGGCCGGAGCGCTGTTCATTTAGCTCGGGTTCTGCGCTCAGCGCTCCCGCTTTAGCAAAATCCTGGTTGGGGTTTTTGCCGGTTCCCTGTTTTGCCTAACGGCTATTGTCGACACAAAGGGCCGACAAGTTAGCGGGTAAATATAAACCGCCTTGGCAAGATAGCCTGCACTCATCGATATTTGGCCATCACCAGTGGCCGCAAGTACGCACTGATCTGGCTAGGCCAGCCCAACTCAGATGTTCACAGACGCCGCCGCATCTGGATCTGCACCTCCGGCCCTGGGCCCTGTTCGTTCTGTCTTGATAAGTAGTTACTGGTTGGTCACTGCCCCGCCAGCGCTCGCCCCGGCAATGCGGCCAAACACCGCACCGGCCGTCAGGCCTGTACCACCCGGGTAATTATTAAAAAACAGACCCCCTACCAATTCTCCCGCTGCATAAAGACCCGGGATCGGGCGCATATCTACGTCCAATACCTGGCCGTTGGTTTGAATACGCAAACCGCCGAAGGTGAAAGTAATACCACAGGTGACGGCATAAGCAACGAAGGGGGGTTGATCTATAGTGTTTGCCCAGTTCGATTTAGGGATGCTCAGTTCCTTAGTAGAGCGCCCGTCTTTAACATTAGGATTAAACGGTACCCCGGTATCAACCGATGCGTTGTAGGCCCCTATGGTTTGCAGAGCGCTCACAGGGTCAACATCCTCGAGCTTTTCTACCAGTTCCCCTAAAGAGTTCGCACTGACCTTGGTAACCTGCCTGATCCGGTATTCATCGCGTAACAGATGAGTTACTTTCGCATCGAATATCTGCCAGGCGAATTGGCCGGGCTGAGAGAGAATTTCCCGGCCATATTTAGCGTAGGTATAGTTCCGAAAGTCTGCTCCTTCGTCGAGAAATCGCTTTCCGTGTGCATTTAGAATGATTCCAAATGGATAACTGTGTTTTTGAAATCCATCCCCAACACTCAGGTTGCCAAATTCAGGCGCATTTCTCTCCCACCCAACTGCATGGCAGCCAGACCAGTTTCCAAACGGCATCGCGCCTATATCAAGAGCCATTCGAATACCGTCACCGGTGTTAAATCGGGTACCTCGCACTTTAGCCAGATCCCACCCCACGCCAAGATAACGGGTCCGCCACTCAACATTAGCCTGAAAACCGCCGGCTGCGAGAATCACGGTTTTTGCCCCAAGCGCCAGAGACTCGTTTGCGCTTTTGACACGCACACCAGTGACCACCGCGCCATCAAACAACAGTGACCCCGCACGTGTCTGGTAACGAATCTCGATACCTTCTCGATTGGCGATCTCGGTCCAGGCCGCAAACAAGCCCGGACCCCCTCCCAATACCTCAACCGTCAGACCACCCCAGAAGCTGAACTTACCATCAACCTGGAAAGCTTGCCGCCCCCATATTGGTGCAAACCGGATGCCCTTGTCCCGCATCCAGAACATGGTTTCCCGACTTCGTGTGACAAGCACCTCGCAAAGATCTGGATCGGTGCGGTACTCCGTCACACGCCCCATATCACCAAAAAACGCTTCTTCCGGATACTGGCCAAAATCGGTTTTCCTGATTTCTTCGGCGCTGAGATCCGGCATCAATCGGCGCAGATGATCAACCCCATCATAGGCAAACCGCATTGCCCCAGCGGTAAACCGGGTATTACCCCCCGCCTCTTCCTGGGGTGCACACTCAAGGACTAGAACCGACGCGCCCTGC
>CAJWEF010000114.1 GCA_913031305.1 uncultured Acidiferrobacteraceae bacterium
CCCGATTGATGGCCTGCTCAACCAGTCGCGTCCAATCACCACCGGTAGCGACCAACACCACACCAACCAGCGTAATGGTAACGCCCAGAATCTGTAACTGGGTAATCGAGGTTCGGTAGGCGACCAATGCGCCCAGCAGAACAAATACCGGAATCGAACCCTGCAGAATTCCAATATTCAGTGCCGTGGTGTAGTGGGCAGCGACATAGAACAAGCCATTGAAGGCGGCGAAACCTGCCGAACCCATGAGAAACAGATAAAGCTTTCGGGTTCGCAGCACCGGCCAGTCCTGCAGGAGTGGTTTTCGCATAAACAGGGTGACCAGAATCACCACGCAGACCCAGCGCAGGAAAACCAGGGCCATGGGAGAAACTTCGCCAACCGCCAACTGGCCGAACAGGGCGTTCAGCCCCCAACACAGGGCGGTAATTGTCAGCATCAAATAGGCTTGCCAAGTATTTGTGGACGAATTCATGATCTTGGTTCCATGGCGGTGCAGCGAATCAGGAGCCTCAAATGCCGGACAGAATCATTGATCGGATAATGCCGGGTGAGGCGGTTGTTCCAGAGCAGCAGATCTCCCATTTGCCAGCTGTGACGAAACTCAAATTGAGGCCGACATCGAATATTTTAAGCCGTCCGGAGTGTGAGTGTAGAGTATTTACTGTGCACGTTCGGCATTCCCCTTCAACGCCGCATCCATCATCCTGAGCGCGCAATAACTTGCGCCCAGCAGCCCGGGTTGGGGATGCATAATGATCTGGGTCGGGATGCGCTCCATGAGTGAGCGGTGACGCCCCTTATTTTCAAATCCGGCGCGGAATCCACTGTTGGCGAGCAGATTGGGGTAGCGTTGAGCAATTCCACCGGCAATAAAAATGCCATTTTCAGCGCCCAGCGTCAGCGCGATATCACCGGCAATCTGCCCCAGCATCTCGAAAAATAATTGAACGCATTCAGAGGCCAGTGAGTCGCTATTGTCGTTTGCCATGGCGAAGATCTCGGCTGCCGAGAGCGGGGTATGTTGTTCGTTGTGGAGGCGGGTCAATGCCCAGTAGATATTCTCCAGACCCGAACCGGACACCAGGCGTTCGGAGGAGACGCGCCCATAACGTTCACGCATGACCGTCAGAATATCGAGCTGGACCTGGGTTTCGGGGGCAAATCCGCCATGGCTGGCTTCCCCGGTTATCGGGATTAAGCTGTCAGCGTATTTTCTCAAGCCGACAGCGCCGAGACCGGTACCCGGGCCCAGAATGGCAACCATATAATGCTCTTCGTCGAGTGGCGCGGGATTGGGTAATCCTATGCAAAAACAGTCGTCATCCCGCAGGAAAGGTATGGAGTATGCGATCGCCTCGAAATCGTTGAGCAGGCGTACCGCGGGTATACCGAATTCCCGCGACAACTCCCCGGCGGCAAGAGTCCAGTTGTTGTTCGTCAGCCGTACCTGTCGGTCGACGATCGGGCCGGCGGCGGCGAGGCAGATGATATCCGGTGTCGGCGCATTGATCTGTTTCAGGTAATGCTTGATCGCCAGATCTGCCGAAGCAAAGTCTGCACATTGCAGCGTCAGCTCATCGCTAAAGCCGGGGGTAGCGGTGTTTGCAAGAGCGAAGCGGGCATTGGTTCCGCCTATATCACCAATTAATAGATATGGCTCAGCCATCGGTTGCCTTTCGATTACGGAAAAAAACCAATGCTCTCACAAGCCGAGACTGGCTGCATCCTTTGCGAGCCTGGATATCGCACTAAAATTACCCGCACGCAGGAGATCGGGCGGGGTAATCCAGGAACCACCGATTGCGCGTACATTATCCAGGGCAAGATAGTCACTCGCCGTAGCGGCTGAGATACCGCCGGTTGGCATGAAGCTGATTTCCGGCAGGGGTGCAGACACTGCTTTTAGCATGGCGCAACCGCCGGCAAGTTCGGCGGGGAAAAATTTCTGCAGGCGGTAACCCTGCTGCAACAGGTGCATCATTTCCGATGGGGTTATCGCGCCCGGGATGAAAGGAAAGCCGGCGGCGCTGGCTGCCTCCAGCAAACCATCGGTAGATCCGGGGGATACCCCGAATTTTGCCCCGGCCTCGATCACGGCATCGAGATGCGCGAGCGAGCGAATACTTCCGGCACCGACAATCATTGACGGTACTTTGCTGGCGATCCGTTCGATCGAAGCCAGTCCGGCTTCAGTGCGTAATGTCACCTCAATAACATTCAAACCTGCATCCAGCAGACACTCTGCCATTGGTATCGCAAGTTCGACATCGTCAATCACCACTACTGGAACGATTCGCACTCCAGTGAACAAATTGGTTGCATCCATAATGACTCCGGTTAAAAAATACTGGCGCCCGACTCGGCACTGCCTACCTGCGCCCTGAAGGCGGAAAACAATTCCCGACCCATACCACTGTGGCTGGCCTCAAGATCTGGCATGGGTGTTGATCGGGTTGCGATATCATGCTCGGCATTGACCTCCAGCGAGCCCTGCTCAGCATCGATCTTGATCAGATCACCGTCGATGATCTTGCCGATATTGCCACCGAGCAGTGCCTCAGGTGAAACCTGAATGGCGGCGAGAATCTTCCCGGAGGCCCCCGACATGCGTCCATCTGTCAGCAGCGCAACCTTGTAGCCCTCATTCTGCAACAACCCGAGGTAGGGGGTGAGTTTGTGTAACTCAGGCATTCCGTTGGCACCAGGCCCCTGGCAGGGGAGTACGGCGACAAAATCCTGCTTAAGCTCATCGCGGTTGAAACTGTCGAGGAACGCCTGTTGCGAGTAAAAAACTCTGGCCGGTGCTGAAATCCGGTAATGCTCCCTGGAAACCGCGGATACCTTGACGATCGCGCGCCCCACATTTCCATCGACAATGCGAAGCCCCCCCTCGCGGTCAAATGGATTGTCGACGGGTCTGAGGATATCGGGATCGAGTGATTCACGTTGTGCCGGGCGCCATTTCAGGGTGTTGTTGTGAATCAACGGTTCCTGGCAGAAACGATCCAACCCATGTCCGAGTAGGGTGTTCACGTCCTGGTGCAGCATGCCGGCATCGAGCAGCTGTGTCATCAGGTAGCCCAGTCCGCCTGCAGCGTGGAAATGATTGACGTCTGCCAGGCCGTTTGGGTAGACATGCGCCATCAGTGGAACCACGGTCGACAGCTCCGCAAAATCATCCCAGTCAAGCATGATGCCGGCAGACTTTGCTATCGCGACCAGGTGCAGGCTGTGATTGGTCGAGCCACCCGTTGCGAGCAATCCGACGATCGCATTGACAATCGCTTTTTCATCGACGATATGGGCGATGGGGGTATGGTTTTTGCCCGCTTTGGTCAGTTCGAGTACCCGTCGTACAACCTCTATGGTGAGCTGCTCGCGCAACTCGGTTCCCGGATTGACGAATGAGCCGCCCGGTAATTGCAATCCCATGAATTCCATCAGCATCTGGTTGGTGTTCGCGGTGCCATAGAAGGTGCAGGTCCCGGGGGAATGGTAGGATGCGGATTCGGCGGCCAATAGGACATCACGCCCTACACGACCGGCGGCATATTCCTCCCGGGTGTGTGCTTTTTCCTTGTTCGATAACCCTGAAACCATGGGCCCGGCGGGTACAAATGCGACCGCCAAATGACCGAACGACAAGGCTCCCATCAGCAGGCCCGGTACTATCTTGTCGCAGACGCCAAGACAGAGTACGGCATCGAACATATTGTGCGACAACCCGACTGCGGTCGACAGTGCGATAAGATCGCGGCTGAACAGGGATATATCCATCCCTTCCCGGCCCTGGGTCACGCCGTCGCACATCGCCGGCACCCCCCCGGCAAACTGGGCGATCGCACCTTCGGCGCGGGCCGCCTTTTTGATCAGTGCCGGGTAGTCTTCATAGGGTTGATGGGCACTCAGCATATCGTTATAGGCGGAAATAATACCGATGTTGGGCGTTGAGGTTGCGGACAGCAGATCCTTGTCGGTTTGGGCGCATGCCGCCATGCCATGCGCGAGATTGCTGCACGACAATCCACCGCGTGAAGGGCCTTTGGTTGCTGCGTGGTGGGTGCGTGCGAGGTAGCTGGCACGGGATTTGGCGCTTCGTTTTTTAATGCGTTCGCTGACGCGGGTTAGGACTGGGTTCATGGTTGGATTTCTGTTCAGGGCGCCCAGTAAACTTGTATCGGGGCACGATTTTGGGAAAGAAGGGCGGCCAGCGGGTAAGTGCAGTGTGCGGACTTCGCTGCTTCATAGACATCCCGTTTCTTTTTGCCGAACAACAGCAGCACAATGTTGTCGCTGTTGGACAATGCCGTGAGGGTTAAACTGACCCGGGGATAAGGGCTTGCAGCGGTGATTACCGGAATGCACAGCTGACGGTTGTCGAGACTCAGGCCGGAAGCGAGGTTTTCCGCATCCGGGAACAAGGAGGCAAAGTGTCCGTCTTCACCCATTCCCAGCAGCGAGGCAGCAAACGGCAGTTCCAGCTCCTGGAGGGCCAGGTCAATGGCCTCACAGCGCAAGCCAATGTCGATCTGGTCGTCATAAACCGGCAGCAGATGGGCCGTCGATGCGTTGTTTTGCAGTAGCTGGGTTCGCACCAGGTTTTCGTTGCTGTTGTTATCCTTTGCCGGCACCCAGCGTTCATCGCTCAACAGGATTCTAACGTCGGACCAGTCGAGATCGACCTCTGAGAGGTGGTTAAAACAATCGATCGGTGAGCTCCCGCCGCTTACTACCAGTGAGGCCTCCGCCCCCGTCTGCAGGCGCGCTTTCAGGGTATTGCCGATAAAGTCCGCCGCGGCCGTCGAGGCCTCTGCTCGGGTTTTGAAAAAGTGTTCTATCGTCGGTTCAGGCATTGGGATACCATGCGCGACCGTCGCGATCGAGTAATAGCGAAGACGCGCTGGGGCCCCAGGATCCGGCGATGTAGGGCTCTACCTTCTGATTGGTATTCTCCCAGCCATCGATAATACCGTCGATCCAGTTCCAGGCAGCCTCGACTTCATCACGGCGCATGAATAGCGCCGGGTTGCCCCGCAATACCTCCATCAGAAGACGTTCGTAGGCATCCGGGTAGCGGATCCCGAAGGTTTCCTCAAAACTCAAATCGAGCGCAACCGGACGCAGCTCAAACCCGCCCGGTCCGGGCTCTTTTGCCATCACCGACAATTTGACCCCCTCGTCAGGCTGGAGGCGGATCGTAAGCCGGTTTGGATTTACATTGTATTCCTGCTCGGCAAAAATCGAATGCGGAATATCCTGAAACTGGATAACAATTTCGGAATGTTTGCCCTGCAGTCGTTTCCCGGTGCGCAGGTAGAAAGGGACGTTCGACCAACGCCAGTTATCGATCTCAACCTTCAGGGCGACGAATGTTTCACACCTGCTGTCTTGATTACCAAGTTCGTCGAGATAGCCCGGCACCGTGCTTTGCCTGATTGCGCCGGATGTATATTGGCCGCGCACCGAGTTTGCACGCACCGTTTCAGCGTTAATTGGCCTCAAGGCACGCAGAACCTTGATTTTTTCATCACGTACCGCATCGTGGTGGAGGCTGGCCGGGGCCTCCATGGCGGTCAGGCAGACCAGTTGCAGCAGGTGGTTTTGGACCATGTCGCGTAATGCACCGATGCGATCGTAAAACTCGATGCGTCCGCCCACGCCGAGATCTTCAGCCACGGTAATCTGTACGTGATCGACGGCACCGCGTCGCCATAAGGGCTCGAACAACGAATTGGCAAAGCGCAGTGCGAGCAGGTTTTGTACGGTCTCTTTGCCCAGGTAATGGTCGATGCGGTAGATCTGGTTTTCACTGAAGCACTCTCCAACCGCATTGTTGATGTCCGATGCCGAGAGGAAATCCCGACCCAGCGGTTTTTCGAGGACAATACGGCTATTCCCGGTAATCAACCCATTCTGCTGCATACCCCGGGCAATAGTGCCAAAAAGCGTAGGTGCGGTAGCCAGGTAAGCCACCCTGATGCGGTCGTCTTTGCCGCTGAGCAGATCACACAGTGGTGTCCATTCATCCGGCGACACGAGGTCTGCCCGGGCGTACTCGATGCGGCTGCTGAAAGTTTTCCAGTGCTCGCCATCAAACTCACCCTGGGCAAGATTGCCGCGTAATGCCTTTTCAACCATATCGATGTAGCCATCCCTGGTGAGATCGCTGCGGCCGACGGCTATGATGCGACTACCTGCCATTATCTGGTTGTCACGGTCACGATGATAAAGCGCGGGCAACAGCTTGCGCATCGCAAGGTCGCCGGTGCCACCGAAGATGATGAGGTCGAAAATATCGACTGGGACTAGTTTGGCCATAGAAAAATCCAATTAATAAATGTAATATTGCTACATATTAGATAAATAGTCAAGAAAAAGCTATAAAATAATCAAAAAATAATGTAATATTACTACATGCTAAAGCAAATCGAACATAAAATTCCTTCTTTAAGTCGTTCCGGACAACGGATCGCCAAGTGGGTCATCGACCATCCGAAGCAGGCGGCCGAGAGCACCCTGGCCGGCGTTGCCCGGGAGTGCGCTACCAGCGAACCCACCGTAATTCGATTCTGTCGGCAGCTTGGGCTGGACGGGTTCCGCGATTTTACCATTCGCATGACTGAGGCATTGAGCCAGCCAGTGGGTAACATCCATCGCGATGTGCGTGCAGATAATACTGCTGCAGATGCGGTTATCAAGGTTATGGATTCATCCATTGCTTCACTGGTTGAAATTCGTTCGCGGTTGTCATCCATGCCGGTTGACGAGGCGGTTGCCGCAATGGCGCTCACCAGGCAGATCTGCTTTGTCGGAATGGGGGCCTCCGGACATGTGGCAGGGGATGCCTGGCACAAGTTTTTTCGCCTCGGGATTCCCTGCAACAGCCTGACAGATTTGCCCACCTTGCTTCAATTTTCCGCTATTGCCGAGCAGGGAGACGTATTCTTCGTGATTTCAAGCAGTGGCCAATGGCCGGAACAGATACGCGCGGCTGAACTCGTGCGATCCCGGGGCGGAACCATTATTGCTTTAACCAATCCGCAATCGGATCTCGCTGCAGTTGCGGATATCCTGTTTGCCTCTAACGATTTTGAGGACACCAGTGTGTATACGCCGATGAGTTCCCGGCTGGCGCAACTCGCACTACTTGATGCTCTGCAGGTTTCCCTCGCACTTGTCCTTGGCGAGAGTGCAGTGGAGAGGCTAAGCAATACTAAAACGGCCTTGCTGCAGGATACGGTACGCCCATTGAAGGAGTACTGAGTATACCGGGTGAAAATATTGTGCAGGCTTTACGGCATTTTTGCCCGGCTTTGGCACAAAAAAAAGCATGTTACCCGGAAGTTTCCCTTCCAGTCATAGTTAAAAGAACCCTTGAACTATCTACAAGACAATATTCTGATTCGAATCAGGCCGATTCTGCTGTCAATTTTTGCCGTTGCCATCAGTCAGAATCTGTTTTACGTGATGTTGCCGATACGCCTGAAGGAAGGAGGCTATGTTTCCGCCGATATCGGTCTGGCGATGAGTATGTTTTATATAGGCGCTATTCTGGCCGGGTTATTCGGCTCCAGGTCGATTCTGCGCGCAGGGCATATCCGTGCTTTTGCCACTATGGCGGCCACCCTGGCAATCATTGCGGTAGTGCACAGCTATATCAATAATTTCTGGGTCACCGCCTTGCTGCGCATGTTGGCCGGGTTTTGTTTTGTCACCAATTTCATCACTTTGGAAAGCTGGTTAAATGTTTTAAGTAATCAGAGTAACCGGGGGAAGATCTTTAGTATTTATCAGATTTGTTTTGCCCTGGGTTTTGGCTCTGCCCCTTTTCTGCTGAATCTATCGAATGAGCATGATCCTCGTCTGTTTGGGCTGATCAGCGTCTTCTTTTGTGTCGCCTTGATTGTGATGTCAATGAGTCGTCTGCCCATGCCGGAATTGCCGGCAAAGACAAGGGCCATGTCACTCAGGAGATTATGGCGATACAGTCCTTCCGGCACCCTGTCCTGCTTCAGTGCAGGATTGATTAATGCCGCCAGTGTGACATTGATTTCCTTATACGCCTATGACCACGGGATCAGTGGGATCTGGTTGTCACTGGTGTTGGGGTCTTATCAATTGGGCGGATTATTGACCCAATATCCGGTGGGATGGCTGGCGGACCGGTTTGATAAACGATCGGTAGCAGCGGGTCTGATGACAATGGGGGTTTGTAGCAATCTGTTGATTGTTGCAGAAAACTTCTTGCCGATACCAATAGAGATGCTGGTCGTTTTTTTTCTTGTATCCGGAGGATCGGGTGTCGCCTTATTTCCACTCTCGGTGACCCAGGTATTCGACAATATTGACCTGAAAGAGGCCATGTCTGTGA
>CAJWEF010000115.1 GCA_913031305.1 uncultured Acidiferrobacteraceae bacterium
GACAGCGCCTGCGCGCGCTTTTAAGACCGGCCAGTAGCCCTGCAGCAGGGCTACCACCCCGGTCACATGCGGTGCAGCCATGGAGGTGCCACTCATCTTGCCATAACCACCGTTGCCAAGACCGGCATAGATGTTGTAGCCGGGCGCCATGACCGTGAAGTACTTGTACATATTCTTCTTGGTGCACTTGGTGTCTTTTTTTGCTTTGAAGCAATTATTACCAGGCCGGTTCGAGAACGAGGCTATCTTTCGATTGCTCTTCACCGCCCCGACAATGATGAGATTCTTCAGCTTGGACCAGGCCTGAAAATTGGTCGAGAACTGCTGCGATGAAAGCTCGACTCCGGCGTTTCCCGCAGCTTTTACAAATACCACCTTCTTGTTCGCGGCCGCGCCCATCATACGAAGGGACGTGAAACCGGCTAATATCCCGGGGGTTGATGGGCCATAGCTCATATTGATGACTCGAACACCCAGTTTTCTCGCTTTGTTGACAGTAGCCGTTTCGCTGCCGACCCAGCCAAAATCATCAAACACTCCGAAGCTGTAGATCTTTGCTTTGGGCGCAACCCCAACCATGCCGCCTATGCCGCTGTATCTGGCCGCGATAGTGGTAGCGACATGAGTGCCATGGTTGTCCCAGTAGTTGTAGGTGCCCCCGCTGTTCTGGTAGTAAACACAGCGCCCCTCCAGTTCTTTATGAGTACAGCGAGCGAGGCCATCCATTACGCCAACTTTGACATTCGTTCCCTTTTTCTTAGCATTTTTATGCAGGGTTTTATTGACTCCAATACGGGAGAGGTTCCATTTGTAGGAGCTGCCAGCATAGGCGTCTTCATTCACGCCAAAACCGCCAACCAGTATAAAGCTGCCCATGGTCGTGAGTATTGTTGCCCGATTAAGCCTTGTCCGGACCCGATCAAATGCTCTCGTGGAATTTTGTTTCTTGTCGTTACCCATTATGCTCCTTCGCTTTATCGCTAATTGCTGTTCTCGTAGTTTTGCCGGGTGGCCAGTGGGATAAATATAATTGTTTGATTATAAAGGCGCTACTTTACTTTATCTGGATTGCTCAGCCAGTAATCATACTGCGCCCAAATACTATCATTTCTGTCTCCGGGCACTGTCGAGATTGCTTAACGATAACCAAAATAACAGCCTCTTGATGTGATCGGCATCACATTGAGCGAGAATCAATTATTACGTGGGATAGGCAGCGAGCCTGCCGGCGTCTTGAAAGTTACAGACCTGCTGCTATGGCGTAATTAGGTGTTGCCACGGTGATCGCCTGTCTTCGGGAGGGGGAATTTACAAAGGGCGAGCGGTAATGGATCTTTTAGATCAGCCGCACTTGGAATCGCCACAGTTCAGGCAGGTCATACAGCCATCGAGCAGTACCGTGGCCTTGGTCTGGCATTTGAGACACAAACGCGCTTCGGGCGGAAAGTCAGCCGCGTCAGGCTCGGTTTCGGGGGTGATTTGAGTGCGATACTCAAATTCCCGGCGTTTTTGGTCAACGAGCTTTTGTTGGTGCTCATCCAGTCCGTCGTCGCGAATCATACCGATCATGCGCATATGGCTGTCAATTGCGTCACCGATTTCAGCAACCAGTGATGGTGTGTACTTGCCACCGCGCTTGAAGTAGCCGCCCTGGGGATCAAATACGCTGCGCAGTTCTTCTACCAGGAAAGTGACATCACCGCCCTTGCGGAACACAGCCGAGATAATTCGGGTCAGCGCCACGATCCACTGGAAGTGATCCATGTTCTTGGAATTGATAAAAATCTCGAATGGGCGGCGCTTTTCGTAAGGTGTCTGGGGATTCAGGACAATATCGTTGATGGTCACGTACAGTGCATGGTCTGATAACGGTGTTTTGATCTTGTAGGTGCTTCCCACCAGTGTTTCGGGTCGCTCGACCTTCTCATGCATCTGTACCACATTAGCCGGCAAGCCCTCAGTATCCGCCAATATGGTTGCAGCATTCATCTTTTCGGGTGCCGGGTCTGGCTGAGTCGAGGCGACAACCTCAAATTCAGATATTTGTTTGCCAATTTTTATTGCCATCAGAATTTTTTCTCAGCGCAGATTCAATTTTAAAATTTGCCGTAATAGCCTTCTTTCAGAGCATCAAAGAGGTTAGCCGCAGTGTGAGTTTCGCCGTCGTACTCGATTTCCTCGTTGCCTTTGGCTTCAATTACCTCACCGTCGTCAAGGGTAAAACGGTAAACCGTGCTCTCCAGGTCTTGTTCCTTGACCAGTACACCCTGGAAGACTTCCGGGTTAAAACGGAACGTGGTGCAACCCTTGAGCCCCTGCTCATAGGCATACATGTATATGTCTTTGAACTCTTCGAAGGGAAAATCGGTAGGTACATTAGCGGTTTTGGAGATTGACGAATCAATCCATTTTTGTGCCGCTGCCTGCACATCAACGTGCTGGCGTGGGTTGATATCGTCGGCGCTGATGAAGTAATCGGGCAGGCTGTTATCGTCCTTGGCGCCGGGGCCCGCCTGCGAATTGACCAGTTCGCGGTAGGCGAGCAGCTCGTAGGAGAGTACATCGACTTTTTCCTTGGTTTTGCGTCCTTCGCGAATGACGTTGCGGCTGTAGAGGTGGGCAAAAGAAGGCTCAATGCCGTTGCTGGCGTTGTTGGCCAGAGATAGGCTGATGGTGCCAGTGGGCGCGATCGAGGTATGGTGGCTGTAACGCGCGCCGTGTTCGGCAATCTTATCGGTAAGTTGCGAATCAAATTGCTGCATGTAGCGGCTGTACTTGGCGATCAGCACCGATCCGCGGACCTTGTCGCCGACCTTATAGCCGTCGCGGGCCATTTCCGGACGTCGGGCAAGCATCTCAGGGGTGATGTCGAAGGTGTCCAGCATAATGGGCGCCGGCCCTTTCTCCTCGGCCAACTCGATCCCGGTTTCCCAGCCGACCTGCGCCATCTCGCGCGCAACCCGCTCGGTGAATTCCAGGGACTTCGATTCCCCGTATTTCATCCGCAGCATGGTCAAAGCTGAGCCCAGGCCCAAAAAGCCCATGCCATGGCGGCGTTTGTAGCGGATCTCCTTCGCCTGCTGCTCCAGCGGTAGGCCATGAACCTCGACCACGTTATCGAGCATGCGTGAAAAAATGCTAACCACCTTGCGGAACCGATCCCAATCAAAGTGAGCATCAGCGGTAAAGGCAGACTCAACAAACTGTGTCAGATTGATCGAGCCCAAAAGACAACTGCCATAAGGCGGCAGGGGCTGCTCACCGCAGGGGTTGGTGGCACGGATATCTTCGCAGAACCAGTTGTTGTTCATTTCGTTGATGCGGTCGATCAGAACAAAACCCGGTTCGGCGTAGTCATAGGTCGAGGCCATGATCAGGTTCCATAGTCGCCGGGCCGGAATAGACCGGTAGACTTTGCAGGCAACCTCGCCGTTTTCATTGGTGCGATAGCCTTCCGTCACCGGCCAGTGACGCCAGACAACACGGGTATCGTCCTCGGCCAGGTCCGATTGGTTGGCCGGGAATACCAGATCCCAGTCACGATCATCTTTGACTGCCTGCATGAACTGGTCTGTAATTAGGCATGACAGATTAAATTGGCGCAGGCGGCCATCCTCGCGCTTAGCCCGGATAAAGTCTGTGATATCCGGGTGGGTAATGTCGAAGGTGCCCATCTGCGCACCGCGTCGTCCCCCGGCCGAGGATACGGTAAAGCACATGGCGTCATAGATGTCCATAAACGACAGGGGCCCGGAGGTATAGGCGCCGGCACCGCTGACAAACGCCCCCTTGGGCCGCAAGGTTGAGAACTCATAGCCGATCCCACAGCCGGCCTTCAGTGTCAGGCCAGCCTCATGGGTCTTGCCGAGGATGCCGTTCATCGAGTCTGGAATAGTTCCTGACACCGTGCAGTTGATCGTGCTGGTGGCCGGCTTGTGCTCGTGTGCTCCGGCATTGGAGATGATCCGTCCAGCTGGAATTGCCCCATTTCTAAGCGCCCAGAGAAAGGCGGTATACCACTGCTCCTGTTTTTCGGGAGTCGTTTCGGCATCGGCCAGCGCTCGTGCGATACGCTGGTAGGTGTGATCTATATCCGTATCCAACGCCTCGCCCGACTTGGTTTTTAGCCGGTATTTCTTGTCCCAGATATCAATAGATGCACTTTGGAAGGAGACGTCATTTCTCGGGCCAGAAGTGGTCAAAGTGCTCGCGTTTTTCATTTTTTATGTCTGCTTATCTCTAGTTTTCAGGGCAAAAACACCCCCGGAGCCGGTGCACACTGCAACACCGATTCCGTCGTGACCTACATCATCCTTTATAGTTTTGGAAAGTTTTTCATACGCCACTAATTTTATTATTTATGGGTGGGTCTGGTCAGTAGCACTACATATTGTGGCGTTGGCGAGAGAATACGCCCAACATATAGGGAGGTCAAATTTTTCTGTTCACAGTGCTAAGAGTAAGTAGAAAACGCATCTCGGTTCAGACAGTCAGGCGACGGTAGATGTCCGAGACCCGAATGGGCAGTCGGTGGACGTTGTCTACCTGGGTGTAATTCACCGCGCCGTACATGTGCGGCAGATAGTCGCGGGCCTCGCGGTCTATAGTGATGCAAAAGGGGTGGATACCGGAGCGCTTCGCCTCTATCAGTGCTTGGCGCGTGTCTTCGATACCGTACTCACCGCGATAGCCGTCGTAGTCGTCCGGCTTGCCATCCGAGAGAGTAATCAGCAGGCGGGTTCTTGAGGACACTTTGTTTAACAGCATGGTTAGGTGGCGAATGGTAGCGCCCATTCGTGTGTAGTCTTTGGGTTCGATGCCGGCAATGCGCGCTTTCACCGCATCCGAGTACGCTTCGTCCATTTCCTTGATACGGTATAACTCACAGCGTTTGCGGGTCATGCCGGAAAATCCATAGATCGCGTAACGATCACCGAGAACCTGCAAAGCCTCGCACAGCAGCACGAGACACTCACGCTCGGCATCATTGATCCAGCCCTTGGTTGAGCCGCTGACGTCGACCATAAAGATCACGGCGATGTCGCGCTCAGACCGATCAAGGCGCGAGAGTACGCGATCGCTCATTTCTTCCCCACAAAAAGCGCTGACGCGTGCGTCTACCAAAGCATCCAGATCAATCTCATCCCCGCTGCGCTGGCGGTGCACGCGGCGCACGCTGGCGCGCAGGGCTTCGAAAGTGCGGCGCAGCTCAATCACAGAACCTTTATATTTTTCAATGGTTTGGGGGTAGAAACTCCCCTCGCCCATCGGCATTTGGAGCTCCCGTAGCACACACCAGTTCTTGCGGTAGTGGCGCCGGCGAAAATCCCACTCATCGTAGTGATAGCACGGGTTTTGGGGGTATTGATTGGGTTCCTCGGCTTGTGGGCTTAACGACGGCTGTTCCCGGGCGTCGTAATTCGTCGCGCTAGTTGGCGCCAGCGCCTTTGTTGGCAGTTGGTCAAAGTCGAGCAGCAGGGATTGCACCAATTGATTCACCGCGGGCGGCGCGCTCGTTGATTCGCCATTGATCTCAATAGAAAAAGACACCGGCCCCAGGGCGTCTTTGGGATCGTCATCGCTGGTGATCTTAAGCTCTTGGGCCGTATTGCCCTCCAGCGGCTGATCTTTGAGCCATTGGGCAAGTTGCGTCTGTAATTGTTCGCGTTCGCGCTGAGTTCGGATGTCCATCGCCTGTTCAGCGAGAGCGATATCGATGCGCCCCGCCCAAGGCGGTGCTAAAGCTAAGTCTTGGTTATCCCTGTAGGCCTGCTCAAGCACGGCGAGGGTCTGGGTGACAGTGGCATCGGTGCAGCACAAGGGTGCGATCAGGGCCTGCCATTTTAGATTGTTCTTCGGTGATCGGTTCAGCAGTAAATCCATCTGCCGGCCGAGCCCGGGCAGCGTTCTGCGAATACAGGCGTCAAGGCGAGCCTGCTCAAGGCGTTCAAACAGTTGTTGCGCCTTCTTTGGATCCGAATAGCGCGACAGTTGCTCGGACAGACGCGGCGCATTTGGGCTCGCCCGGCGAAACGTGCCGAATCGTGTCTGTGCCCAAAGTTGTGTCGCGATCAGGCGATACAGAGACAGGTTTTTTTCCCGGCTGGGGTAATCGTTGATCGTGCCGGGCAGATACACCACCTCGGTGTCAGTACAGTTTGTCTCGCCGGTTTTAACCCGCAACCCCCGACCGGAGAGTCCGCGCAGGAAATGAACAAGAATCGCCCCGGCATCGCGATCAAGACCTACAGCGGTACGGCTTTGGCTAAACGTCAGGGCAAAACCATTAATATCCGCCAAAGCCTGGCTACCCGGATACAGGCCTTGGCGGTCGTATATATCCATGGCGTGAAGGACCCACTGCTCGACCTGTGCCAGGTCCATAACGGAAAAAGCCTGCGGGGCGTGGCAGGCGAACTGAAAGCCCATCTCAGAATTGGTGGAGATGATGACGCCCAGCCAATGCAGTGCGAAATCCTGCTGTGCCCGTGAGCACTTGGCTAGCTGTTTTGCCGGTTCTGAGGCCGTGCGCCTTGAGGACAGCACCGCATCAAGCATCTCGTTAAGACGTTCCTCGATTGTTACAGCATCCAGCGCGGGCTGGGGAGTTTGCATTACGATGTCCACTTCGAATTCATCGCAGTATAGTGGGTGGCCTCTTATCTTTTGGCCAAAAGTCTCGGTATTTGTCAGAAGGGCAATCTTTGGGCAGACTCGAGCTCCTCAGGCGCGCCCGGCCTTATTATTCCAACGGGAGGATGAGCCGAAGAACAGCCGAGCCAGCTGAGTGGCTGGTAGAAAAAAGTGACTGGATTTTGGGCTATGCCGGAGTGAACACAGCATGTTGACACAGGTTTTTGACTGGGCGCATGCCCACCCCGGCATCATCGGCGTGGTAGTGGCATCTTCGTTGCTGCTGGCACTGGCCTATGCCGCGTTGATATTTTTTGCGATTACGCGGATGAGCCCGGATTACTTTGTCCGCGATAACGCGTCTTTAGGTAGTTGGCGTCACCGCCACCCCGCGCTGAGGTTCGCCACTCACGCTGTAAAAAACCTGCTGGGCGCATTTTTGTTATTGATGGGTATCGCGATGCTGGTATTGCCGGGTCAGGGAATACTGACCATGCTGATTGGCATCAGCCTGCTGGATTTTCCCGGCAAGCGAACCCTTGAGAAAAAAATAGTCTGTCATCCCAGCGTACACCGGGCAATCGACAAGATTCGCCAGCGCGCCGGACACCCGCCTTTGGTGTTGCCGAAGTAATCATTAGGCCAACAGTCAAAACATATCCGATAACCGGCAAACCCTTTTTTCAGCGCTATTCTTCGGAGAAGGGCAAAACCCCTTTTGGGAAGTTGCTCATTCGATAACCCCCCGATGACTGAATGAGGTTTGGACTGTAGAGAGGGTCGTTTGTCATTATGCTTGCCCATCTTTTTTGCATGATGTGAAGAGATTGATTATCACTCGAAATTTTCTTTTCGACTGGGCGTGATGATCTAAATCGAGCGATTACGTCTGGCTCAAAGACATGACGGTAACCCTTCTCGGAAAGTCTCAAGCAAAAATCTGTTTCTGTATAGGGCGAAGAAAGTTCTTCGTCCAGCCGGCCAACTTCTTTAAAAAGATTCCGAGAGGTTACTAGGAAATCGATACTGAGTGCAGAGCAGTTACAGGCAACCACGAGTTGGCCGAAATATCCCATGCTTCGTTTGGGGTGCGCTATATGACTATGCATAGGCGGTGCATCTCTTCGGAGAACAAGTCCTGCGCTATAGATAGATTTATCATGGTTCAATATTTTCGGGCCAACCGCGCTAACCCCTGGTTGCTGCAATCTTGAAACCATGATCTGAACCCATTGCGATGAACAGATTTTCAGGTCTGGGCTAATAATAGCGATGAAGGCGCCAGTGGCTGCCGATACAGCAGCATTGACTGACTTGGAAAATTGATTTTTTTCCGATGCTATTACAGTGAAATCTAACTTTTTATTAGACTTTAGAGCCTTTTGGTTGTGAGCCCATTTTTTGTATTCTGCAGCAGGCAACGATATGACAAATTCTAAATTGTCGTAGTTTGTCTTTGCAGCAAACTCCAACATAACGTCGCTCAACGTATCCAGTTTATTTTCACCGCGTGTATCGACGAAAATTATTGATACTCTGGGTTCATTTTCTAGGGGATAACGGACTCGGTACCGGCCGGGATATTTTTTCCGACTCACTGGATAGACGCGAGCCCCCTCGCCGCGTCGATCCAGAGCATCCTGAAGCGCGCTTACGCCAGCCTCGTATGCATAGGATTTTGATTCTGAGTTAAGGGCAGTAGATTTTTCCAGAGCTCTCCAATGATAAAGAATTTT
>CAJWEF010000116.1 GCA_913031305.1 uncultured Acidiferrobacteraceae bacterium
TCGCTCATCATCTTGGCGTAATGGATAACTTCACGCTCGGCAATGGTTTCAACACCTGGGGCCAGAACAGCTGGCTGGATGCAAAACGGCGGGCAGGGACGTGAGGTCTTGCCAAAAGCCGGGTTCACGGTGTTGGCATTGTCCTGGTTACGGGTAATGTCGGTTGCCGTACCATTGTGGTTTACCGAAACAGCCATGATGTCGCCGGTGATGCCAACCGGTTTGCCTGCCTGCGCAGAGATTGGCAGGGTGAGAATTAGGCCCGCTAGGGCGCTGAGCAGAGCTTTAGACTTGTTCAATTGTCTCTCCTATCTTTTCTTTCAGGTTTAGGTATGGGAAGGGCGCCGCTGGGGTACCCACGGTATTTCGCGCTATAGCCGTTACCCTTTGGTGGCGGCCGGCGGAAAATTTTAAAATCAGTCACATTCAGGCTCTTGACAGATCTCGGCCTCGGGATTGCTCTCACACCAGGTGGCGCAGGCATCCGAATTTGCTTCACACCACGCGGCTGGGTCCCCGTCTTGTGGGGGGCCATCCGCAACTGCGGCTGGCGCCGCTAGCATAAAGGCGATGAGGGCAGCGAAAATCGGTCTCATGGCAATCGATCCTTAAAATATCCTAATATTAGAAAATCCCTGAAACCGAAGAGTACCGTGCTGGCGGGTTTCAGGCCAGAATCACTTTACTATGTATCAATAAATTTACCTAATGATCTTGTCTTATATCAAATCTGGCCGGCTTAGCTCCTTATTACTGGGTTTTTTGCTATTTTCGGGTGTATCGGCAGGGCAGGAAGTGGTGAGCTTTCGCCTGCCTGATCTGCAAGGGCGGCTCCAGGACATCGCCCAGTATCGTGGCAAGTGGCTGGTCGTTAATTTCTGGGCAACCTGGTGTGCCCCCTGTGTGGCCGAAATTCCTGAGCTCAATGCCTTTCAGACTCGACGCAAGCAGCAGGCGAACGTGGTCGGCATCGCTTTTGAAAAAACACCGGTTGATCAGATCCGCCGGTTTGTTCAGGAGTTTAATATCACCTACCCGATATTGCTTATCGGTGAGGAGCCGCTGGTACCGCTGGAGCCACTAAAAGGCCTGCCTTCGACTTTTCTGTTGTCACCGCGCGGGGAATATCTGCATGCTCATGTGGGCCCGGTGACTGTTGGACAACTGGAGCAACTGCTCGATCAGTTTGCTGGTGATTCCTCAAATTGAAGGCTGAGGTCGACTGCGTGAATGTTTTTGGTCATTGCCCCGCTTGAAACAAAATTGACCCCGGTCAAGGCAATTTCACGAATAGTCTTTGCAGTGACGTTGCCAGAGGCCTCAAGTTGTGCCTGCCCGGCATTGATCTGAACAGCACGGCGCAATTGCGCTAACGAAAAATTATCCAGTAACAACCGTTGTGCTCCGGCAGTCAGGGCCTCCGATAATTCGGCGACGCTTTCGACCTCGACCTCAATCAGTGATACGTCGTTACTGTGAGCAAGGGCTGCAGCCATAGCCTGGGTGACTGACCCCGCCGCACGGATATGGTTTTCCTTGACCAGAATACCGTCATACAGGCCTAACCGGTGATTTGTGCCACCACCACAGCACACAGCATATTTCTGAGCCAGGCGCAGGCCTGGCACGGTTTTACGAGTGTCAAGTAACTGCGCCGTGGTGCCCTTAAGCTGATCCACCATGCGTTTGGTGGCGGTCGCAGTCCCTGACAGCAATTGCAGAAAATTGAGCGCAGTTCGTTCGCCGGTGAGGATACCCCGGGACAAGCCCTGGATGATACACCAGGCCTGCTCGTTGATGACATCATCGCCATCGTGGCTGAGCCAGTCGATGCTGATGTCCGGGTCAAGCTGGTCAAAAACTTCCTGGACCCAGGCGACACCACAGACCACAGCGGGCTCACGACTGATCAGCGTCGCCCGAGTGGTGTCGTTGTCGGGCATCAGCGTGGCCGTCAGGTCTCCCGTGCCGATATCTTCAGCCAGGGCTTGGCGTACCTGCTCGGCGATCAAGTGCCGAGGCGGAAGTTTCTTCATGATCAAATTTCACTAAGTACGGAATGCCGATCATAACCCGTCTGCCAGGCAACTTTAATTCGGTTTTGGGTTTGGGCTGTTACCAGTCACGGCCAAATCGCGTGCCACGCCGCTGTGATGTGTCTTGATTATCCACGCTCAATCCCCATCTTTAATAGTGTAAAACATCCTGGCCGACACTAACGCTACGACGCAGTGTTGGCTGTCGGTCATCGGAGTGATCACCTTATGCGAATGGATAAGCTAACTACCAAATTCCAGTTGGCCCTGGCAGATGCACAGAGCCTGGCGCTGGGGCGAGACCACCAGTTTATTGAGCCAACGCACCTGATGTTGGCACTGCTTGAGCAGGAAGGTGGCGCGGTAAGGCACCTACTCACACGCGCTGGTGCCAACGCCAACACTCTGCGCTCCCGACTGGGGGAAGCGCTCGATCGTCTGGCGCGGGTGGAAGGCGCCGGCGGCGATGTGCAGATCTCGAGCGACCTCTCGCGTATGCTCAATCTGACTGACAAGCAGGCGCAAAAGCGGGGCGACCAATTTATCTCCAGCGAACTTTTTGTATTGGCTGCACAGGATGATAAGGGTGAACTGGGACGCCTGTTGCAAGAGGCAGGCGTTGTTAAAGGCGCGCTAGATCATGCGATTGAACAATTACGCGGTGGCGAGTCGGTTGATGATGTCAATGCCGAAGAACAGCGCCAAGCGCTTGAGAAATACTCGATCGATCTGACTGAGCGTGCTGAGCAAGGCCGGCTCGATCCAGTGATTGGCCGTGACGAGGAGATTCGCCGCACCATCCAGGTGTTGCAGCGGCGCACCAAGAACAACCCGGTATTAATTGGAGAGCCTGGCGTGGGAAAGACCGCTATTGCTGAGGGATTGGCGCAGCGGATTGTTGATGGCGAAGTGCCTGAAGGCGTCAAGGGTAAGCGCCTGTTGGCCCTGGATATGGGCGCGCTGATTGCCGGGGCGAAGTTTCGTGGCGAATTTGAGGAGCGTCTTAAAGCCGTCCTCAATGATCTCAGCAAACAACAAGGTCAAGTGATCCTGTTTGTCGATGAACTGCACACAATAGTGGGTGCGGGCAAGGCTGACGGTGCTATGGATGCCGGCAATATGTTAAAGCCTGCTCTGGCCCGAGGTGAATTGCACTGCATTGGTGCTACCACGCTGGACGAGTATCGCAAGTATGTCGAGAAGGATGCAGCTCTGGAACGGCGTTTCCAGAAGGTCTTGGTAGGAGAGCCGACGGTAGAAGACACGGTGGCTATTTTACGCGGACTAAAGGAAAAGTATGAAGTCCACCACGGAGTCGATATCACTGATCCCGCTATTGTTGCTGCGGCGACTCTGTCACATCGCTATATCAGTGACCGGAAACTTCCCGATAAAGCCATTGATCTTGTGGATGAGGCGGCGAGCCGGATCCGTATGGAGATCGACTCCAAGCCGGAGTCTATGGATCGGCTGGATCGACGCCTGATCCAATTCAAAATCGAGCGTGAGGCGGTTAAGAAAGATACCGACGAAGCTTCACGCAAACGCCTTGAAGCCTTGCATAAGGATATCGCAGAACTCGAGCGCGAGTACGCTGATCTGGAGGAGGTCTGGAAAGCAGAGAAGGCAGCCGTACAGGGCAGTCAGCATATCAAGGAAGCGCTCGATCAGGCTCGCGGCGAAATCGAAGCGGCACGCCGCGCAGGGGATCTGGCACGCATGTCAGAGCTGCAGTACGGTCGTATTCCGGAACTCGAAAAACAGTTGGCCGAGGCCGATGCTGGTGAGTCGACAGGCCAGGCCCGACTGTTGCGCAATAAAGTGACTGACGAAGAAATTGCCGAGGTCGTTGCGCGCTGGACCGGTATTCCGGTGTCGCGAATGCTTGAGGGCGAGCGCGAGAAATTGTTGCGTATGGAAGCCGAGTTGCACCAGCGCGTGATTGGCCAGGAAGAAGCCATTCATGCCGTGGCTAACGCTATTCGTCGTTCGCGGGCCGGACTTTCCGACCCGAACCGACCCTACGGTTCGTTTTTATTCTTGGGGCCTACCGGCGTAGGCAAAACAGAGCTGTCTAAAGCGTTAACGGCTTTTCTGTTTGATACCGAAGAATCGATGGTGCGGATAGACATGTCCGAGTTTATGGAGAAACACTCAGTGGCTCGTCTGATTGGCGCACCTCCGGGGTATGTGGGCTATGAAGAGGGCGGTTATCTGACTGAAGCCGTGCGTCGACGTCCTTACTCGGTAATTCTGATGGATGAGGTTGAAAAAGCCCATCCGGAAGTCTTCAACGTGTTGCTGCAGGTGCTCGATGACGGTCGCCTGACCGACGGTCAGGGCCGGACCGTGGATTTTCGCAACACTGTTATTGTGATGACGTCGAATCTCGGTTCCGATCGAATCCAGGAGCTGGCAGGAGAAGAACGTTACGAGCAGATGAAAGCCGAGGTCATGACCGTAGTCGAGCGACACTTTCGCCCGGAGTTCATCAATCGGGTGGATGACATGATCGTCTTTCATCCGTTGGAGCGTGAACAACTGCAGGCGATTGCCCGCATTCAGGTTGGCATTCTGCAGGACCGCCTGGCAGCGCGTGATCTCACACTCACCTTGACCGACGCGGCACTGGACAAGTTAGGCGATGCGGGGTTTGATCCGGTCTACGGTGCTCGACCACTGAAACGTGCCATCCAGATCCAGTTGGAAAATCCTCTGGCGCAAGAGATTCTCGCCGGGAGTTTAGTGTCGGGTGACACCATCAATGTGGATGTTGAGGGCGGGAGTTTAGTGTTCAGACCCGAGCGGCCAACGCCTGCCCGGGTCGCTTGATTGGCGGAAAACCGCGCTAGGCTGGGCCGGCTTAGCGCAGTTTGCATAGGTGTTCTGCGCCGGATGGTCAGCGCTGGCCTCAGCCTATAGAATCTCCAGCCAATGCCAAGGGATACATAAATGAAAGCGATGATCCTCGCCGCGGGTAAAGGCACACGAGTGCGACCGTTGACCCATGTGATGCCCAAACCCATGATCCCGGTTCTGGGAAAGCCCGTCATGGAGTATCTGGTCGAACATCTCGCCCGCCACGGGTTTGATCAGATCATGGTCAACATTAGTCATCTTGCCCATTCAATCGAAGGCTATTTTGGCGACGGGCGGCGCTGGGATGTGGAGATTGGTTATTCCTTCGAGGGATACCTGGAGGGCGGTGAGACAGTGGCCGAACCGTTGGGTTCTGCTGGAGGGATCAAACGTATCCAGGAATTTGGCAGCTTCTTTGACGATACCTTTTTGGTGGTTTGCGGTGACGCCCTGATTGATCTGGACCTCTCGGCAGTACTGCGCAAGCACTGGCAGTCAGGAGCTGCCGCGAGCATAGTTGTACGGGAGGTTTCCAGAGAGCGGGTCTCAAGCTACGGCGTGGTGGTCTGCGATGATGCCGGGCGTATTCAATCCTTCCAGGAAAAACCCGCTACCGAAGAAGCCTTATCGCAACTCGCCAATACCGGTATCTACATATTTGAGCCCGCGATCATCGATCTTATCCCGCACGCCACTGAGTTTGATATTGCCAGCGAGCTTTTCCCACTCATCCTTGAGCAAGATTTTGCTTTCCATGCCATCGAGGCGCCTTTCAACTGGATTGATATCGGACACCTCAGCGATTACTGGGAAGCTAACCAACAACTGATGCGCGGCAAATTACGCGGCGTGGGTATGCCAGGTACCGAAGTGCGTCCGGGAATCTGGACCGGGCTGAATGTCAGTGTAGACTGGGACGAGGTTCGGGCCGAAGGCCCGATCTATGTCGGCTCAGCTTCTCGGATAGAGCCCGACTGCGAGATCTTTGGCCCCACCTGGATTGGTCACGGTTGTCACCTTGAACGTGGTGCACGTATTTCACGCAGCATCCTCTTCGATTACAGCCGTATCAGTTCGCGTAGCCGGGTGACAGAATCCCTGGTCTTCGGCCGTAACTGCGTAGATCAGGCCGGCAACCCCTTGCCGGACCTTGATGGCACCCTTGACTGGGTCGGCGATGCCCGCGATGTTCTCGACCAGTCAGTAGCCACTGGCTGACCGATGACCCCGGGGTAACCCGCCGAATGATCAATGTCATCGATGATGGCAGCGATTCTGTGAGTACTTAGTCGCCGGCAAGGGCCGCCCGTGTCAACAGGTCGTTGACTCGCTGTACATAGGCAGCCGGTTCCGGAAGTGGGGCGCCCTCGCTGAGTGCCGCCTGGTCGAATAGTACCTGGGTCCAGTCCCCGAGTCGGGCATGCTCTGGGTCTAACTGGCGGATGAGTGGATGGTCAGGGTTGATTTCCATGATCGGCTTGGCATCCGGCGCGTTCTGGCCCATGGCCGCCAGGATGCGTTCGAGATTGCCTCCCAGGTCTGCCTCATCGGCAACCAAGCAGGCCGGGGAGTCTGTCAGGCGAAGACTGACGCGCACACTTTTGACCTTGCCTTCGAGCACAGACTGCATTCTTTCTGTTAGTTCTGACAGATCCTTTTCTTTTTGCTCGCTCGCTTTTTTATCTTCGGGGCTTGCGAAATCGTCAAGATCGAGCGCGCCCTTGGCCACTGACTTCAATGGCTTGTCCTTGTATTCGTTAAGCGAGGACACCAGCCATTCATCTACCGGATCACTGAGTAAAAGCACTTCGACATCGTTCTTGCGGAATATTTCAAGATGCGGCGAGGTGCTGGCTGCGTTATGCGAGTCAGCTGTAATGTAGTAGATCGCTTTTTGCTTCATGGGCATGCGCTTGAAGTATCCGGCAAGCGACTGGGTTTGTTCGAGATCCTTACTGCGGGTTGATGAGAAACGCAGCAGATCCGAGAGTACTGTGCGGTTGTCATGGTCTTCGACCATGCCTTCTTTTAATACTTTGCCGAACTCCTTCCAAAAGGCCGCATAAGCTTCGGGTTCTTTGGCGGCAAGGCGAGTCAACTCCGAGAGTACCTTCTTGACCGATGCCGCACGGATGCGATCAATGTCTTTGTTATTCTGCAGGAACTCGCGCGATACGTTTAGCGGTAGATCGCTTGCGTCGACCACCCCGCGCACGAAACGCAGGAAGCTGGGCATCAGGTACTTGGCGTCGTCCATGATGAAGATCCGACGTACGTACAGATTGATGCCATGGCGTTGTTCACGATCCCATAGATCGAAGGGCGCTTTTTTTGGAATGAAGAACAGCGAGGTATATTCCAGAGTGCCTTCGACCCGATTGTGCAAAGTCGCCAGCGGCGCCTCGCTGTCATAGCTTAAGGTTGTGTAAAACCGTTCGTACTCCTCGACTGTAATCTCATTTTTGGGTCGTGACCATAGCGCCGAGCCGCTGTTGATCGCTTCCCATTCTTCTTTTGTGTCTTCGCCCTGCGGATGCATTTCGATCGGCAGGGAAATATGATCGGAGTATTTACTGACAATGCCGCGGATACGAAAATCTTCGACAAACTCCTTGTCCTCATCGCGCAGGTGTAGCGTGATGGTGGTACCCCGGTCTGCCAGTTCGACCGTTTCAATGAGATATTCACCGCCGCCGTCTGAGGACCAGCGCACACCAGCGCTTGCCGGGTCACCGGCGCGCCGCGTAGTCAGTTCGACTTTCTCTGCCACCAGGAATACGGAGTAGAAGCCCACCCCGAACTGGCCGATCAGGTTGGCGTCATTTGCTGTATCGCCGCTTAGGGCATCGAGAAACTGGCGGGTGCCCGAGCGGGCAATGGTTCCGATGTTTTGCACGACCTCGTCGTGACTCATGCCAACGCCGTTGTCGTTGACGGTAATCGTTTTCTCTTTTTTATCAAAAGTGACGCGTAGGCGCAGATTTTCACCCGCTTCCATTAATCCCTCGTCGGTTAGCGCGGCAAAACGCAGTCGATCGCAGGCATCCGAGCCGTTGGAGATCAATTCGCGCAGGAAGACTTCCTTATTCGAGTACAGTGAGTGAATCATCAGGTGCAGCAACTGCTTCACCTCGGTCTGGAAGCTGTGGGTCTTGGCTGCAGCGTTTTCGGACATTGGGTGTTTACTCCTGGGTGAATGGCCTCTGGGGCTCAAGATGGTCTCGGAAAAACAAAATCAGTGGTGAAAATGGGGTTGCGCTGGGCAAAATCAACCTCTTGGCCCGTGCCTGAAACTCAGCAATCGACTAAGCGAGTGGCGCCGCATAGCGCGCTTTATGAACCACGATCCGGTAGAATTGTTACCCGGGCGGGGATATCCCCCGACAGTCGGGGCATGGCGCAGTCTGGTAGCGCACCTGCTTTGGGAGCAGGGAGTCGGGGG
>CAJWEF010000117.1 GCA_913031305.1 uncultured Acidiferrobacteraceae bacterium
TTGCCCGAGAATGCGGCCCGTGCCAGGAGCACGGTGGCTAAAGCTTCTTATCCAACACGTCCCAGACCGGGGAAAACATCTGGCGCGCTATTATCGCTGGTACCGTAATCCCCCAGGGGGATGAACAAGAACCTAAGGTCGTACTGCTGTTGCAGTGATTCCAGCAGGTTTAGGGTATCGGCCTCAATTGGGGTATCAAGGGTCGCGACGCACTCATTGGCCACCCAAAAACGAAGTTGGTGACCAGTGCGCGGCGGATAGCACAAAACGAATGGCCTCGCTGGCCATGCCAATGATGCGCACGTTGAAGGTCGAACGCTTGGGTGAGGTATTCGCCGGTACGCTTTAGCTAATGAAGTTTTCTATAACTACGGCCAACATCAATACGGACACGCTATCATCTTCACCAGAATTTACTTAGCATACGGGCAAAGCCCCCGTAAGACACCTCTTTGGAGAAAAATGACTACTACTACCGGCCGGCCGAAACACTCAATTCCTGGATCTGGCGTTGAGCACTAGACGCTCCCAAAGCTACGTTATCGTTGGCACCTGCTTCTCGATTCAGGTTGTCTATGTTGGTATTCTGTTCACATTTGGGCTGCTGTTCTTGGAGTTCGAACAGGCCTTTGGTTGGAACCGTACCACTATCTCTGGCGCATTCTCAGTATTTCTCCTCACAACCGGATTCGTCGGGGTCGTGATCGGGAAACTCAATGATCGATTTGGACCCAGTCGAATCATGATTGCTGGCGCTGTAATCCACGGCATCGGTTACGCCCTGATGTATATGATCCAGGCGCCTTGGCAGCTCTATCTATTTTATGGCGTGCTCGCAGCGGTGGGCTTTAGTACGCACGACGTCCTTACGTTATCCACGGTGGCGCGGTGGTTCACAACTCAAAGAAACTTGATGTCCGGTATCGTCAAAGCAGGCGCTGGCGTGGGCCAGTTCATTACTCCAGTGCTGCTTGCCAGTGTACTGGCGGTCTACGACTGGCGGACCGCCTGCCTGTTCATCAGTATTGCCTCTACGATCGCACTCGTGTTTTTGGCACCGCTCTTACGGCGGGATCCACCCCCGGCACCGAACCCGACTCTCAGCAACAAGCCACCAGCTATATCAGGCACTGCCGCGAGCGAAACTGGCATGACACTGCGAGCTGCAGCGACTACGCCTAACTTCTGGATTTTTTGTGCCGGCCAGTTTCTCGTATTTTTCTGCCTGATGGCAATCATGGTCCACATTGTGCCTCATGCCAGGGACCTGGGATTTGCCCCCGGGCGGGCTGCCCAGGTCTTGGCTGCTATTGGTGGGGCCAGTATTGTGGGTCGGATCGTCATGGGCGGTCTCGGAGACAGGATGGGCGGTAAGCGCGCACTCACCGTCTCCTACCTGCTACTCACAGGCAACCTGATCTGGATTCTCTTCATAGAAAACCCGTGGATATTGTTCTTGTTTGCTCCCATTTACGGTTTTACCCACGGCGCGTTTTTTACCTTGATCTCCCCAACTGTGGCAGAGTTCTTCGGGACCAGATCCCATGGCGTGATTTTCGCGATCGTTCTGCTTCACGGCACGATCGGCGGTGCCATGAGTCCGATCATTGCCGGGTTCGTCTTCGATGCGACTGGCACCTATCAGCCTGTGTTCATAACACTGTCAGTGCTGGCCTTTACGGGACTGATCCTGGTTAACTTTGTCCAGAAAATACCTGTTCCTTCTGCCGAATCGAAACCCTTGCCTTGTTCGCAGGAGCACTAGAGGGCCTGATAGGCAAGCCTATGGCGCTATCGACCCCGATTACCTTTTTCTTTACGGTTACTTATGATTCCTAATGTATAGACACCGTAATATTGCATTGAACAGCACTCTGGAAAACCCAACATCCACCCAATGCCGGGAGTCATATCATGATGCTTGACGGTAATCAGTTAGAGCAATTTCACGAAGACGGATTTCTCTTTCTGCCAGATTATTTCTCCAGCACAGAATCGTCCACGCTGCTACGGGAAGCGAGCAAGGTTTATGCAATGGGCCGAACAGAGGTTGTTCGGGAGAAAAGTGGTGCCGCACGTACTGCGTTCGCTGCGCACACCTACAACGAGGGATTTCGTCTACTCGGAGCCCACCCACGCCTGATCAAACCTGTAATGCAGTTACTTGGCGAAGAAGTCTACATGCATCAGTATAAAGTCAATGCGAAAGCGGCATTCGACGGGGAGGTCTGGTAGTGGCACCAGAATTTTGGCACCTGGCATCGAGATGACGAAATGCCCGAACCTCGGGCCATGAACATTGCGATCTACCTGAATGACGTCACCGCAGCAAATGCCCCGTTACTTTTTATTCCAAAGAGCCACACGGCAGGCACTCTGCCCGCTGGCCATGATATCGAGACCACATCCTATCCACTGTGGACTCTGGATAGGGAAACAGTAACTCGCTTTGCTGAGCAAGGAGGTATTACTGCACCTGTTGCTAAGGCCGGCTCGGTAGTGATGTTCCACAGTAATCTAGTCCATGCCAGCCCCCCCCAATATCAGTCCTTTTGGGCGTATGATTGTGTATCTGAGTCTTTGTGTCGTGTCTAATCATATTCGTCGTTACCAACGGGCGGAGTTCATCGCACATCGGGATTTCAAACCCATTGTCCCACTGGCTGATGACTGCTTGAATAAGCTCGAAACTGAAGCAGCATAGTGAGACGAGCGTGGCCATAGCGCTGGTTAAGGCTCTTGTAAAACCCCTGACCTTCATCATCCTGTTTCTATCGAAATTCCTGTTCCTGCTGCCTGGTGGCTAACTTACCCAGATGCTTATACGGATAATAGGAATTATGTGAAACAGACAGCGCCACGGGTTCGGGCCGCTTGCACGCAGTGCGAGGAGTGATTACCCTTTCTGCTTTCGCAAAGACAACAAGAGTAACGGCATGAGAGTTTTGATTACCGGCGGTGGCGGATTTCTTGGTCAGAAACTGGCACATGCGCTGGCAGCACGGGCTACGATTCTAGGAGAGTCGATCTCAGCCATGGAATTGATCGATGTGTTGCCTCCGGCCAAGGTAGACGCCAACTTTCCCGTTTCGGTTGAGGCCCGCGACATTTCTGATCCCGCGCTTCTGGTTGAGAGTTTCAGCCACAAGCCCGACGTGGTTTGGCATCTGGCCGCAGTAGTATCCGGCGCCGCAGAGGCGGACCTGGATCTTGGGATGCGCGTGAACTTACAGGGCACCCTGAATGTCTTCGAGGGAGCGCGGGTCGCAGGTAACCGCCCAGTTCTGGTCTATGCATCGTCGTGGGCTGCACACGGCGGCGAAGAGCCGGCAATGATTGAGGATGGAGTTGAGTTGAATCCTCAGACCTCATACGGCACACAAAAGGTGATCGGCGAGCTTTTACTGAACGACTATACTCGGCGAGGTCTCCTCGACGGACGCGGACTCCGCCTGCCGACTGTTTCGATTCGGCCCGGCAAAGCCAACGCGGCCGCTTCATCATTTATGTCTTCAATCTTTCGCGACACTATGCAGGGAGAGGCGTCGAATTGCCCGGTGTCACGTGATTTTCCAATTTGGCACACGGCGCCACGTACGGTCGTTAACAATCTGATCCATGCGGCAGAGGTTGAGGGCAGCGCCTTCGGTACGAACCGTAACATCAATCTACCGGGTAGAACCGACTCGATTGGCGATATGATCGATGCGATGACTGAGGTTTTCGGCCCAGAGGCGAAGGAGCGAATCACGTGGGATTCAGATCCGGTGATTGAGAAAATCGTTAAAGGATGGCGGGCATATTGCAAGCCGCTCAATGGACAAAGGCTGGGATTCAAAACAGATCAAAGTTTTGCCGATACCGTGCGTTGGTTTCTGGAGGACGATATTCGTCGCTAGCATTTGACGCAGAATCTCTGGTGTTGGCGCATATTATTTGATGCCAGACAAGGTATTCTGTGGCCGCTGGGTGGTATGGGTGCTTGAAAAAGAGCGACAGAACCGGCACACGCTGGGCGACGTGAATTCAATCCACAAAGAAGGAGTCGGTGAAATGGCTATCAGGGATGACCGCAGTGACCTGAAACAGGCAACGGCACAGTTTCGGGCCTGCTGATGGCGCAAGGCATTGCGCCTGCCAAAACAAATTCCTATTCCTATTCCTCACAGGCTCAAACAGTTGATGCAGGCCTTGCCCTGGCAATTGGTGAAGCTGTGCGACGGGCCTGGGTTTAGTGCTTGAGCCGCTAGCCGTATGTAAGCGCGGTATGATTGTCACCCGAATGAAGTTTTTTGTAACGAGGAATTGAATCATGGCTGAATCGGTTGTACTGGCGTCGGCGTCGGCCACGCAGTTTGATCTCGGCGAGGCGCGGGTGGATCTTGCCGCGGCTCTGCGTTGGGCACATCGCTTCGGCTTATCTGAAGGTGTCGACAATCACTTTTCCATGGCTGTGCCTGACGACGACGGAGTGATTCGTGGTAAACGCTTTCTCATTAATCCTTACGGATGGCACTGGTCAGAAATTACGGCATCGTCGTTGGCATTATGTGACGAGAACGGCAATATCCTCTCTGGTGACAACGAAATTGAGGACACTGCATTCTTCATTCACAGCCGAATACATGCCAACCTTCCTAACGCTATCGTAGTGCTTCACACCCACATGCCCTATACAACTGCATTGACATTGCTTGACGACACACGCTTGGAAATGGTCGAGCAGAACGCGCTACTGTTTGATGGCCGCATCGCGTACGACAATTCTTACGGCGGCCTGGCCCTGGACTGTGAGGAGGGTGACCGTATTGCTGCTGCGATGGGCGAGCATTCAATTCTTATGATGGCTAATCATGGGGTAGCGGTTTCCGGCGCCTCGGTGGCGCTGGCATTCAATGACCTCTATTATCTTGAGCGTGCCGCGATGTTCCAGGTGCTGGCCAGATCAACGGGCAGGCCCTTTCGTGTGATTCCAGATGAGGTTGTTGCCCGCACGCGGCGTCAGGTTGACCAGGAGTTGCCAAAATTGGCGCACAGGCACTTTACGGCACTCAAGCGGATGCTTGATCGGCAGGAGCCCGACTATCGTAATTGATTGTCTGCTGCGCCGCCCTGATGGGGGCGCTAGTCAGCGAAGAACTCCTGCCATCTATCCTCGATGTAGTCTTGAAACTTCTTGGAGATGCCTTCACTTTCCAGATACTTTCGTGTAACCGGCATCTCGACAGGTCTGAACGACGGGTTCGCTTGGTATCGGTTTGGGAAATCATGCTGCAGCATTGCCGCACGCCCGAGCATAATCCAGTCGGCACCCGCTGCAAGGGTCGCTTCGGCTTCTCGCGGAGTGCGGATCTTGCCGGCAACGCCGAGACGCGTGTTGTGGCGATCGAGTTCAGTGAAGAAGCTCATCAGGGTGCGCCCCTGGTGCGCTTCTTCCTCGGGCTCCTTGAAGACGTCCCACAACGACATGTCGAGAAAATCGATGTTGTCCTCGCTCATGAGTCGCTGCGCGATCTGGACCGAGTCATTTAACTTCATACCGAATCGTTCCGCGGACAGCCTGACTCCCAGTATAAAATCCTTACCGCATCGGCTGCGAACGCCGTCGATAATTTCGAACAGTATGCGCGAGCGGTTTTCAAGGCCGCCTCCGTACTCATCATCCCGCTGATTGATTTCGGAACTGAAAAATTGACACAGAATATAGCTGTGGGCGCCATGCAGCTCCACGCCGTCAAACCCGGATTTTTCTGCTCGAACTGCGGCTGAGATAAAGTCTTCGATCAGTTGTTTTACCTCTGAGCGCGACAATGCACGCGCACCGGTTTTTTCGTCATTCGATGGACACACCGCGGCCTCGCCGATGGCCTCCTTCGGTGAGCGCATGCCGGCATGATGCAGTTGCGAGATCGCGATGCTTTGATGGGAATGGATCGCGCCTACCAGGCGTGTCAATCCCGCAATGTGCTCGTCAGACCAGATCCCCAGCTGGCCGGGAAACCCTTTCCCGATCGCCTGCACGTGTGACGCGCAGCTCATGGTCAACCCGAAACCGCCTTGGGCACGCATGGTGAGCCAGTGGAGCTCCTCTTGTGAAATCCGACCGTCTTCATGGCTTTGTTGGTTGGTAAGCGGCGCCAGCATGAAGCGGTTCTTCATGGCAGGCCCGTGGCTGAATGTCAGAGGATCGGTTAGGTGGGTCATGTCTGAGAATGTCGTTGTCTATTTTTTAAGGTTGGAAAACGCCAGGGGCTCGAGCGGCTGTTTGGAACCAGCAAGGCCTTTATTACCCTTTATGACCGCTCGCGAGGATGGGCGAAGGGTGAAGGGTGAAGGGCGGAGTCTACCTCAGTTTATCGGTGCTACAAATTATGGGTACTACAAATTATGGGTGCTACGCCTTTGGCAACAGGGGAGTGCGCCCGGTGTCGCTATACCAGAAACTGGCAAAAGCGAAGCCCCATTCTTTGAAGACAGTGTTCGTCAAACTCCGCAACCTGTGCCACGACTGGTAAGCCTGACCGACAACGAGGTATCCTATCTGGATTGGGTAGCCGGGCTGTGCCCAGTTTTAGCGCCGCGCGACGGATCCAGCCACTGATCATCATTGCACGAGGAATGCACGATGACTGAATTGTTGAGCGAAATCGATATTCAGTGCTATCGGCGGGATGGCTCTATCGTGCCGAAAACGAAACTACCAACCAAGACGATGGCCCAGTTACGGGCCGCGCTTGAGGAGACGATCCGGTCCAACCCTGGGATTCGACCCGAGCAACTGGTGAGCGTGCACATCGACCGCAGGAACGACGAAGGCGTGCACGGCCACAGCGCCTGGTTCGCCAGTCGCCCGTTGTGGTTGCTGCGTGGCGCGGACCGGGCGGGTAACGACTTCCAGGTTGGCCACCAGACCTGACAAGACCAGTTTCCCGCCGCATGGTGATCGATCCTGGTGCTGGTTCGGGGCCACCGCTGCGCCCCAACAGGAGTTATTAATGAACAAAACCACAAGTCTGAAACAGCGGATAGGCGTCGACATTGGCTGCAAGCTGTCGGTCGAGGACGGCATCCGCTGGGCAGCCGACAACGGTGTCCGGTTCATAGACTGTGAGATCGATATCGAGCCAAACGCGTTGGAAAGTTTCGATGAAGCGCGGGCTGGCTCAATACGGGAGATGTGTAATGCGCTTGATGTCCATCTTGGCCTGCACACACTCTCTGCGGTCAATATCGCTGAGTTCTCGCCCTTTGTCCGTGATGCGGTGGACGACTACCTGCGCGCCTACATCGACGCCGCGGTACGGCTCAACGCTAAGTGGGTTGTGGTGCATGCCGGCTACCATTTCACTGCCGATCGGGATCGTCGTATTGAGGTCAGCCTGGAGCGGCTGCGGCGAATCACCGATTACGCCCAAAGCAAAGGGGTAAAGATCCTGCTGGAGAACCTTAACTGGGAGCCGGAAACGGCGGAAGTCCACTACCTTGCGCACACCGTCGACGAATGCCTGCTCTATTTCAATGCCATCCAGTCTGCGGCCCTGGGCTGGGCGTTCACGATCAATCATGCGACCCTGGTGCCCGAAGGCATTGCCGGTTTCCTTAAAGCCATGCCAACGGAACGGCTCGGTGAGGTTCGGCTTGCGGACAACAACGGAGAGTACGAGCTCCACATGTACCCCGGCGAGGGTATTATCGACTTTGATGAGATGTTCAGGCTGATCGAGGACACCGGCTACACGGGCCACTACATGAACGCTTTTGGCAGTCTCGACGATCGGCTGCGAGCACGTGAGGACCTGGTGCGACTGGCCTCGGGCGAGGCCTAATTGGAAATGCTCACTATCTGATCCTGCGGGATCGACCAACCCGGAAGACCCTATGAAAGCCGTACAGTTCGATGCATTTGGCTCGGCCCAAGCGGTCAGTTACTGCGCTGACGTAGCGGATCCTGCCCCCTGGCCGGTGGCATTTTGCTGCCTGAGACGGTCTGACATGCAATCCTCAAGACAACTCGTGATGTTAGCCTTCCCGACAAAAAGATCGGCGACCTCACTGCACCATACTTTTCGTGAACGTGTTCAGCGCCTTCTCGCCAATCATGTTTGACCTCCCGTATCGCCGCACAGAATGAGCGCCGGGCAGCCCTTTATCGGCATCGTTCAGGGTGACGCCTGTGGCATCGGCCCCGAGCTGCTGCCCAAACTGCTGCGCGGCCTTGAAGACAGCGAAAGAAACCGGACACTGGTGATCTCTGACCGGCGGGTTATGGCGGTCGGCTGCGCGGTCAGCGGGCTGACAATCTCCTGTAAGACCTTGAACGACCGGGC
>CAJWEF010000118.1 GCA_913031305.1 uncultured Acidiferrobacteraceae bacterium
TATACCGATCAGCTATTCCCGGCCAAGCCCTTCAATGGTCAGAAAATGTGTCAGGCGCCCCGTGTCGTCCACCTGAATGGCCCTGAAAGGAGGATTTACCGTTTCAGGCAACATCAGATTTGTAGGGGCGCGCGTTTAAGTAAGTTTGCAAAATGAGTTCAGCTGCAATCTGGTCACGCAGTGTTTGGCGCTTACCGATTATGCGTTTGCCCGGGGCTGTGGCATCTGAAACCAGAGTTTCTGCAGCTCGGGAGGTCAGGGTTTCATCAATAAATTGCACAGGCAAATCAAAATATTCGCTAAGCGCTTGTCCGAATGCGCGCGCCGATTTGGCAAGATTAGTCTCGTTGCCATCTTTAGTCAGCGGCAGACCCACCACCAGAGCATCGGGTTGCCACTCTTTCACCAGCTTTGCAATCGCTGGCCAGGGGCCCTGCGCACCGGAATTGTTAATGGTATCAATTCCCTGAGCGGTGCCGGTCAGGTTCTGCCCTACAGCGATGCCAATGCGCCGGGTACCGAAATCAAAACCAAGAAAAGTAGCGCTCATGCGTGACCGACGCCAGATCCAATCTGGGTAATGTCTACGCCAATCGTCTGCGCTGCTTTGTGCCAGCGCTCATGCACTGAAGTATGAAAAATGATTTCAGGGTCAGCCTCGATCGTAAGCCAGGAGTTCTGCTGTATCTCATTTTCCAGTTGACCCGAGCCCCATCCGGCATAGCCCAGACTTAAGAGTAGATTTTGCGGGCCCGAGGCATTGGCAATTGATTCGAGCACGTCGCGTGACGAGGTTAGCCCCATGTCATTACCAACCGTCAGGGTTGATTGCCAGTCACCTTTGCCTTCGTGCAGTACCAGACCCAGTTCGTGATGCACCGGGCCGCCGGCGTACACTGCGTGAAGCCCGGTAGGGCTGTCCATGGGCGGCTTAAGATCAAACTGACTCAATACGTCGTTGATTACCAGGTTATCCAAGGGCCTATTGATCACCACACCCAGCGCTCCATTCTCGTCGTGCTGGCAGATCAGCGTTACAGTCTGGCTGAAGTTTGGATCCTGTAATTCGGGCATGGCTACCAGGAAATGGTTGGCCAGCGAGGGGAAATCACTTTGCGAAGCCATGCTCAACGCGTCACGCTTGTGCCTGCTGGCGTGAATTGCCAGGTGCGTGTGATATGCAGTACATCAGTTTTCGCCTGGATGGATTCGGGGAAGGCCTCGTAGGGCGCTGCAAGGCGGGCAATTCTCTGGGCAGCCTGGTCCAGCGTGTTCTGGCCTGAGGAATTCAGGAGTTTGACTGATTGCACGGAGCCATCGGCCGTTAGGCTAACCGCCAGCAGTACTGCGCCGCTTTGTTTGCGCAGTTCTGGTTGATCCGTAGCGTGGCGGTTGCCCACAATCTCAACGTGTTGGCGCCAGCGAGCCATATAGGCGCTGTATTCATCCTGATCGGTTGTGGCGTTAATAAAAGTCTCTCGCCCCAGGGTCTTAACCCCTTCTTGAAGGGCATCGATCTCCTCGCGGTAGCGCTTTACCAGCAGGCGTTGTACCTCGTCGGCCTCGTGGGTTGAACTTGGCACGACAGTCTGATTCTGCTCTGAAAAATGCCGCGCACTGAGCCTGTTTTCTATTGGCGCCGCCAGGTCCACCAAAGGCGTTGCCAAAGCGCTGTTTAAGCGGTTTTGACTTAATGAATCAGGCCGGTTCGCGGGGGTCTCCCGTAAAGCGTTAGCATTGGGGGGCTTCTTTGAGGTGGGCGCGAGTGTAACTTCCAGGGTGAGCGACGCCACTGGTTGAAGCGCCGGGACGGTAACCGCAAACCCGATACCAGTGATAAGGGCGGCATGGATGACGAAAGAGAGCGCCAAACTGCGCTGGGCTCGTTGTGCCTGTGCGACAGGGACCGAAAAAAAAGTACTGTTGATCGTCACAAGGGCTTCGTTTGGCCGGGGTCGATCAAAAAAGAGAAGGGTCGGTGGGTGCGCGTGTACAGTGCTATAGCCTCATTGGGCTAATTGTAACCGTTCGGTTGCACCAGGTCAGCGTCTGGTGATCAAAAGGGAGAAGGAAAAGGTTTGTTTTCCCCACTGACAGGAATAGAATCCGCATCCGGAACCACTCCTCAATGCCCCTGTCTTTAAGCTTTCTCGAGCATTTCTCAGTTGCCAGGCTCTCCTGGAGTTCTAAGCCGTTGAATTATCGCCCTTGGGGCTGGCGCCGACCCCTCTCATGAGTGGCCTGCCTGAACTTGCCGCTTTGCGCCAGATAGTCATTGAGGCCGCGAACAAGGCGGGTTTGTCGGAGATTTGCCTGCATCCGGCCGAATCTAAGGCCGATGGCAGCATTGTCACAGCGCTTGATCACGAGATGCAGGCACTTATCTCAGCCCAGCTAGAGGCGCGTTGGCCACAATACCTGTTTATGGGCGAGGAGATGGATCACGGTGAGCAGGCGCGTATCGTCGATGGCGAACAGAGAGGTTTTTGGACTCTAGATCCACTGGATGGCACCACGAATTTCGCCATGGGGTTCCCCTTTTATGGAGTCTCGTTGGCTTTGGTCATTGATGGCGAGCCTCACCTGGGAGTGGTGTTTGATCCGGTCAGGGGGGAATGCTTCAGCGCCAGCGCTGGGGGTGGCGCTTATCTGGGCGACGAGCCCTTAAAAACACCTTCGGTGGATTTTGCTCTTCGCGATTGTGTCGCAAACGTCGACTACAAGCGGCTGGTGTCCGGGCTGGCAGATCGCCTGGTGCGTTACCCACCTTACCGTTCCCAGCGCAATCTAGGGTCGTGTGTGCTGGAGTGGTGCTGGCTGGCGGCGGGTCGTCTGCAGCTCTATCTGCATGGGGGCCAGCGGATGTGGGATTACGCCGCGGGCAGCCTTATCCTGAGGGAGGCCGGGGGGAAATTTACGACCGTTGCGGGTAACCCGCTCGATTGTCGAAAGTTCACCAAGCGATCGGTAATCGCGGCGACGAGCCCCGAATTACATGCCCTTTGGTTGGCCTGGATTCGAGAGAATCAACAACCGTGGGGTAAATAAGTAAATATTTATGTGCGGAATCAATAATACTTGCTATACCTTTTGGTTCGGTCTGGGCATAGTCAGCCACTGAGAATTTTTAGCCCTACGCTTACGAGTTGGTGTGGTGAAAACCGACATCCACCCTCGCCTGTCTCATTTTTGCCAAATGAAACAAGACTCCAGCGTGAAATTACAGTAAACGAGGCATCATCATGAATACCGCACCAGCAGCTGCCCCCTCAGCGGTGGACCGGCGCACCAAGGCTAACGCAATCCGCGCACTCAGTATGGACGCGGTGCAAAAAGCCAAAAGTGGCCATCCGGGCATGCCCATGGGCATGGCCGACATCGCCGAAGTCTTGTGGTCCGATTATCTGCGCCACAATCCCACCAACCCCAAATGGGCCGATCGCGACCGTTTTATCCTGTCAAATGGTCACGGCTCTATGCTGCATTACTCTTTATTGCATCTGTCCGGGTACGATCTGCCGACCGAAGAGTTGCAGAATTTTCGCCAACTGCATTCGCGCACACCAGGCCATCCCGAGTATGGCTATGCGCCGGGAGTGGAAACCACTACCGGGCCACTGGGCCAAGGCATTACCAATGGCGTGGGCATGGCTTTGGCAGAGAAAGTGCTTTCGGCACAGTTCAACCGAGATGGCCATACCGTTATTGATCACCGTACTTATGTTTTTCTGGGTGATGGGTGCTTGATGGAGGGGATTTCCCATGAGGCCTGCTCTCTTGCGGGCACCTTGGGCCTGGGCAAACTGACGGCTTTTTGGGATGACAACGGCATTTCTATCGACGGCAATGTTCAAGGTTGGTTTACCGATGACACGCCAGCGCGTTTTCGCGCCTATGGCTGGCAGGTCATTGAGAATATTGATGGCCATGATCCGCAAGCGATCGCCAAGGCGATCGATGAGGCCCAGGCTGATACGGCACACCCCTCGCTTATCTGCTGCCGAACTGTGATCGGTTGGGGCTCGCCCAACAAGCAGGGCAAAGAGTCCTGCCATGGTGCGCCATTGGGTGACGAGGAGATTGCACTCACCCGCGAGGCGCTGGGCTGGACTCATGCGCCTTTCGAGGTGCCAAAGGACGTGCGTAGTGCCTGGTCTGCAACCGAATCGGGTGCAGCGATGGAAAAAGATTGGCAGGGGCGTTTTGAGGCCTACCGTGCTGATCACCCGGAATTGGCTGGTGAATTCGAGCGACGCATGGCTGGTATGTTGCCTGCGAACTGGACAGAAAAGGCGGATGCCTTTATTGCATCGGTCAACGCGGATGCCAAAACAGTTGCCAGCCGCAAAGCGTCGCAGATGGCCTTGGATGGCTTTGGACCGTTGCTAAAGGAACTGATCGGCGGTTCGGCCGATCTCGCGGGCTCGAACCTCACCTTGTGGTCTGGTTCCAAGGGCATCTCCAGTGATGATGCATCGGGAAATTATCTGTATTTTGGTGTGCGCGAGTTTGGTATGGCGGCGCTTTGCAACGGCCTTGCCCTGCATGGTGGGTTGATCCCTTACAGCGCTACGTTCCTGGTATTTGCTGATTACGCGCGCAACGCTTTGCGCATGGCAGCACTGATGAAAATCCGCCAGGTCTTTGTCTTTACCCACGATTCCATTGGTTTGGGTGAGGACGGACCGACCCATCAGCCCGTTGAGCACGTGGCCAGCCTGCGACTGATTCCCAATATGTCCGTGTGGCGACCTTGCGATGTGGTTGAGACTGCGATCGCCTGGCGCTGCGCCCTTGAGCGCGACAATGGTCCCAGTAGCCTTGCCCTGTCACGCCAGAATCTCCCCTATCAGGCCCGTGATGCTGCACAGATTGCCGATATTGCTCGAGGCGGTTATGTGCTGGTCGATTGTGATGGCACCCCTGAAGCGATTATCATTGCCACAGGTTCCGAGGTGATGTTGGCGATGGACGCGGCAGTAGTGTTGCGCGAGAAGGGCCGTCGCATCCGGGTGGTATCCATGCCTTGCGCCGATGTGTTTGACGCCCAGGATGCCGCTTACCGAGAGGCGGTGTTGCCTGCGGCCATCAGTGCCCGTGTGGCGGTTGAGGCAGGGGTTACCAGTGGCTGGCTTAAATACGTAGGTCTTCAGGGTAGTGTGGTCGGTATCGATTCTTTTGGTGAATCAGCACCTGCTGAGGTGGCCTTTGAACACTTTGGCTTTACGGTCGATAACGTGGTCTCCCACATTGAGCCTTTGCTCTGAAGCGGGACTCACTTATTAAAGGTGTCTGCCAACATGCTGCGGGGCCCAATGCAATTTTTCATTCTTAAACTGTAAGGAGATCAGCCCATGGCGATCAAAGTAGCAATCAATGGTTTCGGTCGGATCGGCCGCAATGTATTCCGGGCGATGTTCGAATCGGGCCAGCAGGGTCGCTTCGAGGTCGTTGCCGTCAATGATCTGGGTGACGCAGCAACGAATGCGCATCTATTGCAGTATGACACCGCTCATGGCCGTTTCGGCGAAGACGTCAGTGTCGATGATGATTGTTTTGTGGTCGGCGGTAAGCGAGTCAAGGTCTTGGCCGAGCGCGATCCCGCCAAACTTCCCTGGGGAGACCTTGGTGTCGACGTGGTTATGGAATGCACCGGTTTTTTTACCAGCAAAGAAAAGGCCAGTGCACACCTGGCAGGTGGGGCCAAGAAAGTGATTATCTCGGCACCGGGCGGTAAAGATGTGGACGCAACGATTGTTTATGGCGTCAACCATGATGTACTTAAAGCCAGTGACACGGTGATCTCGAACGCCTCGTGCACCACCAACTGTCTGGCACCGCTGGTCAAGCCGCTGCACGATGCCATTGGTTTGGTGGGTGGGTTGATGACGACGATTCATGCTTACACTAACGATCAGGTGCTGAGTGACGTTTACCATTCTGATCTGCGCCGGGCACGCTCGGCTACGCAATCGATGATCATGACCAAGACCGGTGCAGCCGCTGCGGTTGGCCTGGTTTTACCCGAATTGAACGGCAAACTGGACGGCTTTGCCATCCGTGTACCCACCATTAATGTGTCCATGGTGGATCTGACCTTTGAGGCAGCGCGGGAAACTTCGGTTGATGAGATTCACCAGATCATGCGTGATGCTTCCAATGGCGCCCTGAAGGGTATCTTGGATTACAACGATAAACCGTTGGTATCGGTGGACTTCAACCATTGCCCGGCCTCATCTACCTACGATGAGTCTATGACTCGAGTGGTTAACGGTAAGACGGTGAAGGTCTGCTCCTGGTATGACAACGAGTGGGGATTCTCCAACCGCATGCTGGATACCTGTGTGGCCCTGATGAATGTCGCTTGACCTTCTCTAAGATCAGACAATCGGCCAACGCGGCAGGGTAGGATCGACAGAAGCGGCTGGGCCGCGGTCCCAGCTCAATTCGCTGATCGTAAGTCAGTAGCATGAATATATTAAAGATGACAGATCAGGATCTCGCTGGACAGCGTATCCTGATTCGCGAAGATTTGAATGTCCCGGTTACCAATGGCGTGGTGACAAGTGATGCCCGCATTCGGGCATCACTGCCCACGATCCAGACAGGACTCACAGCGGGCGGTCGCGTTATGTTGATGTCGCACCTTGGTCGACCGATCGAGGGCGAGGTTGATCCAACTTATTCCCTGGCGCCGATCGCACAGCATCTGGGTACGTTGCTGGGGCAGCCAGTACGCCTGGTTTGCGATTGGCTCGACGGGGTTGATGTAGGCGAGGGCGAGGTCGTACTTTGTGAGAACGTGCGGTTCAACGCCGGTGAGAAGGCTAATGATGAGTCTTTGTCACAAAAAATGGCGGCACTGTGCGATATCTTTGTCATGGATGCTTTCGGTACAGCGCACCGAGCCCAGGCCTCTACCCATGGTGTCGCCCGTTTTGCGCCGATCGCTTGCGCTGGACCGCTGTTGGCGGCTGAACTTGATGCTTTGGGCAAGGCCCTGGATAACCCGGCCCGGCCTATGGCGGCGATTGTGGGTGGTGCCAAAGTATCGACCAAACTCACGGTACTCGAATCGTTAGCGACGGTCGTTGACCAACTGATTCCAGGTGGAGGCATCGCCAATACCTTTATTGCGGCAGCTGGATTTCCCATTGGCAAGTCCCTGGTTGAGGCCAACCTCATAGGGCAGGCGAAAAAACTCATGGACGATGCGACGGCTCGCGGCAGTGAGATTCCAGTGCCCACAGACGTGGTGGTGGGCAAAGCTTTTGCCGCTGATGCACCAGCGACGATCAAACCGGTCGCTGAAGTCTCTGAAGACGATATGATTTTTGATATCGGGCCGCAGACTGCCGAGCGTTTCGCGCAGATGATGCAAGATGCCGGAACTGTAGTCTGGAACGGCCCGGTCGGGGTGTTTGAGTTCGATCAGTTTGGTGAGGGCACCCGAGTGCTGGGAGAGGCCATCGCGCAATCTGGGGCTTTTTCCATAGCGGGTGGCGGAGATACGCTGGCCGCGGTAGACAAGTACAATATCGCTGACCGAATATCCTATATTTCGACCGGTGGTGGCGCTTTTCTTGAATTTCTGGAAGGTAAAACCTTGCCGGCTGTCGATATGCTGCAGCAACGTGCAACCGGACAATAAACCCCAAAATGGGATTGCATCCTGCATACGAGGCAAATAACACGGTGAGCCCCAAGCGTCGCACCAAGATCGTCATCTCTCTGGGCCCTTCCACGGACCGGGCCAAAATGATGTCGGCCCTGATCGATAAGGGAATTGATGTGGCACGTCTCAACATGTCCCATGGTACCCGTGATGATCATCGCCGCCGCGCCGAACTGGTGCGCACCTGCGCAGCCGAAAAGGGTCGGGCAGTGGGCCTGCTGGTTGATCTGCAGGGGCCAAAAATCCGTATCGGTGGATTTGCCAAGGGTCCGGTGCAGTTGCGCAACGGCAAGCGCTTTGTGATCGACTCTGCTCTGGGTGGGCACGACGGGACCGAAGAAGGGGTTGGGACCAGTTATGCGGCGTTGATCGACGATGTCGAAAACGGTGATCGACTACTGCTGGATGATGGCAACATCGTGTTGCAGGTCGAGAAGATTGAGGGCAGTGCAATCGTCACCCGCGTCATCGTCGGCGGCGAACTGTCTGACTCCAAGGGTATCAATAAGCAGGGTGGGGGCCTGTCAGCCGAGGCATTGACAGAAAAAGACCACGAGG
>CAJWEF010000119.1 GCA_913031305.1 uncultured Acidiferrobacteraceae bacterium
GCGCGCCTGTACGGTCTCCGTAGCGGTACATATGTCTTGCCCTAGTACCTTGTGTGGGCCTACCCCCGACATATACCCCACTAATCAGCCTGTACGGTCCCGTAATCGAGGCTAGCGGTTAAATCTGATTGAGCAGATCGATGGATACAAACTGTATCTTTCTAAAGACGACTGTTACCCCTAGTGTTACCCGTAGGTCCGCAAATCCGGTAACCTATTGATAGTTATATGGACCCCGTCTGATTTGTAATCAGCAGGTCGATGGTTCGAATCCGTCTGCGGGCTCCATTTACCTTCCATAATAAACATATACAGCCCCTCTAAACTGCCCCGGCTGACTGAGTGTAGGAAACGTAAACACCCTGTTACAAGGTTGCTCAAGTATCCACGGTTGGCCAGGCGACGGTCAATCCGCCCGTTAACGTGAGATTGACCAAAATTCCAAGATTGTCGATGGCATCCAGCAAATGACTGGCGCTAGATGAGTATAGCGCTCTGTTATCTTGACAGTGCTCTAGCCAACAAGCGGACGCATACTTCGATCTGGTCGCTCAAATGACATTTGGTAAACAGGCCGGTCCAATGGGATCAAAAGTCTTGTAGGTCAGGATAAATTCCTGATGCCCCAGGGCTTCTGATTTACTTTCTTGGCCACTGGAAATGGCCAAAACAAGATCCCGAATCTCAACTCCAACTTCATCAAGGTCGGCGTCGCCTTTTAGGATACGTCCGGCATTTACGTCCATATCGTCCGCCATGCGCCTGTAGGTTTCTGGGTTTCCACAAACCTTGATAACAGGGGATATAGCTGAGCCGACGACGGAACCCCGGCCCGTGGAAAACAGATTAAGATGCGCTCCACAGGCTATCAGTTCAGCAATTTCTGCATTGTCGTTAATATTAGGGAAGCCATGCCGTACTTCACCGTCTGGAATGACATCCAGCAAGTAAAGCCCACTGGTTGGCGGTTGATCGCCAGGTTTGATCAAGCCAACGATTTCAGTGGTGCCTGACTTTGCATATGCCCCCATGGATTTTTCCTCGATGGTGCTCAATCCACCATCGGCGTTGCCCGGCGAAAAGCTGCCATACCCCATGGTTTCATAGTAGTTTCGCGCCTTAGCTATACAACGAATAATCTCGGCGCCCAGTTCGGGGGTTGCCGCGCGGTCCGCCATGTAATGCTCACAGCCGATAAGCTCACCGGTTTCCTCAAAAATACAGATAGCGCCATCGGAGATAAGCAAGTCGAATGCCCGGCCCATGGTAGGGTTTGCCGTTATTCCACTGGTTCCATCAGATCCTCCGCAAATGGTTCCGATGACCAATTCATTAACAGCCATTTCAACAGGCTCTTGTGCCGACAAGGCTGCCAGCTCTTGACTGACCCACCTGCATCCCTTTTCGATCGTCTTAGCGGTGCCACCTTGTTCCTGGATAACCAGTGTTTCTACAGGACGCCCTGTGGCAGCTATGGCCTCGGCAAGCCCTTCGCGATTAAAGCCTTCGCAGCCAAGAGAAACCAGCAACACGGCACCGACATTGGGGTGCGTGCACAGCTTCGACATCATGTCAAAGGCATAGGTGTTGTAAAAACATCCGGGAAAGCCAATGAGGTGGACATCCTGTTCTCGAAATTCAAGTACAACTTCGTTGGCTACATGACGCGCACATTCGATAAGATAGGCGACAATGACCACATTTCGAATGCCCTTTCGCCCATCTTGGCGTAAATAGCCCTTCATACTTCTTTGGAAAGAATTCGCTGGCCTCTATAGCTCTGCAGATAGTCGCTCTGGATATTGTGCGTATGAACGTGTGCACCTTGTGCAATGGTTCTGGTGGCGCAGCCGATAGGCGCACCGTATTTGAATATTTTGTCATCAAGGTTGATGTCCATGCGCGCGATCTTATGGCCAATTTCCACATCACTTTGTACCGTGATAGTCACGCCCTTTACCTCGATCAAAGACCCCGCGCTAATTTGTTCGCAGGCTACGACAACATTGTCAGAAGTCGATAACAAAATAATATTCGCGCATGGTTCGTCGTTCATCAAAATTTTCCATATTTAAGATAAGCCTGCTCTGGGTCCATCCCGGCTAAGATTGCTTTTCGTATTTCACTTTCAGTAGACATCACCACTTCGGCTTCGGTAACGACCTCCTCGACAATGTCGGCTGGAATGATAACGATGCCGTCGCGATCTGCAATTAACCAATCGCCACTGGAAATCGTAACAGTGCCGATGGTAATCGGTTCTCCCAGGCGATCATAAGCCCAACGCCCGACAATATCTGCTGGTGTATTGAGGTCACAGAAAACCGGAAAATCGGCTTCCAGAATAAGATCAACGTCGCGGCAACGGCCGTCAACCACATAACCAAGAGTATTTTTGACCATTAGGGCACGCGCCGATAACTCCCCCATCAAGGCAACGTCTTTTGTGTTCGGTTGACAAACCAACACTTTGCCACCGGGTACTTTTGACAGCACCTGTGCCCACGCGAGCAGACTTTCGTGACGAGTTAAGGTGCAATCAATATGCCCCGAAATTGTGTAGACCTCACCCGCTAGCGTCTCACCTGGCTTCAGTGAAATTATCTCTGGCGGCAATACAAAATTATTATGGCCCATACCCCGCAACACATCGTGCACCGCGCTGACGTAACAGGTGTGCAGCCGTTTAGTTAGTTCTGTCATAGTAGTGGAATCTAGTTAGATAGGGGCCTTAGTTCAACCTCCGCGGAATCTCCTTTTATCCTGACTCCTAATTGGGTAACGTTCTCTGGTGCAACGCGAAAGGATTATCGCAGTAACATTTTCCAAGTTACTCCACTCATTTGTCAAAGAAAGTTCTAAACTTCTGTGGTAACTGGAAAGTCCACTGCAAAATCTGAATTCAGTGCGGACGTCTTATTACGGTGCTGTTGTAATAGCAGCACCAACGACCTGTCAGGGCAACTGATTTGTGATCAGTAGGTCGTTGGTTCGAATCCGCCTGTGGACTCCATCCCAGGCTGTCCCAGAGCGTCCGAGAGAACGCTTTTTTGTTCCAAAAGTAATTGAATTAAATCATTTTACTTCCTGATTCTGGAAGAAAATTATATCCAGTCATGTAGTATGGGATTCGAGCTGATACAGCCTCGGGCAACACCCTGACTGTTACCCCTAACCGGGAGACTGGATGAAAATGACCGCCGCTGCCCTCAAGGGCTTGGAAGTTAGGCAGACGCGTTATGACGTGGGCCTCGAAGAGGGAGGTCTTTGAGCCAGGGGGTATCCGAGCGGCCGAATTGCAATCCAATATCTATACTTGAAGACCAACTCTTTGTTCGGTGGAGAAAGCGAGGTCAACGCAACTAACCCCTGGTTCGGATCGAGCGTTTTTCAATAACCTGGAAGGCTGGTGGCAGCGACACAACAGGAGGCTAGATTATGAGTAGAACAAACAGAATGTTTTTGATCTTTCTTGTATTGATAGCGGCATTCTTGATTTGGACGACGGCGGAAGCTGGCAAGATAATTACCCTGGACTCTGGGACTTATAAACTGAAGGGAACGTTGTGTCTGCCTAAAGGAGTTGGGCCATTTGCTGCTGTGGTTTACCATCATGGGGGTATGGGCGATCGAGTCGGTGGTGCACCGAAAGCTACCTGTAATGCTTTAGCCAAGGCTGGATTTGTCGGCCTTGCCCTCATCCGCCGGCCAACGCGATCGCTACAGGGACATCTAAACGATGCTGAGGCAGCAGTAAATTACATCAAAAAAAGGCCCAAAGTTGATCCTGATCGAGTTGGGGTTATCGGTTTCTCAAGAGGTGGATTACTGGCCTGGCAGCAAGCTGCGCAGCGCATTGACCTGTCTGCAGCCGTAATTATGGCGGTGGCTGTTAACCGCCAACTAGATTTTGACGATGCCCAAAGAATGAACGCACCGTTCCTGGTGCTGGTAGCAAAGAACGATACCGGTTCTAGGCTCACGAAGGGTAAGAACACGGTCAATTTCAGTCGCCGGCTCGTTGCTGCTCTTGAACAGGCTGATCGAGATGTTAAGTTTCTGATCTACCCTCCATTTCGCAATGATGGCCATACGCTTTTTTTTGAGGTTCGACCCGAATATTGGCCTGACGTTGTCAGATTCCTTAAGCGGAATATTTAGCTGGGCTTTTTGGTGAGCTAAAACCAACAGATTAATCGATGGAAGCTAACTATCGAATAGTAAGTAAGTCTCCATAGCCCTAATTATTGGCGGCCACCAAAGAGCCGTAGTTTTATATTCAACTGCGAGCTAACGTACTGCGGGCTCTATTACACGCCTTCTATCAATACCAGATGGGCAATCGAAGCAGCTTCCCGCACAACCCTCGCGGCGGTGTATTGCTCCGACTCATAAAACGCTCTCGCGCGTTCCAGGCTATCGAACTCAATCACAATGCAAAGGCCTAAAGTGTCTCCCTCTCTGACTTCTGGGCTTGGGTCGCGGGCAAGCACGGTTCCGCCGTGCTCGCCGATGACCGGGCCTGCCATCGCTTTGAATTTCTCAAACCCCTCTTTGTCATGAACTTTGATATGTGCGACGAGATAACCTTTAGGCATTCTTCTATCCTTATGTCGTTGTGGTGATGGAATTATATGATCTTACTCGAGTCAAAGATGATGGCACCGTCAACGGGGCAGCACAAGGTTTCACGGTGGTGATCGACGGCCGCAAAACTTCTAAGGAGTGTTTCGAAAAGCAGAATCTTCGGGGGCGTTGCTGTCAATGCCATCAATGTAGCACCTATCTGGTCCGGTTAGAAAGCTCCAGCAAGGTGATATAGCGCGCGCAGCCACGATAGTCTGCTCGCTTTGCCAGGCCGCCTTGACCGCCTGTAACTCGGTATCGATCGGTTTAACCGGTTGTTTGGAGTCCCCGGGATGCTTTGGCGGCTCAAGGAGCGCTTGAAGTTACTTCCAGATTCTGGCCATAACGCCTATTTAATAACTAACGCTGCCTTCAGATCAACGTGCATATTAAACTGTGGGATCTAGGGTGACCAGGCAGCAAGAGATCGGCCAAGATTCGCAAAAACATATGACCCCTATCCGCGAATTTGACGTGAGCCGTGCGTTGCCCGGCAGTGCGGTGCAAGAGGCATACCGCCGGGATGGCGTGGCCTGTTTGAGAAACGCCCACGACAAGCCCTGGTTATCACTGATCGGGCCCGTAAGCATTGCTGTCTTGTATGAACGAAAAGGTAATCATCAGGCTCGACGGTATTGTTGAATGAATCCAACAAAGCGCTATTTGCAAACGCTGCTGACCTATTACGAAGAGGAGGTTTCTGGTGAGACCTATTTTCTGGGTCTGGCAGAGCATTTTGTTGAGCATAAAAAGTTGATGCTCCTGGCAAAAGTAGAGCGCTATGCGGCGCAGTCTGTTTTGCCATTACTTGAGAAATATGTCCTTAGCCCGCGAGACGAATCGATTCTGAAAGCCGAGGGTGAAGAGGCGATCCAGCAGCACCAGAATATGGGCTGGTTGCAATTTATGGCACATATCGTACAGCGGTACCCGGGCTATCTGGATGAATTTTTGGCCCTGCAGGCTATGGCACCGAAGGAGGATCATTTGGTACTGAAGATGCTGACAGACCACGAAGTGGCGGCGATCGATTTTGCCAGGCGGGAGATTGCTGGCGATCCGGATAGCCTGGATTCGCTAAACCAATACCTGCACAGCGTTAAAGACCTAAAACACACCGCTATGAGCCTCAATGAAACTTAATCACCTGAAGGCTGGCAATACTCATTTTCAACTGAAGATCAAGTTGAAGGTTTTGAGTAGATATTGAGATACTTAAGGCAGATAACCCGAAGACACGACGCCAGGTTTTTATCGTTCGCAACCAGGCATTGATCAGCAATTTTCTGGATCACACAACGAAACGACAAGGTTTTGCTGGCTCTCACCACCTGTTAAAGCAGTGCTTTTGATCTGCGAAGATTATTCTTTAAGTTCCTCCTGGCGTATCGGCATGGGCTGGATAGCATCCAGCTTGAGTTTCTCTTCCCCCGGGCCGACAAAAAGGTAGCGGACCTTTCGCTTGCTGCCAGGAAAAAACAAGGTTGGTTCTGCAGTGACCGTAAGTGTTTTCATTGCGCGGTCAGGGAAAAGTGTTTTTGCATTGTTAATACAAAGACCGTCGTCTTCAAGACAAATTACCGCGATCCCCTGTTCTGAGATTTCCTGGCTACTGATCCACGGACTCCATTGCTGGCTGAGGTGCTGCAGTACCGAGGGATGATCCGGTGAATGAAAAGCGATGCTGTCTGGGGCGTTGTGACCCCCGCCGACTATTCTTAAGGGCATCTGATAGGCCTCATGCCAGAGTTGGGTGATCACCCGACCCAGTTCCTTACCCGGAAACCGGTGCATCTGGTGATGGGTCGAGGCAAGCCCGGTGACGAGCAACGTGGTAGGCAGCACAAGCGCCCAAATGAAGGCAGCCCGGATCATCTGGCGTGATGCCAGGACCTGATTGCCTGGGGGCCATTGCAGCAACAGGACGATGCCGGCCAGGCTTAAGGTGGGCCCACCCCATCGACTGGAAATATCGATGCCAGCGGTAAAACCGACCACAGTGGTTCCGAGCAGCGGAAACAAGAACATCCAGTAGATAAAGGAGTGCATTTCTCGACCCGGTAACTGCTCATTACCTGTATCCGCTGCGTCGGGTCTGCACAGTCCCGTCCGGTAGCGGATAACGAGAAACACGGCCACAAGGGGGCTAAGGTAGAGCAGTTGCGTGAGCAGAAAACGAATACTTCGCCAGCGAACTTTCAGATCGGTCGGCGCCAGGTAATCTCCAATATGCGTCACAGTACCGACCTGGTGGGTGAAGACGTACCACAGGTGCCAACCCAAAAGGGCGCAAAAAACCGCCAGAGAAAGGTATGGCCCTGGCGTCTTTAAAGATGCGCGTCCTTGAGGAAAGATCAGCAGATAAAGAGCTATCGCGGGTAACATGGCGGCCGAGTAATACTTGGTTAACATGGCCAACGCGGCTGCCAGACCCAATGCGATCCAGTATCGGGTGTGGCCACGTTGGATTGCGAAATAAGCCAGGAGGGTTGTGAGGGCCCACATTGGAATCAGCATGGAGCTGTGATTCAGCCGCATGCCCAAAAAGCTGAAGTAGGGCAGGAACTCGAGCAGGCACACTGCCGCCAAGGCACTGCCGGGGGTCAGGTACTCGCGGGCGAGGCGCCAGACACAATAAAAGGCGGCCAGGAGATTGAGTTGGGTCAGCAGGTTGTAGGCCCAGTTGTTGGTGCCCACCGTGTTCAGGAAGCCAGCGACAACCCAGGGCAGGAAGGGGGGGTGTAAGCGATAGGAGCCCATCCATTCCTGGCCCCAGGCAAAATGCATCATGCTGTCGGTGTCCAGCTCGTGTCGAGCTAGGCTTGGGACAACAGTCCAGAAAAGAACGTGAATCAGGGCAAACAGCCAGAATAGATACTGGCAGCGGTGCGCGGTCAGAGCCATCGAGAGGTAAAACGTGTAATCGGGTAGCCAATGGTATCTCTGAACGGGGTAAAGCCCAAAGAGATTGATCCACGTAATCACAAATCACCCAATTAATCGGACCTCGCCTTTGGTATCGGGCGGTTAAAAAACTGAGGGATTTTGCGCCAAGTGGCGGAACGGGCCGCCTTGAGGCTCAAAAACATTAAGCCTTGGTAAGCTACGCCTGTTTGGTCGAATCTAGTCTCAGCAACAAGCGCCGAATCCGTTTTTTGAGTATTGGGGGCGAGTTGGGAACTCTTTCCTGATGAAAAACAGGGTTTTATCAGGTAAAAAGTCCAAAACACCCCTATACCTTGGCAGCCCATTCGGCTAGAATCGCCACCCCGCGATATCGATTATTGGGGCGCGATTGGCCGGGGGACGCCGAGCGAGCGGTCCATTTCCAGTCTGCAGATCTTAATTAATTGACGGAACGCCGATATTTCGAGAAAATTAACCGTTTACGCTTTTCGGAGGGGTTCCCGAGCGGTCAAAGGGGGCAGACTGTAAATCTGTTGGCTCAGCCT
>CAJWEF010000120.1 GCA_913031305.1 uncultured Acidiferrobacteraceae bacterium
CATCAGTCGTAATTTATGGCACCAGGCGGGGGCAAAATGGCCAGTGCGGATAACGGGACTTATGTCGAGCCCGCAATGGCAGGCTCGCTGGCTATGCTGCTGGCATCATCGGCAGCGCTTCTTGAGCGCAAATTCCTATTCCTCAACGGACAGTAGCAAGGTGGCGTCCTTAGAGACTAGGAATGATTTGAGGCATCTTGCCCAACTGGCATGATCATCTGGAAAGTAAGATCTGATTTCACATATTTCCTATTCGGAATTAGTTCACCTTTGCCCGTCGCCGACCGTCTCGCATGAAGAACTGAGCAACTATCAAAAGACTGAGGGAACCGGCCAGTACCATGGTGCCGATAGCGTTCACTTCCGGTGTGATACCGCGACGGATCGATGCAAAAATATAGACCGGTAGCGTGGTATTCGGGCCGGCAACGAAAAATGAGATGATGAAATCATCAAAGCTGAAGGTAAAACTGAGCAGGAATCCCGCCAGGATAGCCGGGTAAATTTGCGGCAGAGTCACTTGGTAAAAGGTTCGCCATGGTGAGGCATACAAATCCATTGATGCCTCTATAAGGGCCCGGTCCATACCCGCGATACGGGCGCGAACGATGATAATGACCAGCGACATGGTAAACAGGGTATGGGCAGCGATAACCGAGGCATACCCCATGTGTAATTTTGGCGGGGTATATCCCTCCGGCCACAGCGTGGCCAGTAAGGGGTTAAAAAAGTCAAATACTGTCACCAGGGCGACGAGCGTGGCAATACCGATCACGATCCCGGGGATCATGATCGAAATATAGATCAACCCGTCAAGAATAACCCTTAAAGGACCCTTCATGCTCTGCAGAGCCAATGCAGCCGCGGTCCCCATTAAACTGGAAAGAATTGCGACAATGAAAGCAATTTCAAGACTGGTAAAAAATGCATCACCGGCAAAAGGATTGGACAATGCTTTTCCATACCATTGGATGGAAAGTCCCCGTAACTCGCTGGCGTGACGCCCGGCATTGAAGCTGAATAGAACAATGAGTCCAATAGGAACATAGAGAAACAGGTAAACCACTGTGGCGTAAATACGCATGTTCAGATCATCCGCTTACATCAACGACTGGTCAGCGCCGGTTTTATTCCGCATCGCCAGCCGCATATAAATGCTAACCGTGATCAACATGATAACAACCAGGGTAGCAGCCACCGCTGATCCGAAAGGCCAGTTCCGGGATTGCAGAAACAAATCAACCATGGCATTGCCAATGAAAAAGACTTTGCCTCCCCCCAGAAACGCCGGAATCAGAAACTCCCCCATCAGTAGGATAAAAACCAGCATACATCCTGTGGCGATACCGGGCATTGAGAGCGGCAAGGTAATTTGTAGAAACGTCTTAAAAGAATTCCCCCCCAAATCGTTGGATGCCTCGAGCAGGCTCTTATCGAGTTTTTCCAAGGAAACATAGACGGGAAACACCATCAGCGGAAGGTAACCATATACGATGCCTATCAGCACCGCGGTTGGGGTGTTAATCAGTCGTACTCCCTCGATGCCGATCCATTCCAGTATGGTCGGGATTCCCCGACCACCGAGAATATAAATCCAGGCATAGGTCCGAATTAGCAGGCTGGTCCAGAAAGGTACGATCACCAGCACAAGCAGGACAAGCTTGAAGCGGCGGTCCACTTTCAAGGCCAGAAAATAGGCCAGCGGATAAGCCACGAGTAGGCTCAGCAATGTGCCGAGCGGGGCGTATGTCAGCGTGTTCTGGAATGCCTTCAGCCGCGCCGGGAGATTGGCGTACTGCTCAAAGGTAAATCCTCCACCATAACCTCCTACCGCGGCCCGTTCTCCAAAACTGAAAATAAGAATGACGATGAGAGGCATGATCAGCATGACCAGAAACCACAGCGTGGTCGGGGCCAACAGTGCTGCCATACGCCAGCTGCTCGAACGATCGTGCTCTCTCATCGCCATCAAACATTTGGAAAGATGTCCAAAATGAGTATTTTAGGTTAAGCCGATTTGAAACGCGCTATCAGTTCCGCGCGGTTTGGGTCGGTTAGGGTTTGCGCAGCTCCAAACTCGAGACCATTCATCAACTCTTCAGCTGGATGAAGGATCGGATCGGTGGCAAGTGACGCAGGCTGCAAAGCAATAGCACGCGCATCCGTCGGGGCATAACCATGCGCCTCGGCATCACGGGCCTGGACAGCCGGATCCTGCATGTAATTCAAAAACGCATAGGCAGCATCCAGATGGGGGGCTTCCGCAGGAATGGCGTAGAAGTCTGTCCATATTTCCCCGCCGTCGGACGCAATCACGTATTGCATTTCAGGAAGATCATTGTGAAGCTGAGTCGCGTCCCCATTCCAGCAGATAGACATCCAGGCGTCACCACTGCGCATTCCAGGCTGGTAGTCGGAGGTTATCGCAAAAAGATGGGGTTTTGACTCGATCAGAACAGCTTCAGCCTCTGCCAATTCATTGGGGTCGATGGAATTGAACGAGTAGCCCAATGCGCAAAGAGCTGCACCAATGGTCGTCAGCTGATAATCGTGCACGATGGTATGCCCTGATCCTTCACCTTTGGTCACCTCGAAGAAGTCCTTCCAGGACTTGGGGCCGCTGGTAATTTTATTGCTATTGATAATAAAGCCTGTGGTTCCCCAGTTCTTGGGCACGCAATAGACTTTGCCGTTCACCGTGGCGGGTCCGGCGAACTTCGGGTTATTCGCTGACGCATCGTAGTTTGGTATGCGAGACAGATCGAGCTCCTGAATAAGGCCGAGCTCCACATAGTTCGAAATGGTGTAGTTGGTAGGCACAAAAACATCCCAGCCGGTGCCACCCGCCTGAAGCTTAGCCAACATTTCTTCATTAGATCCAAATGCATTGACCTGAATATTGACCCCGGTGTTCGCGGTGAACTCGTCAAGATTGGCCTGGTTCCAGTAATTAGGCCAGGTAGAGAACACCAGACGGTCACCTAGGTCGGTTGAAGCCCAGGACTTTTGAGGAAGTAGACTGGGTATGGCTGCACCCATAACCGCGGTTGCCATTCCCAGACCCGTAACACCCAGAAACTCTCGCCGGCTTATGGAGCCCCGTTTGTAGCGCCACAGTTGACGCATGAATTGCTTGCTCGTGATCTGCTTATCTGAGTTCTTTGACATAAGTATTCTCCTTTGGGTTGTCTAACTGACGTTAGGTTTATCTCTTTCATCATCATCCAGGATCAGGGTTGCGTCCCGACTCCAGGCGACAAATACAACTTCGTTGGTCTCGAACGGTTTTTCGTTGAGTTCGTTATGCCGAGATGACAGCGCGAGAAACTCCCCGAGTCGCTCGTCACACAGCAAATATTCAATCTGCTCGCCAAGAAAGATACGATTCATGATCCGTGCCGTAGACTTGATCGCACTGTCCTCAGGGATATTGCTTTCATCCCGCGCCAGAACTAATTGCTCGGGGCGTACACTGATACAGATCTTGTCGCCATTCTTATGAGAGTTAAAACTTCGGCTGCTGTTAAGAACCACCGGGATACCGCAATCGAGTCTGATATCGACTTTCCACGTTCTAACCTGCTCGATCACGCCATAAAAAAAATTGGATTTACCAACAAAGTCCGCGACATATTGATTGCGGGGTCGATCATAGAGATCCAGGGGGCTGCCAACCTGCGCAATCTCTCCTTCGCGCATAATGCATACCCGGTCACTCATCGAAAGCGCCTCCTCCTGATCGTGGGTAACTAATATAAAGGTGATGCCGACGTTGCGTTGCAAATTCTGTAATTCGATCTGCATTTCCCGGCGCAACTTTCGATCAAGCGCTGCCAATGGTTCATCCAATAATAGCACCTTGGGTTTGTTGATCAGCGCCCGGGCAAGTGCGACTCGCTGCTGCTGCCCACCGGATAATTCCCAGGTCTGTCGCAGGCTGTATCCTGTCAGCTGAACCAATTCGAGCATTTCGTGTACCCGATTGTGGATCTCTCCGGTAGGCGGTTTGGGCGAACGCTGCTTAAGCCCGTAAGCCACGTTGCTTTCAACATTGAGATGGGGGAACAACGCATAGTGTTGAAACACCATATTGACGGGCCGGCTGTAGGCGGGCACGTCATTAACACATATGCCTTCAAGAAAGACTTCGCCTTCGCTAGGCTGTTCAAACCCGGCAATCATTCTCAGTGAGGTGGTTTTCCCGCAACCGGACGGGCCCAGGAATGACAAGAACTCTCCTGATGCAACATCGAGATTTAGATTCCGCGCGGCAGTGATTTCACCGTAGCGCTTGGAAACATTTCTAAATGCAGCAACTGAAGTCATCGGCTACAAAGATACCTAAATATGCCTTGAAACCACTTTTTGACAATATTTTCGCGATTCATTACGTACCATTCATAATATCACTTTTTTGTATTTTTTTACATTTATGGTATATATTAAATTCAAAGAAATCCAAGAAGTCGACAGCTGCAAGCAAAAGCCAGTGAAACTGCGAGTGACAGAACCTGCCAACGAAACTACCTCAGCCGCCCAAAACGACCCGAACTGGGAAGAATTGCTGTCAATTTGCATCGATTCCATCGGCGGAGATGAATTCCATGACTGTCTTATTCGTTCTCTGCGAAACCTTGTGCACATAGATCACTCGGTGGTTTTCGGCTACTACAAAGAAGAAATTCCGATTTGTCTGGCCCATACCTACTCGGAAAAACAACGAGTAATCTTTGTTGATGACTACATCAAGGGGCCCTATCTCCTGGATCCGTTTTTCAAAGCATGCAGCCGTCAGGTGAAATACGGGCTGTACCGGCTTCGGGATATCGCACCAGATCGTTTTTATCAGAGTGAGTATTACCGATCGTACTATGTTCGAACCAGATTGGCCGAAGAGATTTGTTACATTTTCTACTTACCCGGGGGGCCTGCCGCTGTTATTTCACTGATGCGTTCAAAAGCACATTCCAGGTTTTCGGCCCGAGAGTTCAGGCTTCTTGAAAAAGTATCGCCCATCGTGATCAGTATGGCACGACGGCAATGGCAGAATGTTGCTAGCAAGTTTGGCACGGCATCCAATACGAGGGGTAAACAGGACGACCACTCGCTTATCGAAGAAACGGTAGGCCAGCTCTTCAGTAATCGCATTACGCAAAGAGAATCTCAGGTTATCGCCCAGGTATTGGAGGGTTACTCATCAGAAGCGATAGCCAAATCCCTCGGAATTACTGTCGGTACAGTGCGTATACACCGCAGGAACATATACGCCAAGCTCAATATTTCGTCACAACAGGAATTGTTCTCGATTTTTTTCAAGAAGATAACAAGTGTTCACGGGGGATCATAAAGATCTGCACTCCATGGATTTGCGAATGGCGATAGTCACAGGTTAATTGAAGCCGGAGAGAGATATGGCAAAGACAGCTTTAAACCAACCATCAACCAGCAGAAATGGTGCTCGCCTGGCCGGTAAAACCGCGATTATCACCGGTGGCGCGGCGGGTATGGGCCGAGCGACATCTCTAGCGTTTGCCAACGAAGGCGCCTCGGTAACGATTTTTGACATCCAGAAAGAAGCAGGCGAAGAAGTGGTCGCGTTGATAAAGGCAAATGGCGGTTCTGCCCGTTTCATCGAAGTGGATCTTTCCAATGCAGATCAAGTAGACAGGGCGTTTGATGAAGTGGCCGAGCAAGTGGGGCCATATGACGTGTTGTTCAACCACGCAGGCACAATAATTGTAAAGGCGCTACACGAAACGACTCCGGAAGAATACGATCGCTTAATGGCTATCAATGTAAGATCAGCCTTTCTTGTCTGCCGCCGTGCGGTTAGGGAGATGAGCGACAACGGCGGTGGTTCCATTGTCATTACGGGCTCAATTGCCTCGGAATTGGGCTATCCACTGGAATCCGTATACTGCATGACCAAAGGCGCAGTGTTACAGCTTGCCCGCACCATTTCAGCAGAATACCGGGACCAGGGAATACGCTGTAATGCGGTTTGCCCCGGTTTTGTCAAAACAGCTCATGGTCTGAGGGAAATCAGTGAGCTGGATGCTGCCGGCCAGGAGTGGGAGGAAGGCGCCCTCGTTGAGGCCCAAGGCCGAATATGCGAGCCCGAAGAGGTTGCGGCTGCGGTCGTCTTTCTAGCATCGGATGAATCCAGTTTTATCACTGGCAATGCCCTGTACGTCGACAACGGCTGGTACGCTAAAGGGTAGAACACTTGGGTTAGAAATAACGTCGCAGTTCTACCAAACCAAGCTTAGCGCGATAAAAGTCCAGTGACTTCTCTAGATCGCTTACCCTGACCATCGAGGTTTACCCAAATGCAACTGGGAACAATCGAAAGCATCTGGCGTTATCCCGTTAAAGGAATGCGCGGTGAAGAGATTCCACATACCTACACCGCCTTTACCGGATTGATGGGTGACCGGGTATATGGCGTGGTTGCAGCCGATAGTAGCTCTGGGAATGGGAATTGCCACAGGCCTAATCTGATTGGGCCACGCCAAGATACGACTCAACGAGTCTAGAGTTATTAAGCAATTCACCCCCCTTCCCTTCCAGCACAATCCTGCCACTTTCCAGAACATAGGCATAGTCAGATATCTCCAGGGCTTGGCGAACATTCTGTTCAACGACCAGGATACTCAACCCTTGATCCCGCAACTCAGCAATGAGGTCGAAGACCTCTGTCACCGCAATAGGCGCCAGGCCAAGGGTCGGCTCGTCAAGCAGCAGGAGCTCTGGGTGGTTCATCAAACCTCTTGCCAGCGCTAACATCTGGGCTTGCCCCCCGCTGAGGCTTGAGCCGAGCGAGTTCAACCGCTCACCCAGCACTGGAAATCGTTGTATGAGCGACTCGGGAATAACATTGTCCAACAAAAAACTGCTGTTTGAGTAACGCCCGGCCAAGAGGTTCTCACGAACAGTTAAGGTAGCGAAAAGTTGCCGCCCTTCGGGAACCTGTACGAGGCCTTTTCTTACAATCTGGTGCGCCGGTAAACCAGTGATATCCTCACCTGCGAAAACGATCTTCCCCGAGGCAACTGCGCGGATGCCGCTGATGGCATTCAGCATCGAGCTCTTTCCGGCGCCGTTGGCACCGGTGATCGAAACCAACTCACCCGCCTTGACCTTAATCGAGATACTATCGACCGCCTGCACCTCGCCGTAATTGATTGTAAGGTTTGATACCGCCAGCATGTTTTTCAGGCCCGCCCCAGGTAGGCCTCGATGACTTCAGGCTGACTCACAACTGATCGGGGATCGCCCTCGGCGATCTTCTCACCGTGGTTTAACACGCAGAGGTGCTCACAGACGTGGGATATCAGGTCCATCTTGTGTTCGATCACGACACAGGTTCGACCTGGGGCGATACGAGAACGAATCAGTTCTGAGATGCTGGCGGTTTCCGCGGGCGTCATGCCGCCAGCCGGCTCATCCAGGACCAGAACCTTGGGGTCACAGGCCAATGCCCGTGCGATTTCCAATCGACGCCGCAGCGGTAAAGGCAATTCACTGGCAAAAAGATCACCCTGCTCCAGCAGGCCGACAGTTTCCAGTGCCCGGCGGGCCGCCGTAACCCTCGGATCACCAGTGCGTTTCGCGCGACCCAGCAATGTAGCCAAGCCTGGCTTGTGATGGCCGATAAGCGCCGCGATCACGTTCTCAAGAACACTCATGCGGTTAAAGATGCGGATGTTCTGAAAGGAGCGGGAAACACCCAACCGGGTAATCTGATCGGCGCTCGCACGGCTGACATTTTTGCCATCAAGAAACACGCGCCCTGAATCCGGGGCGTAGACGCCGGTAATGATATTGACCAGCGTAGTCTTGCCCGAGCCATTGGGGCCAATCAGTCCGCTGACCGTCCCTCGCCTTACGTGCAGATCGATGCCGTGCAAGGCTTGCACTTCGCCAAAAGTCTTACCGACTGCTTGCAGTTCAAGCACGAAACCACCTTCGAGCGAGGTTCTTCAGCCGGTAGACCCGGTTCTCGTCGAGAATACCTCGCGGCAT
>CAJWEF010000121.1 GCA_913031305.1 uncultured Acidiferrobacteraceae bacterium
TAAAATAAGAAGTTAAAACGATCGATAAAACAAATAGATAGAAACTAAATGACATCTAACTTGTTGGTTTTATGTATGATATTCCCCGTCGCTAAATCGACTCCAATGTAAGTGACTGAGTTTGGCTGAACCGCATTCCCACTGGGCTTTTCGGCTAAACATTTTCGCGCTATGTTTGACTCTTTTCGGTCATAGATCTTTATTGGGCCTTTTTTTGACAGCGGCGCTGTGTCAGTATTCGCCTGTGCGGTGCGGGTAGGATTAATTGCTGCCCCACCCGGTTTGGTTTATGAACAACAGAACAACACAAGGAGGAATCCGATGAGAAAGGTATTTTTGGCTCTTGTAACCGGCGCGATGCTCTCAGGGGCTGCGATCGCCGATGATGTCAAGATAGGAATAATTTTGGGCTTCACCGGGCCGATTGAGTCTCTGACACCGGCCATGGCAGCCGGCGCTGAATTGGCCATCGCAGAAGTGAATGCGAGCGGGTCATTTATGGGCGGAACGGGGATTACCAGCATCCGTGCAGATTCAACCTGTATTGACTCAGCAGCCGCTACAGCCGCGGCCGAGCGCTTAATCACCTCGGACAAAGTTAATGCCATTATGGGTGCCGACTGCTCCGGCGTCACTGGCGCAATCCTGGCAAATGTCGCAATGGCGAATGGGATCGTAATGATCTCTCCCTCTGCTACCTCACCTGGGTTATCAACGGTGGAGGATAACGGCCTGTTTTTCCGCACTGCACCTTCGGATGCCCGTCAGGGTCAGGTGGTCGCCGAAATTCTAGGTGATCATGGATATAAGAGCGCCGCGATTACCTACACCAACAATGACTATGGCAAGGGGCTCGCTGACAGCATTGAGAGCAACTTCAAAGCAGCTGGCGGAAACGTAACCATTAATGTGGCTCACGAAGATGGAAAAGGTGACTACAGTGCTGAGGTCGCGGCACTTGCTCAGGCCGGCGGAGATATTTTGGTGGTTGCCGGCTATCTCAATGACGGTGGTAAAGGCATTATCCAGGCGTCCCTTGATACTGGGGCTTTTGACGTCTTCTATCTGCCGGACGGAATGATTGGAGACAGTCTCCCGACAGATATAGGTGATGGATTAAATGGATCTATCGGCGACGTACCAGGGACCGATAGCCCTGGTGCCGCGATGTTTACCGAGATGGCTACAGCGGCTGGATTTGAAAGCGGTCCGTTTTCACCGGAGTCCTACGATGCCGCAGCGCTTCTAATCCTCGCCATGCAGGCAGCCAAGTCTACTAACAGTCAGGACTTTAAATCGAAGGTGATGGACGTCGCGAATGCACCAGGCCAGAAAGTCTTTCCTGGAGACCTGGGAAAGGCCTTGGAACATATTGCCAGCGGAGGAGATGTTGACTATGTGGGCGCTTCTGCGGTTGAGTTAATCGGCCCAGGTGAATCTGCAGGCAGCTACAAAGAAATTCTGGTTAAAGGCGGAAAGAACACCACCGTCGGTTACCGGTAAGCTGAAACAGTTACGGCCCGGGTTGTTATGCCGGGCCGTTTTTTTTTGCCGGCGGTCTAACATTTGATTGTCATCGAGCACCTGTATAAACGCTTTGGCGGCATCCATGCGGTCGAAGATGCCTCACTTGCGATCGAGCAGGGGAGCATCACGGGGCTGATTGGCCCCAACGGCGCTGGGAAAACTACTCTTTTTAACGTCATCGCCGGAATTTACCCTCCAGACGAGGGAAAAGTCCTACTGAACGGCGAAGACATAACTGGGCGCCAGCCCCATGAGCTTTTTGCGAAAGGCATTTTGCGAACCTTCCAGATTGCCCACGAATTCTCGTCGTTAAGTGTTCGCGAAAACCTGATGATGGTTCCAAATGGACAATCCGGTGAGAGCCTGGTTGCAACCTGGTTACGCCCTGGGCAAGTCGTTGCTGAGGAAACAGTAATCAGAGAACGTGCCGATGAGGTGGTTGATTTTCTCCAACTCAGTTCGGTCGTGAACGAGCTTGCCGGTAATTTATCGGGCGGCCAGAAGAAACTTCTTGAATTGGGCCGCACGATGATGGCCGAACCGAAAATAGTATTTCTCGATGAAGTCGGGGCTGGGGTCAATCGCACTCTCCTGCGAACCATTGGCGATTCCATTTTGCGGCTTAATCGGGAGCAAGGCTATACCTTCTGCATGATCGAACACGATATGGATTTCATTTCCAGGTTATGCGATCCAGTTATTGTCATGGCATCGGGCAGCGTGCTGGCACAAGGCACAGCCGACAATATCATGAATAACGAGGCGGTCATTGAGGCCTACCTTGGAACCGGGCGAAAACAGACCCAACAGGAGCCATTGTGACCTACCTTGCGGGAGAAGGTATGTGTGGGGGTTACGGAGGCGTTGATATCCTTCACCAGTGTAGCATCGGGGTGGACAAAGGCGAGGTTGCGGTAGTGGTGGGCCCGAATGGCGCCGGCAAGTCGACGGCGATGAAAGCAGTGTTCGGTATGCTGGATCTAAGGGAGGGTCAGGTAACGATGGATGGCCAGGATATCAGCCACCTGAAACCCGAACAGCGGGTACAGCTCGGCATGGGTTTCGTGCCGCAAAGCGCCAACGTATTCACCTCGATGACTGTGGAGGAAAACCTGGAGATGGGCGCTTTTATCCGTCGCGATGATATCTCGGAAACTTTGTCTGGGGTCTACGAGCTTTTTCCGGTGTTACGGGAAAAACGTAGCCAATTAGCGGGTGAACTCTCTGGCGGCCAACGCCAGCAGGTCGCTGTTGGCAGAGCTCTAATGACTCAACCCAAAGTGTTAATGCTGGATGAGCCGACCGCCGGGGTTTCACCCATAGTCATGGATGAGTTGTTTGACCGAATTATCGAAGTGGCGCGTACAGGGATAGCGATTCTCATGGTTGAACAGAATGCTCGCCAAGCCCTCAGTATCGCTGATCGGGGCTACGTGTTGGTTCAGGGCCGTAACCGGTACACGGATACTGGAGCAGCACTGTTGGCGAATGTCGAAGTACGCAAGGCCTTTCTTGGCGGGTAAAAAAGGTGCTGATAGACTTCCTAAACGCTTTGGCCCTCATAGGTAACTTCGTTTTGGTGCCGGGCATCGCATACGGAAGTCAGTTGGCGCTCGGGGCCCTGGGCGTCACTATGGTCTACGCGGTTTTGCGTTTTTCCAATTTTGCCCACGGCGAGACAATGTCCTTCGGCGCAATGGTCACAATTCTCGTGACCTGGGTGTTGCAGGCGCGTGGGATCGGTTTGGGGCCCCTTCCCACCGCTTTACTAGCGCTCCCCATAGGGATGCTGGCGACAATCAGTTTATGCGTAGCAACCGACCGCCTTGTCTATCGCTACTATCGCGAAAAAAAAGCAGTCCCAGTAACCTATCTTATCGTTTCGGTAGGTGTGCTGTTTTTCTTGAGCGGCCTGATCCGATTCATTATTGGACCCAAAGACCAGGTTTTCGCTGACGGCCAACGTTTTATAATGAAGGCCCGCGCTTTCAAGGAGATGACCGGGTTGGATCAGGGCTTGGCGATTAAGACCTCTCAGGGCGTCACGGTCATCAGTGCCATAGTAATTGTCGCCCTTTTATTCTGGTTTCTCAATCGAACCCGAACCGGAAAGTCGATGCGGGCCTACTCAGACAACGAAGATCTCGCCTTACTGTCTGGCATTAACCCCGAGCGGGTCGTACTGATTACCTGGATTATTACTGGTGCGTTGGCTGCAATTGCCGGCACCCTTTACGGCTTGGATAAAGGTTATAAACCTTTTACCTATCTGGGGTTGGTCTTGCCGATTTTTGCTTCGGCAATCGTGGGAGGAGTAGGCAATCCGTTGGGGGCTATCGCAGGGGGCTTTGTTATCGCCTTCTCGGAGTTGCTGGTGACTTTCGCCTATAAACGGGTAGTGGGTTACCTGACGCCGGGCGATTGGGTTCCAGATGGCTTAGTACAGTTGCTGTCAACCGATTACAAGCTTGCTGTCTCGTTCTTTATCCTGGTGATTGTCCTGCTGATAAAGCCCACGGGAATTTTTAGTGGAAAGACATTGTGAGCCGGTCCGCCAATAACGCTTTACTTTTTGCCGCAATGGCTGTGTTGTTGATGCTGGTTGGCGCTATGCAGAGTTGGAATGTCGCTCTGGCGATTCTGAATATGTGCTTGATCTCAGCGATTATGACTCTCGGGGTGAATATTCAGTGGGGCTATGCGGGACTTTTTAATGCCGGGGTAATGGGATTTACCGCCTTAGGGGGCCTGGCCGCCATTGTGGTCTCTGTCGCACCGGTACCCGCGGCCTGGGATGCAGGTGGCGCCCGCGCCATACTGGGTTTGTTGGCTGGGTTGGCGACGATTGCAGGGGGAATATGGTTATGGAAAAAACTCCCGGTACCCCGAACCGCCCGGATATGGCTAACGGTCTTGCTTGCGGTTAGTGGATACGGGTTGATGCGCCTTATTCTGGACCCCGCGGTCGATGCGATTGAGGCGGTTGAGCCAGCAATGACTGGGTTTTTGGGTGGGTTTGGCTTGCCTATCATGTTTTCGTGGATTGTTGGAGGGATCTTTGCCGCAATCGTTGCCTGGGCTATTGGCAAAGTAGCGCTGGGACTGCGCTCTGATTATCTGGCGATTGCCACCTTGGGTATCTCAGAGATCATCATTTATTTTCTAAAAAATGAAGATTGGCTTACGCGAGGAGTTAAAAACGTCAACGGACTCCCGAGGCCGGTACCTTACGAAATAGATCTTCAAGAGGCGTTATGGCTTCATGATCTCGCCGCTTGGGTAGGGATTCCGGTTGTGGAAGCCTCTTCGCTTATTGTGAAATTGAACTACGCCGCGCTTTTTCTGGTTGTGCTTATAGCCATTTTCTGGCTCTCAGAGCGGGCCTTGAAGTCTCCCTGGGGGAGAATGATGCGCGCGATCCGCGATAACGAGATTGCCGCCGGTGCGATGGGCAAAAACGTAACCGGACGCCACCTTCAAGTATTTGTGCTCGGCTCGGCGGTAATCGGTCTTGCCGGGGCTATGCTTGCAACTCTGGATGGTCAGTTTACTCCGGCATCTTACCAGCCGTTGCGATTCACTTTCCTAGTATGGGTTATGGTGATCGTGGGCGGTTCGGGTAATAATCTGGGTTCGATCCTTGGTGGTTTTGTGATCTGGTTTTTCTGGATTGAGGCCGAACCAATAGGCCTCGCACTGATGAATTTTGTGACCTCGGGGATGGCGCTCGACAGTCCCTTACGGCTACATCTGTTGGAGAACGCAGCGCACACGCGATTGATGACAATGGGGCTGGTGCTGCTTCTGGTGCTGCGCTTTTCACCGCGAGGACTTATTCCAGAGGTCAAACGTTAACAGTAGTTACCGGATCACAGAGACTTAGCTGATACTTGCCAACGAGGCGTGCAGGGCCGAAAGATCGGCTTCGCCCAAAGGCAGCACCGGTAAACGGCAGTCTCCCACATCGAATCCCCGGTGGCGAGCGGCCGCCTTGACCGAGGCGTTGTATTGATGAGACCAGACGAACAGTTGGGAATCTACAAGTTTGCGCCAAAGCGAAGCCGCCTCGTTAAGTTGGCCAGAGGAAACTAACTGATAGAGCGTGACCGCCTCGTCGGGCAAGAAATTGACTGAACCCCAGACGCAGCCCACGCAACCCGCGGCGAGCGCTGGGAAAGTGATCGGATCGCCGCCATTAAAAATCTTCCCGCCGGTCTGCAAGAGTTCCTGGATTCGTATCAAATCACCCGTACTGTCTTTGATGTAGTCGATACCATCTATCTCAAGCAATTTTTCGAACAAGGCCGGTGTGACATCGAAGCCTGAATGTACCGGTATGTTGTATACCATCACCGGAACTGAGCTGGCCTTGGCAACAGCCTCGTAGTGGGAAATTACACCGCGTTCATCAGGGCCCTCAAAATACGGCGGTAACACCATAACCGCATCTGCGCCGTGATCGATGGCATGGCGGGTTGTTGCTAGAGTGTCTTGCAGATAGATAGCGGACGTTTGGGCGATTACCACAGCGCGCCCGTCAACGTGTTTTGCGGTGATCTCAATCAGGCGCCTTTTTTCTTCCCTACTTAGGTAAGCAAATTCGCCGGTTCCGCCACAAGGAAGGATAATATCCACGCCAGATTCGAGCATGCGGTCTACATGGGCAAGGTAGCGCGCCTCGGCTACCTGAGCCCCGTTATCATCAAATATCGTGCAGACGGGCACACATACGCCGCTAAGATTGCTCATCACTTGTACTCCTTATGTGTTTGGATCAAATGCAAATCGAATAATATCGAAGACCCAGAGTGTAAAGGAAGATAGCCGAAGATGAATACATGACCCCAACTTTCAGGACAAGACAAAGGAGAAGCTGATGGACGCAGAAAAGGTTGCAATTGTTACCGCCGGCGGAGGCGGTATTGGCAGGGCCGTTAGTGAGGAACTTTACCGGCAAGGGTATCAGTTAGCACTCATGTCACGCAGCGATGCCTGCGAAAACCTGGCGCAGGAATTTGGAGGCGTTGGGTTGCGCGGTTCGGTAACTGAGGCGGCAGATCTTGAACGTTTGGTTGATGCGACGCTCGAGCGTTACGGCAGAATTGATGCTGTGGTCAATCATACGGCCCACCCGCCAAAAGGCGGCCTTCTCTCGCTGGACGATCAAGCGTGGCAGTTAGGTTTTAATATGCTGATTTTAAATGTCGTTCGGATGACTCGTCTGATAACCCCAGTTATGCAACAACAAGGGGTGGGCGCCTGGGTAAATATCTCAACGTTTGCCGCGTTCGAACCCGAGCAGGCATTGCCCATCTCCTGCACCTTGCGGGCTGGGCTCTCCGTTTATTCAAAACTGTACGCTGATCGTTACGCTAAGGATAATATCCGCATGAATAACGTGTTACCCGGATTCATCGATAGCTTGCCGCATAAGGACGAGGTTACCCAGAGTATCCCGATGGGCCGGGTTGGTACGGTCGATGAGATCGCAAAAACCACCGCGTTTTTGCTATCGGATGGGGCTGGATATATTACCGGGCAGAGTTTGGTCGTAGACGGGGGGGTTACCCGTCATGTTTGACATTCTCGAATAACGAAGTCGCCCAAGACCATAGTGATGGAGACGAAACATGTCTGAACGGGCCTCCGGGATGATCAACGACCAGGCGGTTTGCGTGTTCAGGCAGTCTTGAGAAGGGAACCAGATTAGGCAGCGATGAATTTGACTCGATCTTTTTCTCGGTGGAGCCTGTTAGGCGCTTATCAATGGTGGGCTTGGCAATCATGTTGCAGGCCATCGTGCTTGCCGGGAAGGACGACAGCACGCATTGACAGACCTCAATTACTCAACAGTGGGTCGAGGCCAGTAGAGGAGTCGGAAAGCAGTGACGCGTAGATCGAAACTCTTGTCAGCATTTTCACATTCTTCTCCTGTTTTGCTGAGTTGTGGTGTGCATCAATAATTGCGGGTACAGGTTGCAGGTTAAAAATCTATTCAATTATTGGCCGAACTGTCAGCCCTTCGCGTTGCCGGTTGTGTCCACTAGGTCCGCTCAAGGTTTCCTGGCAAAAAAATGGGCGGGGCAGAATTCCCCGCTATCGAGAACCGCGATCATTTGTTGTTGACATTCATTGGAACTATCAGCGATCTCTTGACCTCTTAGTCTGACCACCTCGCCTGCGAGCGGCCCGTCGAGCAAGCGGGCCTCATTGCGTGCCTCCTCACGAAACCACGCGTTTCGGCTCACTACCTCAATATCTGCAAAGCCGGCTGACGTGAGCTTTGTTTTTACGCCGTCCAGCGAGTCCATAAACAAGGAAAGACCGGTAGTGCTGATAAAAGTCTGCATTGCTTTGGACTGTTTACCGTGGCGCTGCATCAGCCAGTCGCCTATCGCAATCTGCCCGCCAGGTT
>CAJWEF010000122.1 GCA_913031305.1 uncultured Acidiferrobacteraceae bacterium
AAAAACGCTTCTTCCGGATACTGGCCAAAATCGGTTTTCCTGATTTCTTCGGCGGTGAGATCCGGCATCAATCGCTGCAGATGATCAACCCCGTCATAAGCAAACCGCATTGCCCCAGCGGTAAATCGAGTATTGCCTCCAGCCTCTTCTTGCGGCGCACACTCAAGGACTAGAACTGACGCACCCTGCTCTCTTGCTGCTGTTGCGGCGGCGAAAGCGGCGTTGCCTGCGCCGACAACAATAACGTCCCAATCTGCCATTTACCCTCCCTTTTCAACCTGATCGCTAACAGCGGGCTAACAGTTCTGGCCAGTCCGCAAAAACCGTTGTGACCCTGCCTGACAAAACCTATTAATCTTTTTAGGTCGAAGTTTCGGCAGCACCGGCGTTTTTCTAAAACATCACCGTACGGGCTCTGGCGATCTAATCGATAAGACCGACCTCCCAATTCAGGTAGGCCTGCATTGCTTCCTCAACAGCTTCAATCCTTCCCTAAGGCCGATACAGGCCGCACCTTTATCACGCTCTTTCTAATTCAGATCGTCGAGTAGTTTACTGTGCTCGTTGAAGATGCGATACTTTTGACCACCGATACCGGCGAGGCTCTGCTGGCAACGCTGGGCTTTTGAAGAACTCCTTATGTTATCGCTGGCGCATGCTGGCCGTAGCTGGGTATTGATGCAATCAGCTTAACAACACCAGTCGTTCTGGCATTCGCGTCGGCGTTTTTGTTTGCGGTCGGCGTGCAATTGCAGAACCTCGGGTTGAAATATGGGCGTAGCCAAACTGGTGCACTCATATCGATGCTTGGATCGACCGTATTGTTTTGGCTTTTCTCGCCCTGGTTTTTACAACTATGGTACTGGGGTACCAGCGCGGTAGTGATCTTCGCGCTGATCGGATTGTTCCGCCCGTTTCTCACATCCAATCTCGCAATTGCTGGTATACGCCACCTTGGTCCAACCCTGACCAGCATCCTGGCGTCAACCGCCCCGGTGTTCGCTGCCTTTTTTGCAATTGTTATTCTCGGTGAAACTCTCACCATTCCATTGGCTCTGGGTACCCTCACTATTGTCCTCGCTATAGGGTTACTGGCCCGTAAGGGCGAGCTCAAGAGCGCCTGGCCGATATGGGCCCTGGCACTTCCCATCGGTGCGGCCGTACTTCGCGCACTGGGCCACGCACTGACCAAACTGGGACTCAACATTGTCCCAGACCCCCTGTTTGCAGGCCTGGTGTCCTATACAGTGTCGCTGGTGATTGCAACTGGCTCGGCGCTTGGACAAAAAAAGCGGGCGCCTGTCCGGCTACGCTGGACTCCGGGTTTGCTCTGGTTCTTTTGCGGTGGCATCGTTAACGGCATTTCCGTCTGGTCTTTGACCACAGCCTTGAACCTGGGAGAAGTAGTCAAAATTATTCCAATCGTTGCTTTATCTCCGGTATTCACTTTGCTTTTAGGCCTGTTCGTTTTTCGGCGCGAAACTCTTACGCTTCGAATTGTGCTGGCATTGCTTCTGATTGTTCCCGGAGTCATCCTCGTGGCGGCCGGACATTAAGTGGGCTCACCCGCTGGCGCCTCGTGTTTTACCGCGGCCGTTGCCTTTGCGCCGTTTAATCCGTGATAATCAGTTTTCTGCCAGTTGGTTGAGCATTTCCATAGCGCTCGGGGTGTCGATGTTTCTGGTCGTTTTGCTGCTCAAAAACCGCCTGGGGTTTATTACGCCTTGTTAGGGAATGATATGACCAAGTTGACAGACAAAATCATAGTAAATAAGTCCAATGGTGTCGGCTGGATCATCCTTAATCAACCGGATAAAAAAAACGCGATTTCGTTTGAGATGTGGGAGGCGATCCCACGCATCACAGAACAGTTTTCTGACGATGACGATGTTCGCGTAGTGATTCTCAGAGGCCAGGGTGGCCAAGCATTTTCTTCAGGTGCTGATATTTCTCAGTTTGAGAAAAAGCGATCGTCCAAAAGTACGACCGACCAATACAACATGACAGTTAAGGCAGCCGTAGCAGCGCTGGATCAGCTCGCAAAGCCTTCGATTGCAATGATCCAGGGGTATTGTCTTGGCGGTGGCGCAAGTGTCGCCATCCACTGTGATATTCGTATCGCCGCAGACAATGCGGTGTTCGCTATCCCCGTCGCCAGACTTGGGCTAGCTTACCGGTGGGAAGACATTTACCCCCTGGTCCAACTGATTGGCCCCTCTTTCACACGGGAACTTCTATATACGGGAAGCCGGTTTAACGCAAAAGAAGCTATACAGATGGGCCTGGTTAACCGGGTGGTGCCCGTTGCTGAGCTTGAGAGTTATGTCACTGAATATGCTGCCAGGATTGCCGCTAATGCACCACTGACGATTCATTCAGCGAACCGAACTGTTGCGGAAGCGCTGAAGGATCCAGAGCAGCGCGATCTGGCCGAAATTGAAACGCTGGCGGCTCGATGTTTTGATAGTGATGACTACCGGGAAGGTCGCCAGGCATTTAGTGAGAAACGAAACCCACGTTTTAAGGGCCGCTGACTAACACCCCGTTAACGAATCAGATCACGCCATCTTTTCGTAGCGCTGCGATCTCCTCTCTGGTAAGGCCCGACTCGATTAATACGGCCTCAGTATGTTGCCCCCGCTCCGGTGTCGCGGTATACGCAACACTGGGCACACCGGGCATGCTCACCGGGTTTCTTACCAGGTTCAATTGACCAAGTAGCGGATGGAACACCCCGGCCGTCATATCCAGATCCCGAACCTGAGGGTCCGAAAATACTTCATCGATAGTGTAGATCGGGCCACAAGGAACCCCGGCATGATTCATCTCCTCGATCCATTCGCTGCTGTTTCGTTTTATCAGATAGGAATTCAGCGTATCGTTCAACTGCTCCCTGTTCTGTAGCCGCAACGCTTCATTGCTATACGCAGGGATCTCTATCAGGGCATCGGCCTTGATCACCGTGCACAAACGCTTCCACATGAGCTCTCCGGAACAGGCGACATTGATAAATCCGTCGGCAGTCTTGAACACTCCGGTCGGCGTGCTCGTGGGGTGATTATTTCCAGCCTGAGAGGGAACCTCGTTACCGATGAGCCAACGCGCTGCTTGAAAATCAAGCATAGCAATCTGCGCTTGCAACAGCGAGGTGTGTAGCCACTGCCCTTTTCCAGTTTCATCGCGCTGTAATAGCGCAATAAGGATGCCGATTGCTGCATACATCCCGGCAGTGAGGTCCGCAATAGGCACGCCGACCCGTACCGGCCCTTGGCCCGGCAAACCGGTAATGGACATCAGCCCTCCCATTCCCTGGGCAACCTGATCAAACCCTGGCCGGTTGGCATATGGACCACTCTGGCCAAAACCAGAAATGCTGGCAAGGATGATGCGAGGATTACGAGCATCAAGCGCTTCATAGTCCACTGCAAGACGTCGTTTTACTTCGGGTCGGAAATTCTCTACGACCACGTCTGCCGATTCGACCAAGCGCATAAAAATCTCATGCCCTCTGGAGTCTTTCAGATTCAAAGTCATACTACGCTTATTGCGGTGAATGTTCTGAAAATCAGGCCCGTGGCGAGCGCCACCCATGCCGCTTTCCACATCCATGTGTTCTGGTGATTCAATCTTGATTACGTTTGCCCCCCAATCCGCCAGCTGCCGCACTGCGGTTGGGCCGGAGCGGACCCGGGTCAGATCCAGTACTGTAAATCTGGCAAGAGGTAGTGATTCTCTTTCTTGAGTCATGTCGCGAGGCCTAGGCAGCCGGCATGCCCATATCCAACGCACTCATCGGCCCCACATCTGATAGCATTACGTCCCATTGTTGTTTCCTCAGCGACTACGGTCCGGATTCTTTTTTCGTATAACTCATTCGCCGGATACTATTATGGTGCACCATTGTCGATTGTGCGAACGTTACCTCCCCGGGATGTGAACGAAACCGCACCGACAAACCAAATTGGCTGGGCTGAGCAAGGACCCGCCTTCATTGTGGGCCTTGGCCACAGTGCGATACACTGGATTGCAGCATTTTTCTACCTGCTGATACCCTTCATAGGGCCCGACCTGGGACTCTCGTATACCGATACCGGGTTATTGGTGTCTGTTTTTCACATCAGTTCGTGGGTTGCCAACTTCGGCAGCGGACTGCTTGTCGACATTACCGGCCGACGTATGCTTTTCCAGATTGTGTCTTTGTTGATTGGGGGATTCGCACTTTTTGCTTTTGGGTGGACCAGCCACCTTCTGGTATTTCTCGGGGTGGTTATTCTCCTGGGGGTGTCCAACAACTTATGGCACCCGCCTGCGATTGCCTATCTTTCGGAACATTACCCAGGGCATCGGGGGCGCGCCCTAGCAATACATGCCCTGGGTGCCAACCTGGGCGACACACTGGCACCGATCGCTGCGGGCGTCCTGCTGGCTTCTTTTTCATGGCAACAGACTTCCATTGTTGCAACAGTCCCTGTGCTGCTTATCGGGGTCCTGATCGGGTTCACTTTGTTGCCCAAAGAAGGTCATGCACAGCCTCATTCTGGAAAGTCAAAATCTATTGCCCATATTGTTAGCGGCCTGAAGGCGTTGTTGCGCAACCGCGCCATTACCGGTCTTGCGGTCGCGTCCGGCTGCCGGAATATTGCCCAGAATGGCCTGTATCTATTCCTGCCGCTTTATCTGATTAACGAGCTTAAAACCGGCGCGATCTGGATGGGCATGGTGATGATGGCGTTGCAGATCGGTGGTTTGGTTTCTGGCCCAGTCGCCGGCATATGGTCAGACCGGGCTGGTAGGCGGCCAGTGATGCTGTGGGGGCTTGCCGGCAGCGCGGTACTGTTGGCCCTGATCACGCCCTTTCCCAGCGCCTTGGTGGTGGCTTCAGTAGTGACGGTCGCAGGATGTTTCCTTTTTTCCGTTCGCCCGGTGGTACACAGTTGGATGATGGATTTGTCGCCGCCCACCTATTTTGGAACCACCACTAGTATTCTTTTTGGCACCCAAGCGATCATGACAGTGGTGGCCATGCCAATCGGAGGCTTGATTGCCGATTCCTACGGGTTGGCCAGCGTGTTCTACTTCCTGGCAGCCATGGTGCTGATCGCCTATCTGCTGGTCCTTTTGTTGCCAATACAAACTGCCAGCAAAGCCACCCGTACATGATTTTCCCAAAAGCCAACATGCTAAGCTCACTCAGCGACGTAGTGCTGGAGCGCTCACGGCCCCATGAGACTGTGGCCCATAATAGCGACCAGCAACTATAAGGTGAGCATTTCATACTGAACATCCTGGAACGAAGGAACTCGTCAAACGTACAAAAGGTATTGTGGGTCTGCGATGAACTTCACCTGTCTTATGAACGCGAAGACATCGGCGGGGCGTTTGGACATAACCAAAGTGCTAAATATCTTGCAATGAGGCCCAATGGAACTGTTCCGGCTTTGATCGATATCGGGAGAACCCTTTGGGAATCTAACGCTATTGTGTGCTACCTATGTGAAAGTCGTGAGCCACATGACCTATTGCCGGAGAATGTCTGGTCGATCGCCCTGGCGCAGCAATGGATGGGCTGGCAACAAACCATTCTAGCCCCAGCGTTTCGCCCTCTTTTCTGGAATCTGATCAGAAATAGCCCGCAGAACCAGGATCTTGAAGCCGTTTGTACAAGCCGAAACAAGACCGAGGCCGCACTGCGCATTCTGGATGACTATTTATCTCAGCACAGATACGTGGTGGGAGAACACTTCAGTTATGGTGATAGCCCCGTTGGGGTAATGGCCTATAGATGGTTCAATCTGGATATTCAACGGGCCACTCTGCCCAGCCTTGAGGGCTGGTACCGCCAACTCACTGCTCGTCAGGCTTACCAAGACAACGTCATGATGACCATGAATTAGAACCAACTGGGGCCATGTTTAATCTGCTTGGAAACGAAAGAAAAGCGAAACGTCTTAAAAAGGATGCACTAACGATCATCCGTTCAGATGAGGTGGCCTACCCGTCCCTACATCTTAAGTCCTGCGCATCGATGGTCGCTGAATACCTGGCAGCAATTTTTTCCGCTTCGCCCAAGACGAAAGCCGGCCATGGGTCCGCGATCTGGCTAAAAGAACAGCATCGTGATGCAAGACGACGGCGTGACCAGATTCAGCTGACAGCGGCGACGTTATCAATAATTTATCTTCGAGCCAGTGAACTTGGACAGCTTGGGACGCCGATCTGCGAGATCATCGATAGCGCCATGGGGCGGTGGGCCGGTGACCCGGATACCCCACCAGAGGCCCTACCCGACCCCACCAAGGCCTCCTCCTCGATTGCACCCAAATGACAAGCCGCTGAGCGACTGCTTGGCTTCACTCACTAGATCAGGGTCTGGGCGGTGAACGTGGCACAGCTCGTAGCTGATCGGTAATTCCTAACGACTCTCTACTGCTGCTTAATTAAGTAACCGTATCGTACCACCAGAGATCCAGGCGAGAACATCTTCGACAGCCTCGCGGTATCCCAACCTAAAGTTCTCTTCGGTCACATAGCCGGTGTGCCCTGTCAATACGGCATTGTCCAGCCTGCGAAGCGAGTGGTCAGCCGGTAAGGGCTCAACACTGAACACATCAACACCAGCCCCGCGAATGATCCCGCGTTGGAGAGCATCAACGAGGGCTGTTTCGTCTATGATTGGTGCGCGGGACGTATTCACCAGATAAGCGCTGGATTTCATCAAATCCAGTTCTCGCGCACCGATCAGGCCGCGGGTTCGATCGCTCATCACTAGATGGATCGTAACAAGGTCCGAAAGGGAGAGTAGTTCGTCTTTCCCTACCTTTGCGACGCCACATTCCTCGGCTCGGGCTTCGGTCAAATTCTGACTCCAGGCGATAGTCTCCATTCCAAATGCCTGGCCGACTTTGGCAACCTGACTTCCGAGTTTACCAAGCCCCAGTATCCCCAGAGTTTTGCCGCGCAATCCACCGGCAAAGCCTTTTTGCCACCCGCCTTCATGCATCGAATGGTTCTCAAGAGGTATCTTTTTGACCAGCGCCAGGATCAACGCCCAGGTATGCTCAAAGGCGGGATACCCCAATAAGTTGGTTCCGCAAACGTCGATACCACACTCGCGCGCAGTTTTCATAGCGATAGCCTGATTGCGCAATCCTGTAGTCACCAGCAACCGAAGTTTCGGTAACCTTGTCAATAACGAAGCCGGAAACCTGGTGCGCTCGCGCATTACGATCACAATGTCAAAATCGGCAAGCGCCTGGGCTGTATGATCTTCGTCGCCCAGGTGCTCAGTAAAGACACTGATCTTGGCGTGTTGCTCGATGGCTGACCAGTTCGCTACTTTCAGAGCAACGCTTAGATAGTCATCAAGGATAGCCAGTTTCATGTTACAGAACTCCAAGGCTTACAGGCATTAAACCGCCTACTGGATTGGTATAACCAGCGTCGGTGACTTGGGACCTCTAGACAAGACAGCCCGTGGAAGCCGAATCTTCGCTGGCTCTTTCTTGTTATCGCGACCGCAGTCGCGGATCCAGAAGATCGCGCAGGGCATCACCAAATAAATTGAACCCGAATACCGCAAGCGTGATGGCGAGCCCTGGGAAAATTGGAACCCATGGAGCACTTTCTGCAAACTCTTCGGCACCGCCTTGCAGCATGAGGCCCCATGCCGCCGTAGGCTCCTGCACGCCTAATCCGAGATATGACAACGATGCTTCAAGCAAAATGGCGTGGCCCACGAACGTGGTCACCATAATCAGGTAAGGCGCCATCACGTTTGGCACCATGTGCCGAAGAATGATCCGCGAATGGCTAAAACCCAGTGCTCTTGCGGCATCTACATACGGTATCTCTCGAATTGCCAGGGCACTCGAGCGAACGACCCTTGCGCACTGCGGAATAAATGGAATCGTAATAGCAATGACGACGTTGACAGT
>CAJWEF010000123.1 GCA_913031305.1 uncultured Acidiferrobacteraceae bacterium
GATTCAGGATCAGTGGGTTTCGATAATATCGCTGATGCTTTTCTGGGAGATGGCTTCTGGGGCTCGGATCGCATTCAGAACTTTCAGGGATTTACCCTGGGGCTTTCCAGCGAGACCTACGAGTTGGAAACAGGCGATCAACTCCTGCGCTGGGAACTTGCCCAGCAGATTTACCTGGCTGACCGTGACGTAACCCTGGGAGATAACGAGGCAGATTCCAGTGAGTTTTCACCTTTTTTGGGTGAAGTTGAGTTTCACATCAATGAATATCTCAGCACGGACGGCTTTGCTAACTGGAACTGGGATGAAAGAAGTATCGGTAGTTGGCGTGCGGGTGCCCGCTATAGCCCGGATTTCCGGCGTGAGTTTGGGGTGTCTTATTCCTGGGAGGAAACCACCAACAACCTTGAGTTGGATTTAACTTGGCCACTGACGCCGCAATGGCAAATTGGTGCCACGGCACTGCTCAGCCAATCCGACGATGACGAGGATGGCTCCTATACGCGGGTGAGTCTGGGATACGACGCCTGTTGCTGGGCGATTCAACTAGCGCTGGAGGACCGCCCAAGTGAGGAGGAAGATGAGGACGGCCTGCAGTTCATGGCGACTTTCAGCCTGAAGGGCCTGGGGCGTATTTCCAGTAACCAATTCGAAGAAGGCTTTTCGGTCACGGCCCCGAACTTCGATTGACACGAGCTTATGTTGAAATATTGTTGTCGTATCCTCGATAGCGGATTGCTGTTCAGGTCGATTGCGGCTTGTTGTATTGCAATATTGTTTCTAGCGCCAGCGCCGAAGGCTTGGGGCGGCCAGGGCCTCGACCGGGTTATGGTTATCGTCAACGAGGGAGTGATTACCCAGTCTGATCTTGACCGGGAGATGGGCCTGGTCGAGATGGAATTGCGTTCTGCCGGTCAAACGATACCTCCTCGTGAAAGCCTCGCACGCCAACTGCTCGAGGATTTGATCGTCGATCATATTCTTCTTGAGGTTGCCGGGCGACTCAACATCACCGTGAGCAACCAGGAATTACAGTACGCGCTTTCGAGTGTTGCCGGACAGAACCGCCTGACCCTGGTTCAGCTACGCCAGACGATAGAACAGCACAGGGTCCGGTTTGCTGACTACCTGGATGACCTGCGCAAGCAGTTGACGATCCGTCAACTGATCAACCGGCAGATCAGCGGCAACGTCAATGTCACTGAGATAGAAATTGATGAATACCTGGAGCAACACCCCGAGTTGTCGGTGCCGACACCAGTTGAAATCGAGTTGGCCCATATCTTTTTGAAGGTGCCGGCAGGCAGTTCCGAGGTCGAGGTGGTTGGCCGTCAGGAGCTGGCCCAGAACATACGTCAGCGTATTCTCGATGGTCTGCCGTTCGGGCAGGCAGCACAACGGTATTCGGATAGCCCTGAGGCGGCTCAGGACGGATTGCTGGGGTGGCGCAAGGAGGACCAACTGCCTGATGTTTTCCTGAGTGCGCTTGACGGAGCCTTAGTGGGCGGCATATCTGAGGTCTTTCGCAGCCCTAATGGCTTGCACCTGCTGAAGCTGCTGGCTCGGCGTGGAGGGTCTGAGACCATTGTCGCCCAGTACCAGGTGCGTCATATCCTTGTTCGTTTCAGTAACCTTCTAGCCGCAGACCAGTTACGCAGTCGACTTGAGCATATACGCGAGCGGATACTCGGGGGAGAGAGTTTTGACGCGGTGGCGCGTTTGCAGTCAGAGGATGTCAATACCCGGGCGCTGGGGGGGAGCCTCGGCTGGGTTAGCCTGAGGGAACTGCCAGGTGCGTTGGGGCAAATGGTACAGCACCTGGTGATTGACGAAGTCAGCCCGGTCTTTCAGACCGGGGCCGGTTGGCATATCGCCCAGGTCACTGCCAAGCGGGAGGTTGATCTTGGTGATGAAGTCCGGCGCGGACGTGCTGAGCAGATAATCCGTGGCCGTAAGACCGAGGAATCATTTGATCAATGGACCCGGTCATTGCGTGATGAATCATTCGTGCAGTATCGAGTAAGGCCGGGTGAATAAATAAGAAAGGCGCCCTTAAGGGCGCCTTTCTAGTTAAAGCCTCGGTTTGAGCCTAGGCGCTCAGGTTGTAACCACGCTCGTCGTGCAGGGCAACATCGAGGCCTTCCGCTTCTTGCTCTTCATTGACTCGAAGCCCCATCACGCCGTCGATAACCTTGAGGAGTATGAAACTGACTACGCCGGTATAGACAATGGTGGCGATGATACCGATGGCCTGTGTTTGAACCTGCCCGCCAATACTGCTGATGCCACTGCCAAAACCTGCGCCACCGAGTGCTTCTGCTGCAAATACCCCGGTGAGCAGTGCACCGATAATGCCGCCAACCGCATGCACTCCGAACACATCGAGCGAGTCGTCATATCCGATTTTTCGCTTAAGGGCAGTTGCTGCGAGAAAGCACCCGACACCGGCTGCAATGCCGATGGCTAGTGCTCCCATTGGGCCAACGGAGCCCGAAGCTGGTGTGATCGCGACTAGCCCACCGACGGCACCGGAAGCGATTCCAAGTACGCTGGGTTTACCGTGCGAAAGCCACTCACAGAACATCCAGCCCAGTGCAGCGGCCGCGGTTGCGATCTGGGTGACTGCCATCGCCATCCCGGCAGTGCCGTCCGCCGCTAACTCGCTGCCGGCATTGAACCCAAACCAGCCAACCCACAGCATGGCGGCGCCGATCATGGTGTAGCCTAGGTTATGCGGCGGCATCGGGGAAGTCGGATACCCTTTACGCTTACCAAGCACCAGGGCCGCGACCAACCCCGCGATTCCCGCATTGATGTGGACTACGGTACCGCCGGCAAAGTCCAGTATTCCCAGGTTGCCCAGCCACCCGCCATCACCCCAGACCCAGTGAGTAATAGGTGCATAAACGAGGGTTAGCCAGAGCCCCATGAACCAGAGCATGGCGGAGAACTTCATCCGTTCGGCGAATGCACCGACGATCAACGCCGGGGTGATGATAGCAAACGTCATCTGGAAGGTCATGAAGACGGTCTCCGGGATAGACCCGCTAAGGGAATCCACTGTGACGCCGCGTAAAAACAGTTTGTCTAATCCGCCCCAGTACGCACCCTCACCACCAAAAGCGATGGAATATCCGTATAGTGCCCAGAGAATGGTCATGAGGGCGGTAATGGTAAAACACTGCATCAGTACAGATAGGACGTTCTTGGCTCGAACCATTCCTGCGTAAAACAGTGACAGGCCGGGGATGGTCATAAACAGTACCAGAGCAGTTGCAGTGAGCATCCACGCGGTATCCCCTGCGCTGAGTTCGGCCTCGTCGGCAAATGCTTGACTGGCGTTCAGGAACAGGCCTACGGCAACCATCAGCCGGGCCATGTTCGGTACAAGAAAAAGTTTCATATGATGTTCTCCTGGCGTTCGTGTCGGGTTAGAGGGCGTCGTTACCAGTCTCGCCGGTGCGAAGCCGGATAACCTGGTCGAGGTTGTAAACAAATATCTTGCCATCGCCTATCTTTCCAGTCTGGGCGGCATTGCTGATTGCCTCGATAGCCTGATCTACCAGATCGGATGAAAGGGCCACTTCGAGCTTGATCTTAGGCAAAAAATCCACGGCATATTCAGCACCCCGGTATAGCTCGGTGTGGCCTTTTTGCCGGCCAAAACCTTTGACCTCGGTGACAGTCATTCCCTTGACCCCGATCTGGGCCAGGGCATCGCGCACATCGTCCAGCCGGAATGGCTTTATCACTGCGGTTACCAGCTTCATCAGCGTTCTCCTGTAGCATTGGTTTAGCTTTGCACTTTGTTGCCCAACGGCAATTCGAGTGCCTTAACCGAGATAAGCAATTTGCGTGCCAGGTCAAAACCCTGGTGTTCGAGCCCATAAATCAATCTGAAATTCGGCGATCATGTCCGAATCTGCACCGCCAGGTCGCACCCAAAATATGGCTGCCCCGAATCGGTGCGTTTTTCACAATAAATTTCTTCCTCCTCTGTTAACATTAGACCTCTTGTGGCCTACGGTGAGCGCAGTAGAACGGTGAGAAAAAAATGCCCCTGAAAAAAATTGCAGAATCACTGGGCGAAGCGCTGCCTGGCGAACTGCTCCAGGATGTGAAGAAAAACGTGCGCGGCGTGGTACAGGGATCGCTTGACAAGATGAATCTTGTTACCCGTGAAGAACTCAATGTTCAAGAGAAAGTGCTGGCGCGGACGCGCGGGCAGTTGGAGGCGCTGCAACAGCGGGTCAGTGAGCTGGAAAAAGCGCTACAGGATACCGCCGACCCCTGATCGGCAGATCAATTCCAAGGATCGGAAATTTATGACAAGGAGCTGTCAACATGTCCCTCGCGAGATTGCAAAGCCGTGCTGGCAACGGCCTCGACGCACCCCCTGTTTCAGTTGAAGTCCACCTTGCCGGGGGGCTGCCGTCGTTCACTATCGTTGGCCTTCCCGAAGCCGCTGTCCGCGAGAGTCGTGAGCGGGTTCGTAGCGCGCTGGTCAATTCGGGGTTTGATTTCCCCGCGCGTCGAATCACGGTCAATCTGGCACCTGCTGATCTGCCCAAACAGGGCGGGCGCTTTGATCTGCCAATCGCGCTAGGTGTTCTGGCTGCATCGCAGCAATTGCCAGGCCACAGCCTGCCCGACAATGTGGAGTATCTGGGCGAGCTGAGCCTCGGAGGAGAGTTGCGAGCGGTTCCGGGAGTTTTGCCAGCGGTGCTCGCGGCAAGCGCTGTCGGTCATCCAGTCACATTGCCGAGCGAGAACTATGACGAGGCTTGCCTGGTTCGTAGTGCCAAGGTAGTGCCCGCAGTCAGTTTGACTCAACTGACTGCGTATCTTCGAGGCGAGGCATCGGCCCCTGTGGCTCTTCAGCCAGGGCCGCCGTTGTTGCCCGCGGCGTCGGCGAAAGTGCCTGATCTGAAGCAGGTCAGTGGTCAGCAACTGGGTCGCCGAGCGCTGGAGATTGCGGCGGCCGGTGAGCACTCGCTGATGATGGCGGGTCCGCCCGGATGCGGCAAGACGATGCTCGCAGAGCGCCTGGCTGGGCTGTTGCCGTCTATGACGGATGTTGAGGCCCTGGAAACCGCCGCCATCTACTCGGTATCGCGGTCAGGGTTTGATATTAACGACTGGCAGACGCGCCCGTTTCGGGCGCCACACCACAGTATCTCGCCGGTAGCTCTAGTCGGCGGTGGAGCACGGGCGATGCCAGGGGAGATATCCCTGGCGCATAACGGCGTATTGTTTATGGATGAGTTGGGAGAGTTCGACCGACGGGTCCTGGACCAGTTACGCGAGCCTCTGGAGTCGGGCGCAATTATGGTTGCCCGGGCGAATCGAACCGTGCGCTACCCCAGTCGCTTTCAATGGGTAAGTGCGATGAACCCTTGTGCTTGCGGCTATGAGGGTGATCCCTCGGGTCGGTGTCGCTGCACGCTAGAACAGATTGCCCGTCATCGGGCACGTTTGTCGGGGCCGCTGATTGATCGGGTGGATCTACAGGTTCGACTCTGCGCCCTGGCGCCTGCAGAGCTGTTTTCTGCAAGCGCGCAACCTGAGGCTAGTGCACAGGTTCGAAACCGGGTACATGACGCCCGCGAGCGTCAGACGGCTCGGGGGAAAAACGTCAATGCCCGACTGACATCTGCTGAACTGGAGTGCTGTACTGCACTGACCACAGGCGCTCAGACTTTTCTCACCGAAGCCGCCGAGTGTTTGGGTTTCTCTGCCCGTGGACATTACCGGGTACGCGCGGTGGCTCGCACAATAGCCGATCTGGCGCAATCAGAAACGGTGCGTGAGGAGCACCTTGCCGAGGCGTTGCAGTTTCGTTTTCTCGATCGCAAGCCCGCGGTGGCTGGCTGAACAGCTGTAATGTCAGCGCCAGTCAGGGGTGCGCTTTTCAATAAAGGCATCGATGCCCTCAACAGCATCTTCGAACAGCATATTGCAGGCCATGGTTTCGCCGGCGATCTGGTATGCCTCAGCTAACCCCAGATTCAGTTGCTGGTAGAACAGCGCCTTACCGGCGCGCAGGGCTTGCGCCGGTTTGCCGGCAATATTTTGTGCTAATTGGTCGATCGCCCTATCAAGGCTCTCGGCGGGGACAGCCTGGTTCACCAAGCCGTAATCGACTGCCGTCGATGCATCGATAAAGTCTCCAGTCGCCAGCATTTCAAATGCTCGTTTGCGTGATACGTTGCGGCTCAACGGGACACTGGGGGTGGAGCAGAACAGCCCCAGATTAACACCAGATACCGCGAAGCGGGCATCCTGTGAGGCTATCGCAAGATCGGCATTGGCAACCAGCTGGCAGCCGGCAGCTGTTGCCATGCCGTGCACTTTGGCAATTACGATTTGCGGTATTTTTGTGAGTGTCAGCATCATCTGACTGCACGTAGCAAACAGGCTCTCATAGTAATGTTTGTCCGGGTGGGCGCGCATTTGCTTGAGGTCGTGTCCAGCACAAAAGGCTTTGCCATTGGCTGCAAGAATTAACACCTTAAGATCATCCCGTCCAGCAATTTCATCGAGAGCTCTCTGGAGCGCTGCCAGCATGTCTTCCGACAAGGCGTTATACTGGTTTGGCCTGTTTAGCGTCAGGGTCAGGACACCCGGCGAGTGGTTTTGTTGCACGAGTACCGGTAAATCGTCCTGGGAATCTTGGGTTGACGTCATCGCAATGGTTCCATGGCAGATCGGACCCGTAACTTACACCTCAAGAGCGTTTCAAGTAAACCGTTATGTCGCAAGCAACTATTGCTCAGATCCAGAGCCTGACTCGCGAACAATTGCCTTTCGCACTTGCCTACGGTTTTCGCCTCGAGGCTTTGGATAGTGGTACTGCTACGGTACGGGCGCCCTACAGTAATGAATTTCTGCGTCCGGGTGGGACGATCTCCGGGCCGGTGATGATGGGTCTTGCAGACTACGGGGTGTATGCTGCGGTACTCAGTTGTATTGGCATCGTTGAACTTACGGTCACCACTAATTTGAATATCAATTTTCTGCACCGGCCCGAACCTGGTGATCTGCTTGCTTATACCCGGATTATCAAGCTCGGCAAACGCTTGGCCGTGGGCGAGGTGGAAATGTTTGTCGAGGGAAAAGACGAGTTAGTCGCACATGTGACGGCGACTTATTCAATTCCACCGGGCAGTGTAGCTTCGCCTATTTCTAAGCCACATCAGGCGGGGCGGTAAAACAGTTTTATGGCAGCTTTAAAAGGAATCCAAGCCTGTGTTTTTGATGCCTATGGCACGCTGTTCGATGTGCATTCAGCGGTGGCTCAACACAGCGCCCGGTTGGTTGATGCCACAGCGGTTTCAACTCTTTGGCGTACCAAGCAACTTCAGTACACCTGGTTGCGCACTCTGATGGGGCGCTACGTGGAGTTCTGGCAAATAACTGGCGATGCGCTCGATTTTGCCCTTGAAACACACCAGGTCAGCGATAGTTCATTACGTGAAGATCTAATGCAGGCCTACCTGGAGTTGTCATGCTATCCGGAGGTGCCCTTAGCACTCAAGGCGTTGTGCCAGCGCGGAATCCGCTGTGCCATTCTCTCCAATGGCTCACCCGCGATGCTGGCAGCGGCTGTTGAAAACGCCGAACTCGTCGATCGGTTCAGTGCCGTGATCTCGGTAGACCCTATCCAGATCTACAAGCCTGACCCGCGTGTGTATCAGATGGCCGTGGATGAGCTGAAACTGACGCCATCACAGATCGCGTTCCAGTCGTCGAATGCCTGGGATGCAGTTGGCGCGGCAGCGTTCGGTTTTCAGGTGGTTTGGGTGAACCGTTTTGGTCAGCAGCCCGAGCGCCTGGGGGTTCAG
>CAJWEF010000124.1 GCA_913031305.1 uncultured Acidiferrobacteraceae bacterium
CGAACATTGAAATTTGTGATCAACGTCAGGAGTCAGGCGAGCCACTATGCGATCTTAGGGTGCAATCTCAGCGCCTCAAGGGGATCGACGTGCCTCGGGGTCTGGTGGCCAACGCTATTGATGAGTTTCCGGTGCTTGCAATAGCCGCGGCCTGCGCTGACGGTACTACCCGAATTCGGGGGGCTACTGAATTGCGTTTCAAGGAGTCTGACCGGATCAACGCCGTTGTCCAAGGGTTGGAAAATCTTGGAATCAACGCCATTGAGTACCAGGATGGGATGGACATCATCGGAGGGGAATTTCGGTCTGGAACGATTGATAGTCGAGGCGATCACCGTATCGCGATGGCGTTCGCGGTTGCGGGATGTTGTAGCGATGGGTCAGTAGTCGTTGATGATTGTCGAAATATTGCAACTTCCTTCCCAGGTTTTGTTGAAACTGGCTGCTCTGTGGGGATGAATCTGGTCGAGAAACTGTGATTCAAGATTCCGGCTTAAAGGTTCCAGTGGTGGCGATCGACGGCCCGAGCGGAACCGGGAAAGGCACTGTGGCGGCCCAGGTTGCAGGCCGGCTTGGCTGGCACGTTCTCGATAGCGGAGCCTTGTACCGCGCGTTTGCCTATGCGGCTCGAATAAAAGGAGTAAACCCTGATGACTTTCAAGAGGCCGTTGATATCGATGTGGATTCGCAAATTACATTTCAGAGCTCTGCTGATGAAGTTCGAATAATACTGGCTGGGGAGGACGTGACTGATGCGGTGCGTGGCGAAGAGGGAGGGCGTGCGGCGTCGGCCTACGCGGCCATCCCTGCTGTCAGATCGATATTGCTGGCGAGACAAAGGGCGGCCCGAAAGCTGCCTGGCCTCGTTGCCGATGGGAGGGACATGGGCACCGTGGTCTTTTCGGACGCCGATGCTAAGATATTTCTCGACGCTTCGCCGAAAGTCAGGGCAGAAAGGCGCTATAAACAGTTGAAGGAAAAGGGTTTCGATGTTAATCTCGCGCGCCTTGAGAAAGAGATCGCTGAGCGGGATCGCAAGGATGCCACCCGCGCGGAATCTCCATTGATACCGGCCGAAGACGCTTTTAGAGTTGATACATCCCACAAGAGTATCGATGAGGTTGTGGAACAGGTAATGGTTTTCGTCCACTCTTGCCTGCGGAATTCAACCAATTAAGAGTATTACTCCTGGCATCGTGACTCAGAACTAAAGGGGCCAGTAGTAGACTGGCTGAAATTCACCTCAAACAAGTTGTCAGCGAGAAGTCATCGCGACACCCTATTGAAAAATGTCTGAAAATTTCGCGCAACTCCTAGAAGAAAGCCTCAAAAACTCGGTCATGCAGATCGGTGCAGTCATCTCTGCAGAGGTTGTTGATATCAACGCCGACTATGTAGTCGTAAATGCCGGCCTAAAATCAGAGGCCGAAATACCCGCCACTCAATTCCGTGATGCGGATGGCGCCGTTTCAGTCACGATCGGGGATTGTGTCGAGGTCGCGATAGAGGCTCTGGAAGATGGGTTCGGAAACACGCGACTATCGCGTGAACGGGCGCGCCGGGAAAAATCCTGGGAAACTTTAAGGGACTCTTTTGAGAACGAAGTAGTCGTGAAGGGTTTCCTCACCGGAAAAGTAAAAGGCGGCTTTACGGTGTCGCTAGACGAAGTGCGTGCATTTCTCCCTGGCTCTTTGGCCGATGTACGCCCAGTTACCGATTCCACCTATCTAGAGAATCGTGAACTTGAATTCAAGGTGATCAAACTTGATCAGGCCAGGAACAACGTTGTGGTCTCAAGGCGTGCGGTCGTTGAGCAAGAAATGCAAGAAGAGCGCAACGCCCTTTTGGAGACTTTGGACGAGGGTCAGGTGGTGACCGGGGTAGTTAAGAACCTGACCGATTACGGGGCATTCGTCAACCTGGGTGGGCTGGATGGATTGCTACATATTACCGACATCGCCTGGAAGCGCGTCAAGCACCCCTCAGAGATACTGAGCGTGGGCGATGAACTCCAGGTCCGGGTGCTCAAGTTTGATCGTGAACGTAGCCGGGTCTCGCTGGGGATGAAACAGCTTGGCGAGGACCCTTGGGCCGATATCGCAAGGCGGTACCCGGAAAAGACACGAATTTTTGGAAAAGTCACCAATATCACCGATTACGGGGCCTTTGTTGAGCTTGAGGAAGGAGTTGAAGGACTGGTTCATGTCTCAGAAATGGACTGGACCAACAAGAACGTCCATCCGAATAAGGTTTGCCATCTGGGTGATGAGGTGGAGGTGATGGTACTTGAGGTCGATTCTGAACGGCGTCGAATTTCGCTCGGGATGAAACAGTGCACCGGCAATCCCTGGGAGGAGTTTTCGGTAACGCATCAGCGCAACGATCGGATCACCGGCGAAATCAAATCAATCACCGATTTTGGTGTATTTATCGGCCTAGATGGGGGAATCGATGGCCTGATTCATCTGAGCGATCTATCCTGGGATCGGGAAGGTGAGGAGGCAGTGCGCGATTTCAAAAAGGGCGATCAGATTACTGCCATCGTGCTCTCGGTGGACTCCGAGCGTGAACGCATCTCATTAGGAGTTAAGCAGGCAGAAGAGGATCCTTTCAATGCCTTTGTTGGAGCCCATCCAAAAGGCACGCCTGTTAAGGGTACGATTAGAAGTGTCGATGCGAAAGGCGCCATCGTGGATCTGGGGGACGGTATTGAAGGGTACCTCCGGGCCACCGAGTTATCACGGGACTATGTCGAAGACGCTCGATCTGTGTTGAATACAGAGGCTGAGATCGAGGCTAAGATTACCAGCATTGATCGCAAGACTCGCCGCATCACATTGTCGGTAAAGGCGCTGGACGCAGAAATCGAGGATCAGGCGATTCAGGAGTACAGTGGACAGGTGTCTGGCCGGACCTCGCTTGGTGACAAACTTAAGGAAGAATTTGAAAAACAGGACGCGTGAACCGATGGGCTCCGACTCACGGATTGAACGGGCAACGATATGAAGACGATGACCAAGTCGGATTTGATTGAGCGTTTGGCCCGCGAGCAGCCTCACTTGCCGTCACGTGATGTCGAATTCTCCGTCAATGCCGTACTTGAGCATATGCGCCGCTCTCTGGTTGCAGGCGATCGCATTGAGATCAGAGGCTTTGGCAGCATTGGCCTGAGGTTTCGACTCCCCAGGACAGGGCGTAACCCGAAAACCGGCGAAGCGGTGAACGTTCCAGGTAAGTTTGTAGCGCACTTCAAGCCTGGCCGCTTGCTTCGTGAGCGGGTTAATCGAAGCGCTGCCACTGCCCAAGCCGAATCTGCCGAGTTCGACTGAGCTTACCGGCTGGGTAGATTCGCATCCGCCCAGCGTATATCCGGATTCAGGCTTGAGCCCCCGACTTGGCTAGCCCGGACGGCTCTAATCTGGGAAAACCACCCGGAAGGTTAATCGACTATGCTGAAAAAAGTGACCCTGTTTGTCGTGCTACTTGGGATAGGCATTTTCGGCGTGACAGTCGCAGTAAAAAATCCGATTGAGGTGCCACTTCGCTATTATTTTGATTTGGCCTGGGAGGGGCCACTGGTAATCGCGTTGCTGGCTGCGCTCGTTATCGGGTTTTTGCTTGGACTATTAACGGGGCTTTTTCGCGTATTGGCGTTGCGCCGAGAATTGCGGCGCCATCGGGTCGAGCAAACGGTTTCGCAAGGCGTCGGAGTGCCACCACCCGGGAGCTCCTAGTTACGATGGACCCCATCTGGCTAGTGCTCTTGCTACCCGTTGCGGCCGGGTCAGGGTGGATCGCGGCTCGCTATCGCAACGCCGCTCCGGGAAAAGATGCCTCTGGACCGCCTGCCACCACTGCCTACTTCAAGAGCCTTAATTTCCTTCTTACAGAGCAGCACGACAAAGCCTTAGACGTGCTGGTGCAGGCTCTGGAGGAGCACGATGAGGATCTTGAGATCCAATTGGCTCTAGGTGGCTTGTTCAGGCGGCGGGGTGAAATCGAACGGGCAACTCAGCTTCACCAGGGGCTGATTGCCCGAGCTGGTTTGAGCCCAGAACACAAGGGCCAGGTGTTATATGAGCTTGCAAACGACTATTACAAGGCGGGATTGTTGGATCGGTCTGAAAATCTCTTGTTAGAGGCCGCGGGAAGAAAAGAGTTACTTGAGCCCTCACTACATCTTCTAGTTCAGATATACGAAAGCGAGAAAGAGTGGAAAAGTGCGATTGGGGTCGCCAGTCGCTTAGATAAACTCACCGGGGGAGATCTTCGAGTAGTGATTGCGCAATATCACTGCGAACTGGCGGAAAGGGAATTGAGTGCCGGTAACTACCCACTCGCACAGGCCGAGATCGCTGAAGCGCTGGTGCTCGACCCGAGTTGCGCTCGTGCAAGAATTCTCGAAGGACGCTTGCAGGCCCTTTCAGGCAATCATCTTGATGCGGTCGGCTCCTGGAGTGGCCTTGTGGGTGACCACCCAGAAATGCTCTGCGAGGTGGTTCACTTGGTCAAATCGAGCTCGAGCGCTTTGGGGAAACTTGCGTTGTTTCGAGGTTTTCTTGATCGGGCAATCGCCGCTACAGGGGATGAGCGATTAAAACTCATACTGGTAGACCACTTGGCTGCCAGTGGTTCAGAGCAAGAAGCCGAAAAGGTGCTACTAAAGTTAGTAAATGAGGAGGCATCACTTCCGGCGCTTCATCGTCTCTTGCAGTTTCGAGAGCTTGATACCGCTGATAGTCAGATTAGTGCGGATTATCGATTGCTGTGCCAGGTAACCGGCAAGTCGCTTTCGGATCGTAGCGGATACGAGTGTCGTTTCTGCGGCTTCCAGGGTAGGTCTTTGCATTGGCAATGCCCGGGCTGCAGGAGCTGGAATACGACCTCGGCTCGTCCGTTTAGTGCAATCCTAAATTAGCAAGAACTTCTGTGAACTAATTCCATTGTTAACTACTTAGATGAAATCAATAATCCTAACAGCCGCAAGGATTGCGGCAGCGTTTAATCAACATCTAATTACAAGGAGAGTAAAAAATGGTTTCATCGATGATAAATACATTAGCCACGTTGGTTCTGACTGGAGCAATGCTGACTTCCCAGGTGCTGCGAGCCGAACCTGTCGACATCAATATTGCCGATGCCCAAAGCTTGTCAGAAAATATCACTGGGGTCGGTCCAGTTTTGGCAGAGGCGATCGTAGCTTACCGTTCGGAAAATGGACCATTTATGTCCGCCCAGGACCTGCTGGCGGTACATGGGATAGGCCAAAAGATTGTTCTAGAAAATCCAGACACTATATTGGTGGATGGAAAAACTTCCGAAAACTGATAAAATCGAGTTTCGATTTTAAAGAAGGGCGCCCGGCCGGCGCCCTTCTTTTTTGCTACCAAAAAATCCGGCCCCAAGAGTCATAGCCTGTATGAACGTTGCGATTATTGGAAGTGGGTATGTAGGCCTGGTTTCGGGCGCTTGCCTGGCCGACGTCGGCAATCAGGTGCTATGCATGGATGTCGATAAAGACAAGGTCAAGCAATTACAAAATGGTTCAATACCAATTTATGAGCCTGGCCTTGAGGAACTGGTTCGGAGTAACACGACGGTTGGACGTTTGCGCTTTACGGCAAGCCTCAGCGACGCCGTCAAATTTGCTGACGTTCTGTTTATCGCGGTAGGTACACCACCGGGGGAAAACGGTTCGGCTGATTTGGCGCATGTGCTTGGAGCAGCAAAGGGCATTGGTGAACTCCTTTCGAATCCGTTGGTGATAGTGAACAAGTCGACGGTACCTGTAGGTACGGCTGCACGAGTGGAGGAGACTATTCAGGCCGAGCTAGACAAACGTAATATTGTTGTCGATTTCTCGGTAGTCTCAAACCCGGAATTTCTAAAAGAAGGCGCAGCAATCGAGGATTTTCTAAAGCCCGACCGCATAGTCATCGGGACAGCCAATGAAGGCCCTCGCACGCGGATGCGCGAGCTTTATGCTCCATTTAATCGCAGTCATAATCGACTGCTGTTCATGGACGTGGTATCGGCCGAATTGACCAAGTACGCTGCAAATGCGATGCTTGCGACTAAGATTTCTTTTATGAATGAATTAGCCAATATCGCGGAACGGGTCGGCGCCGACATTGAGACCGTGCGAGTGGGGATTGGATCTGATCCGCGGATCGGTTACGACTTTATTTACCCAGGGTGTGGCTACGGCGGGTCTTGCTTTCCCAAAGACGTGAAGGCGCTCGCACAAACGGCGGCGCTGGCCGGTTACCAAACGCGAATTCTCAATGCGGTAGACGAAGTCAACAAGTCGCAAAAACTGTCGCTGGTTGACAAGATCGTTTCCCGTTATGGTGACGACCTGAGCGGAAAAAAGTTCTCCATGTGGGGTTTGGCATTTAAGCCGAATACTGACGATCTGCGAGAAGCGGCTAGCTTAGCCGTGATCGAAGGCCTTAATCGGCGCGGCGCGGCGGTCTCGGCTTACGATCCGGTGGCAATACCACAAGCCCAGAAAATATTCAGTGGCAACAAACAGATCTCCTTTAGTACGGGACTCTATGATGGGCTTGATAACTCGGACGGATTGATCGTCGTCACTGAATGGAAACAGTTTCGTAACCCAGATTATGATCAGATCCGGACAATGCTGCGTGAGCCGGTAATCTTTGATGGTCGCAACGTATTCGATCCCAGCATAGTTTGCCAGCACGGCCTTGATTATTACAGCGTTGGACGAGCGCCCCTGATCGTTCCGGCTTCGAGCTGAGTAAAATGGAAAGCCTTCTACCAGTCGATCGAATAGCCGGTGTTCGTGTGTTGGTTGTCGGCGATACGATGCTTGACCGCTACTGGACAGGAACCGTGGATCGGATTTCTCCGGAGGCTCCTGTGCCAGTGGTTAAGGTCGAGCAGGTTCAGGAGCGGGCGGGCGGCGCCGGGAACGTGGCGGCGAATATTGCTTCGTTGGGCGCTGGATCACAGCTTTTATCCTTTGTAGGCGAAGACGATGCTGGGCGCCGGCTAAAATCGATTCTGGACATGGCTGGCGTGGACCACCACTTGCATATCGATCCAAGGTCGCGCACGACGGAAAAGCTGCGCATCGTCTCGAGAAATCAGCAGTTACTGCGTGCGGATTTTGAGGATCGGCCAGACTCAGATCTGCTCGCGAGAAGTGTAACGGACTTCAGAGAGCTCCTTCATGGCGCTGATGTAGTGGTTATCTCTGACTACGGAAAGGGTGGCTTGGCCAACGTTGTGGAAATGATCGGCGCAGCGAAAGAGCGCGGCGTCCCGGTGGTGGTTGATCCCAAGGGTGGGAACTTCACACGCTATTCTGGCGCAACCTTGGTTACCCCGAACCGCCAAGAATTCGAAAGCATCACGGGCGTACCGGTCGATGCGCCACAATTCGCCCAGGCCGCAGGCGAATTGGTTGAAAGTGCGGGGCTCGAGGGGCTCCTGGTCACTCTGGGCCCGGATGGAATGATACTTTTTCTTGCAAACGAAGACGCTATTAGGCAAGAAGCGCGGGCTCGAGAAGTCTATGACGTCAGTGGAGCTGGGGATACGGTTGTGGCCGTCATCGCGGTGGCGATTGGGCTCAAACTGGACTGGGCCCTAAGCCTTGAATTAGCGACCCGCGGTGCCAGCGCAGTGGTTGGGCGTTTTGGAACTAGCGTCGTCAGTTTGTCAGACCTGGAAGAATATGACGGCGGAAGAATCTAATGCTGGTTGTGACTGGGGGCGCCGGTTTTGTCGGTTCCAATTTGATCGAGGCGCTCAATCAGTCTGGACGGGAGAAAATTCTTCTGG
>CAJWEF010000125.1 GCA_913031305.1 uncultured Acidiferrobacteraceae bacterium
AGATGGTCGCTGAAGGCCTGATCAAGGGGCCGGCCATGTATCAGATCTGTCTGGGGATCCCCTGGGGAGCCGGAGCAGATTCGGCAACGATGAATGCCATGGTCAATCAATTGCCAAGCGATGTTTTCTGGTCGGGCTTTGGTATTAGTCGTGCCCAGATGCCCATGGTGGCACAGGCCGTGTTACTGGGGGGTAATGCCCGGGTTGGGCTCGAGGACAACCTTTTTCTGGAGAAAGGAGTGCCGGCCAGTAACGCGCAACTGGTTGAAAAAGCCGTCCGGATTATTGGTGATCTGGGTGGTCGGGTGTGTGATGCCGATGAAGCACGCGAGAAACTTGGCATCTCTTAAAACTCAAAACTGATCTACCTCGCGCACTGCGCGCGAGGTAGATCATCGTGAAGAGCCAACGGCAGGCCCGTTGTTCGGCATCAGTTCTCGGCGAACTCGGGCATCACTTCGTTGATGAACAGTGCCAGCGAGCGTTTCTGTTCTTTCAGTCCCAATCCGAGGCTGGCATAGTAAGTGAACTGATCGACACCCAGTTCGTCGTAAAGCCGCAGTTTATTGACGATCTCGTCGGGGGTGCCAAACATCAGGTGTTCGTGCAGTGTCTTCGGGTCGTATTCGTCCCGGTTTTCCAGTGTCGATAAATCGATCATAGCCGGGAAACCGTTGTCGACGCCGCCGGCGTTTTTGAACAGATTCTCAAACTGACCTAACTGGCGCATGGCCGCTTCCACGGGCACCATCCAGTCGTCTTTATTGTCATAGACGCAGGTGTGGCGCATGGTCGCGAATATGGGTCGATTATTGCCCGGGTTTTCTTCCAGTGCTGTCTGTAATCGACCCAGGTAGGTCTCGACCTCGCTCAGAGGCCGGGTCAGCGGCCAGGACATAATGTTGCACTGCTGCTTGACTGCATAGTCATAGGTGATCGGCGCTCTTGCGGCTACCCAGATTGGTGGGTGGGGTTGCTGTACAGGTTTGGGCACCGAAGTCGATTCGGGAAAGCGCCAGAATTCACCCTCATGGGCGTAATCACCTTGCCACAGCGCTTTTACCGCGGGGAGCATTTCCTGCATATAGCGCCAGGCGTCACTTTGCTTGAGTCCGGCGTGCATACGATCGAACTCACGCTGGTAGGCGCCTGAGCCGATGCCAAAATCCAGCCGACCATTACTGTACAGATCCACCAGAGCAGCCTCACCGGCCAGGTTGATTGGGTGCCAGTACGCGGCGACTGCCACAGCCGTGCCAAGTCGAATGCGATTGGTATGTGCTGCCCACCAGGTGAGTATCTGAAACGGGTTTGGCGCAATGGTCATTTCCAGAGCATGATGTTCAGCTGCCCAGGCAATATGAAAGCCACCTTCGTCGGCCATCTGGACCATTTCCAGCGTATGCCGTTGGACATCGCGCATATCGATATCCGGCGAGATACGCTCCATGTTGATCGCTAGTTGGAATTTCACCTGCTCTTCCTCGTGGATTTTTGAACGCGATGAGTCTAGCACCGCATGGGCAGATAAAGTAAAAGCCCTGCTTGATCTTGAGTAAGACCCGGCAAATAATCCGCACAAGGGATTAGCTGATTTTTCGAGCCCTGCAATTAGAGTAGCCAGCCGCGCCAAGTGCTGTTGCCCGTTCCGGTAAATTTCCCAGGAGGAAAGATAAGCGTAACACTGAAGAGAATGGGGGAGATTCTTTCGGCTTTTAACAATAAGGATCCTGAGGCGATTGTCGAAAGTTTTGATGAGGACGGTGAGTTTTTGCTGGCGGCAGGCGCGCATCCCTACGGCGAGTGCTTCAAGGGTAACAATGCTATTCGCACGGCGCCTGCCGAACGCTTTGCTGTCGTACCGGATATCCAGTGGGGGGATACCCATAGCTGGATCAGTGGTGAGCGGGCCGTAACCGAGTGGCGGGTTACCGGTACCGGCCCGATCAATCAGCCAGGTTGCGGCCTTTGGACTTTCCGCGAGGATAAGGTCCTGAAAAAGGATACCTACTACAAGCAGGTCACCGCATGACAAACGGGTCGGTGATGGGTTCTGCTGAGGTGTTCAGCCAGACGGTTTTTGGACGCGTATAGTCGTAGATAGCTTGCATGCCCGATTCGCGGCCATAGCCACTGTCTTTGTAGCCGCCAAACGGCGCCAGCGGTGAAACCATACGGTAGGTGTTGACCCAGACGATTCCCGCTCGTACCGCCTTGCTGACACGTAAGGCGCGACCGCCATCACGGGTAAAAATTCCTGCAGCAAGACCAAAGCGCGTGTCGTTGGCTTGGCTAAGAGCATCGGCCTCATCATGGAATGTGAGCGCACTGACCACCGGCCCGAAAAGTTCGTTCTGTACTACATCGATCTGCTGGTTTGGGCAGTCCACGATGGTTGGCTCTATATACCAGCCGTTGTCGTGCCCTTGGGGCGTTTTGCCGCCATAGATAAGTGTGCCACCGTTCGCGGTGGCGTCGGCAACGGTGGCATGAATATTGTCAATCTGGGCTTGGGTGGCCAAAGGCCCCATCTGGCTGGCATCGTCCAGAGGGTCGCCGATACGGATCTTGGCTGCTTTTTCTGTTACCCGCGCCAGCACCTCATCATGGATGGATTGGTGCAGCAACAGGCGGGATCCGGCAACACAACTTTGCCCGCTGGCGCTGAAAATGCTGAGCAATACGCCATTAACTGCACTTTCAAGGTCCGCATCTTCAAAAACAATCACTGGCGACTTGCCGCCCAGTTCCAGGGAAACCTGGGCAAAGTTCTCAGCAGCGTTGCGCATGACATGGCGGGCGGTCTCGGGCCCGCCAGTAAAACTGATGCGATCCACCAGTGGGTGACTGGTGAGCGTTCGGCCACAGGGCTCTCCGTGCCCTGTAACGACGTTGAAAACCCCTGGCGGAAAACCAACTTCTTCGAAAACCCGGGCAAATTCGAGCATTGGGGCCGAGGCATGTTCTGATGCTTTGAGAACGACCGTGTTGCCAGCTGCCAGGGCTGGACCGATCTTGACCGCGACCAGAAAAAGTTGCGAGTTCCAGGGCACGACAGCAGCGACTACACCCAGCGGCTCGCGCAGGGTCATTGTCATCATGTCTGGTTTGTCGATCGGTAGCGTCTCGCCACAGACTTTATCCGCAAGGCCGGCGTAATAATAAAAAAAGTCGGAAATGTAATTAGCCTGCCAGCGGGTTTCCTTGAAGAGTTTCCCAGTATCAACGGTTTCACACCGTCCCAGTGATTCCGAATGTTCGCTAAGCACCTCAGCGAGGCGACGCATCAGTTTGCCTCGAGCAGTTGCAGTCATGCTTGACCAGGGGCCCTCGGTAAAGGCCCGGTGTGCCGCCTCCACCGCACGGTTGACATCGGCCTCGCTGGCTTCGGGCACTTCGGCCCAGGCTTCGCCGGTAGCAGGGTTAATGCTGGCAAAAGTGTTGCCGTCCTGTGAATCAACCCATTGACCATCAATAAACATCTGATATTGCTTTAGTTCAGTCATTGACTGCTACCCTCTTTGTTCCAGTGGTTTGTATGCGATGCATTCAATTTCTACGCGAATGTCCACCAGAAAATCACTGATCAGTGCTGAACGCGCCGGTGGACCATCAGGAAAATACTCAGCGTAGATTGCGTCGAACCCCCCGAAATCGTCACGCGAACGTAGCCAGACCATTGACTTGACCACATCGCACAGAGCACAGCCGGCTTCAGTCAGGGTCTCACGGATGTTTTCAAGGCAGGCCCGGGTCTGTTCCTCGATATCGCCGCTGGTCATGACCTTGCCGTTGACCATGGGAACTTGCCCGGTCAAAAAGACAAAATCACCGGCGCGCACGGCTCGCGACAGCGACAGCTGGCGGCCATTGATCACCAGCGGCTTGCCGATGATCTCTTTTTGGGACTGATTCATCGCAGAATATGACCGTCTCTTAGACTTGTCCGACTAAAATAGCACAGGTTCGGTTCATGCCGGCTACCTTTGTACGACCTTAAGGAATTTTCGCAAAAAATGCCACATTGCAGTGATTACAGTCCTGACGGTACCTGGTATGACATTTCGGGTGCTGCTAATAACGCTGAGCCGATTGTACTGATCCATGGAGTTGGCCTTGATCACACCATGTGGGATCTGCAGGTACCTGCGCTTGCAAAAACCCATCAGGTCATTCGCTACGACATGCTCGGGCACGGGCGCACCGCTCCCGCGGAGCGGATAGAGGGTATCTTCAGTTTTGTTGAGCAACTGGTGCAACTGTTGGAGCACCTTGCGATTGATCGAGTCCATCTTGTGGGTTTATCTATGGGCGGAGTTATCGCTCAGGCCTTCGCCGGGCAGTTTTCGGCGCGACTGAAAACCCTTACGCTGATGAATACGGTTTACCGGCGTAGCGAAGCGGAACTCAAGGGTATGCACGAACGCTTGCAAACTACAAAAGAGCAAGGTCTAGCGCCTATTGCCCAAGCGGCAATCGACCGTTGGTTCGATGACGATTTCAAGGCGACCCACCCGGATCGGGTGAAACAGGTATTCGAGAAACTGCTGGCCAATGATCTTGCGGCCTATACAGCCGCTTACGAGGCATTGGTGAATGCTGATACTGAGATCGGCAATGTGCTGAAAAAGGTCTGCTGTCCAGCTCTTGTTTTGACTGGAGAAAAGGATGTGGGGTCCACGCCGGCGATTGCCCAGCGCATGGGTGCAGACCTGGTCGCAGGTAAGGTTGTGGTGCTGCCCGGATTGCACCACCTGGCATCGCTGGAAGATCCGAACGCGGTCAATACGATATTGCTCGAATTCATCCGGGCGAATAGCTAGGGTGTGGTTCGAGCCTTGGCGATATGCTACAGGCCGGGCACACTCTAATTGCCCACCAGTATATTCATACAGGCATAATCAGCCCTTTTCGACAGGAGACTTTTATGGATCAGGAACGCTTTGATAAGGGTTTGGCAACCCGCCGCGATGTGCTCGGCGCCGAGTACGTTGATAATGCGCTGGCCAACGCCAGTGAATTTGCACGTGATTTTCAGGAACTGCTGACTGAATACTGCTGGGGTGCTGTGTGGGGCGATGATACCTTGGACCGGAAAACCCGCAGCATGCTAAATGTCACGATGATCGCAGCGCTTAACCGAATGCATGAATGGGAACTGCATTTTCGCGGGGCGATGGTCAACGGCGTCACTCGGGAAGAGTTAAAAGCCATTCTCAACCAGATTGCAATTTACTGCGGAGTTCCAGTTGCGGTCGAATGCCATCGTATTGCAAAAAAGGTGTTTGCTGAACTCGATGGCGAATAGACTCAGGACGCAGTGCATTTTGGAATACCAACGGCATGCGATGGATAGTGCACAAACGTTGCGACCTCATCCATGTTGGCTTATAAATAGCTTTCAGACGACAGTCAAAGCCCACTACAAATATGAGTAATAGTTTTAAGACAATCATCGTTGACCGGCAGGATCATCTGACCTGGATCACCCTGAATCGACCAGAGGTGGCGAACGCATTCAATACCCAAATGGCTGAAGAGCTTTTAGAAGTTTTCAGCGATTTTGTTTCAGGCGCGCGCCAGGCCCGGTGCATCATACTCACCGGTAGTGGTGATCGTGCTTTTTGCGCCGGTGGTGATCTCAAGCAACGTCATGGTATGAGCGATGACGAGTGGTATGCCCAGCACGTGGTGTTTGAGAATTTAGCTCGTGCATTAATAGATTGCCCGACACCTTTGCTGGGTGCAATCAACGGCGCTGCCTTCGGTGGTGGGGCCGAACTGACGCTGTCCTGTGATTTTGCCTATGCTGCCAGCCATGCCCGTTTTGCCCTGACCGAGACTACGCTGGGAATCATGCCGGGCATGGCGGGCACTCAATATCTGCCTTCGGCAGTTGGCATACGCCGGGCCAAGGAAATCATACTTACAGGTACGCCGTTTACCGCTGAGCAAGCCCTGCAGTGGGGGCTGATCAACCAGATATGCGAACCGGATGAATTGATCAAGACGGTTCGCAGCGTAGCGCAGAGGATTGCTGACAACGGCCCGATTGCTGTGCGCAGTGCCCTTCAGGCGCTGAACCATGCCGCGCACGAGCAGCTTAAGGCTGATTATGAGGTGGAGCTGCAAGCCTACAACCAGACGGTGCCCACCGAGGATCGGCGCGAGGGTATTACAGCCTTTAACGAAAAGCGAAAAGCGGATTTCAAGGGCTGCTAGCAATTTTCACCTGCTTTTATGGAAAGCGGGTTAAGAATCAAAGGAGAAAACCGGTGGAAGCTATGGGAGTCACCGCGACGGTTTGCGAATTTGCCAGTTCGCTGAACCTGAAGAATGTACCCCGGCCTGTGGTTGAACGTGCTTGCCTGCTTGTAGCGGACAGTGTTGGGATTGCGATCCGGGGTCGGCGTGAGGCTGAGTCCACACCTGCGCTGTTAGCCGCGATACAGCGCATGGGCATCGGTCATGGCAGCGGCGGTGTGTTTGCTGATGCCCAAGGATATGCTTTTCCGGCTGCGGCGTTGATCAACGGAACGTTGATTCACAGTCTGGATTTTGATGACACTCATATCGCAGCTACCGTACACCCGAGTGCCCCGATACTTGCAGCTGCACTGGCGGGTGGCCAGATGGCAGGTGCTCATGGTGCCGATGTGCTAGCAGGGGTTATCGCGGGCTATGAAGTGGTGTGTCGGCTGGGGCGCGCGTTAAAACCGGCAGATCATTACGACCGGGGCTTTCACCCAACTGCAACCGCTGGCGCTTTCGGAGCAACTGTGTCCGCCGGACGGGCACTGGGACTGGACGCGCAGCATCTGGAGATGGCGCTGGGTATCTGCCTGAGCCAGGCGGCGGGGTCGATGCAGTTCTTGGTCAACAGCGCCTGGACCAAGCGTTTCCAGGTAGGTAATGCGGCTATGGTAGGTGTAATAGCAGCCTCCCTGGCGGCTGAAGGTTTTATCGGCGCAGCCGATGCCATTGAGGGCGATTGCGGTTTCTTAAAAAGTTATACGCCGGATCCCGATTCGGACCTTGCGATACACGCATTGCATGAGCATTGGGAAACCTTAGAGATCGGTGTTAAGCCGTACCCGTCATGCCGGTTCAGTCATGCTGCAATCGACGCTGTTATTGATATCGTCGGAACGGGGGTGGCCGAATCGGATATTGCCCAGATTACGATTGGCCTGCCGCGCAAGGGTATGGATCTGACTGCGCTGCCGCAGGACTTCCGCCGCAAGCCCCAGGGCGTGGTTGGCGGTCAGTTTTCCATGCACTTTACTGCTGCCGTTGCAGCACAAACGGGTAACCTTGCCTGGGATGATTATGCGCGTTACCTCGACGAGCCAGACACACTAGCCCTGGCTGAGCGTATTGATGTCAGTGAGGATCCCGAGATGGAGGCGATCTATCCCGAACGGATGGGGGGTCGAGTGACTGTTCAGTTTCGTGACGGATCCCACCAGAGTCGCTGCGTGGAGATACCCCGGGGCGAGCCCGAAAACTTTCCCGAAGACGCAGTGCACCGGGCAAAGTTTTTGTCTTTGGCCGAGCCGGTCATTGGCGATGCGGCCAGTGAATTACACCAGCAGCTGATGTCCCTGGACCAACAGGAATCGGTCGATGCGCTTTTTGCAGCGGCCGCCTGAACCGGATTAACCCAGAACCGAGAGGCTGCTGGCCGGGTTGGGCTGGCGGTTGCGCGAAAAAAAGCCCAGGGCAATGGTATGCCCGGTACGCGTAAGGCGAAAGGTCACCGGCTGATGGTCATGATCCTTGCCGTTTTCACATGC
>CAJWEF010000126.1 GCA_913031305.1 uncultured Acidiferrobacteraceae bacterium
GGCCCCAAAGGCCAGTTTCTGGCCGAACAGCACACGGTCGACAACTGCCGCACGCAGGTTTGGAATTCGCGCTATCTGGGCCCGAACATCCCGCTCAGCAATGGTGGGTTGCAGGATCAGGACTTGTTTGAAAGGATCGAGGCCGACTTAGCCGAGCGCCGCAAAGCACCCCTGCCCAAGGCCCCGCCCAAACACGTCATGGAAACCGCCCGCACCGTGTTGGCGCGCTTCCGTTAGAGATAAATGCTTGGGGCGTATGACTTCCAGCGGCAACTGAATTAGGAACCTACTGTTAACCGGACAAAATTCTTTAACGAGTATAAGCTTGTGGATGATTGTATAGCGACCAGTGATCTAAAGACCAGAAAACGACCCGAACAGGGTCCGTTTCTATCCTAAATACAACTCACTCGAACCTTCTTCCCACTAGCAGTTATCTGAGCAAATGGCTTGCTGGATCGTTCTGGTTCTGTCTGGAATGCCCCGATTCATGTGCAGGAAGATCTGCTCGAAACGCGTTTCGCAACGACGTCGAGTACCGCCCGAACAATGCCGGTATAGCCAGTACAGCGGCACAGATGGCCGCTAAGCATCTCCCGTAGTGCCCCTTCAGTCGGCTGAGGATTACGGGCCAGAAAATCGGTGACCGACATCAGAATACCGGGCGTACAATAGCCACATTGTAGGGCGTGGTGGCGGCGAAAGGCTCTTTGCAAATCGTTGAGCTCGCCATTCTCATCGGCCAGGCCGGCGGCGGTGTCGATTCGCCGGCCAGCAACTTGTACAGCGAATATCAGACAGGAACGTACTGCCTTGCCATCGAGCAATACCGTGCAGGCACCGCAAACGCCATGTTCGCAGGCAACGTGGACAGCATTAATGAACTGCTCTTGGCGTAGAAAATCACTCAGCAAAAGGCGTGGCTCTGCCAGGCCGGTGACCTTGCGACCGTCGAGAAACAGGGTGATTGAATGGCGGGTATTTTTGTTTAGGAACGGCATGATCTTGCCTCCTTGATGGCGCGTCGACCCAGGCGCCGGACCAGTTCGCGACGGTAGCGTGCACTGGCGTGAAGGTCGTCCTGGCCGTGAAGATCCCAGGCTAGGGCATTGAGGGCAGGGTCGATAATGTTCTCCTCCAACTCACTCCAATCGTAGACCATCGGCCGGTCGGCAACACCGCCGATGCCGAGTCGAACTGCCTCACCACTCGCCACTGCCGCTACGGAAGCCACCGCGAAGTCACCACGGCGGATCGCCATTTCATCGAAATGGTAGCCAGCGGTCGGCTGGGCTACAGGTAGGCGCACAGCCGCTATCATCTCGTCCTGGTGGCGTGCGGTAGCCAGCATGCCGGTCTGGAAATCAGCCGCGCTCAGCACCCGCTCGCCCCGAATGGAGCGCAGGATCACCTCGCCGCCCAGGGTGGCGAGACACAGTGGTAATTCTGAACTTGGATCGGCGTGAGCAATGGAACCACAGACGGTGCCCCGGTTGCGAGTCTGCATATGGCCGAGAAAGGGCAAGGCTTTGGCCAGAAGTGGCTGCCGACTTTCGAGTTCGGGCCAGGCCAGTAGTTCAGCTTGTGTGGTAGCAGCCCCTATTTCTAGCGAGTTGCCGGCCATGCGGATATAGCGTAGGCTGTTGATACTGCTGATGTCGACCAGTAGGGCTGGCTCTAGGAGCCGGAAATTGACCATAGCGACCAGGGACTGTCCCCCTGCGAGCAACAGTGCCCTGGTGCCGTGTTCTGCCAGGGCCGCCAGTGCCTCGTCGATGCTTTCCGCCCGTAGGTAGTCGAAAGCTTTTGGCTTCATGGTCTGAACCTCAGAAAGCCAAGGAGACGCTGCCAATAGGATGGCGACGGCACTGGGCCACCGACTTGGTCGACCAGTTGCCGGAAGAATTGTGCAATCAGAGCCCTGGTAGCCCCGCTCAGCATGCGGCCTCCGACGGCCACCACTTTGCCGTTGACATCGATGCCATAGAGATAACTCACTTGTGTCCCGTTGTCATAGGTTTCGAGGGAGATCCTCCCTTCGCCTTCGGCCACACCTAAGGGACCGGTTACCGCGCCACTGATTCGCGCTGAGCCCGGTTCCATAAGGTCGCTGAATGTTATCCGGGCCTTGAATTCGCCGCTGACCGGGCCCACGCCGAGTGAAATAGTAGCCCGATAGTCGTTCTCCGCCACCATTTTCAAAGCCCGGCAACCGGGGAGTACCGCCGCTAGCCTAGCCGGGTCAATCAGAGTTGCCCAGACCAATTCCCGTGCAGCCGGTACGAAGGAGCTTCCAGAGCCGTTCAACACCCGTTCCGTTACTGATGTTTCTGCCGTAGCCGGTTCGGGTGGTGGCACTTCCTCACCGTGGATCAAGGCACTGACCTTAGATGGGGACAGTGGCAGAGTCACGTTTTCAACACCAAGTGCGTCGGCAACGCCGTTGGCCAGGCAAACCGGAGTGCTCATCACATTACCTTCGCCAATACCCTTGGCACCCAACGGTGTGAATGGAGTTGGCGTCTCCATGTGCAAGATCTGTGGTTCCGGGACCTCATAGGCTGTTGGCACCAGGTAATCGGCAAAGGTGCCGGAAAGAAAGCTGCCATCATCGCCGTAGACGAATTCCTCGAAAAGTGCACAGCCCAGGCCCCAGCTGAAGGCACCATAGACCTGCCCGTTGGCGATCAATGGATTCAGAAGCTTACCGGAATCGTGCATGGTGACATACCGATCGATTTGAACGCGACCGGTGTCACGGTCGATCTCTACACCACAGAAGTCGAAGACGAAGCCGTAGGTCAGTGAAGTGTTGATCCTGTCCTCATCGTCAGGTGGCTCGAGCTCAGGTGGTGACCAGGCACAGCTCGCGCGTAGGCCTGGGGACATTCCTGATGGAAGGTTGCCGGGTGACCAGTGTGCAGTACCGGCAACGCGGTGGAACTTGAGGGCATTTTCGGGATTGCCGCGGGCAAAGACCATGCCGTTGGCGAACTCGATCGCGTCTGGCGGCATATTGAGACTTTGCGAGGCGATTCGGGCCATCTTTTCCCGCACCTCGACTGCGGCAAGGTGGGCGGCGACGGCGGTAGCTGAGGAGAAGCGGCTGGAATAATTGCCAGTGGCGATAGACCAGGCGTCTTTGTGGGTATCGTGCTCTTGGTTAACGCGGATCTGATCGGGTCTCAGCCCCAATTGGTCAGCGACAATCTGGGAAAGAATGGTGGCGTGACCCTGACCCTGCGGAATTGAATCCATGGTTACGTTGACAGTACCCAATGGCTCGACGTTGACGGTTGCATTGGAAACGTTGCCACCCTTGTGGCCCGAGCGATGGCGCTCCTCAACGGTCTGGATGGTACTGAGGTAGCCCATATTAGATTGCCCTGGTTCTGAGACCACGGCCATACCGATACCGTAGAGCCTGCCCTCGGCACGGGCCTCATCGCGGCGGTGAACCAGGCCGGCAAGGTTGCCTTTTTTGACCGCTACATCGACTGCGGTCTGAAAATCGCCGGAATCGAGCAGCGCACCACCCGCAGCCCGGTAGGGAAAGGCATCGCGGGAGATTAGGTTTCGCCGAATGACGTCGAGGCGCTCTAAATCCAGGGTCTCGGCGACACGGTGCATGATGCGCTCCAGCGCATAGTAGATCTGAGGGCCCCCGAAACCCCGCACCATTCCGGAGGGGGTTTTGTTGGTCAGAACCAAGCGGTTGGTAATGGCTAGGTTAGGAATGTCGTAGGGTCCAGTCATAATGCCGTGCTGGCGATACAGGGGTCCGGGCATCGGCGGTCTGAGATAGGCGCCGTAGTCGTCCAACTGGTTAAAGTCGAGAGCGGTTACTCGACCCTCACGGGTCACCGCCGCCTGGACCTGGATTACTCGGTTGGGTGCGGCGATCGCTGCTGTCAGGTGCTCGAGCCGGTCCTCCACCCACTTGACGGGTCGGTCGACGATGCGCGAAGCGATACAGGCTAGAACCACGTAAGGGAAGATCGCTTGCTTGACGCCAAAACCACCACCGGAATAGGGCGCGGTGCGCATGCGTAGGTTAGTGCCGGGAACTCGCAATGCTCTTGCCATCACTGGGTGCACGGTGAAGGGCCCCTGGAAGTTCGACATCACGTTGTAGAGTTGCTCCTGCGGATCATACTCGGCAACCACTACGAAGCCTTCCAACGGCGTCTGAGAATTGCGCGGATAGGAAACTGTCAACGAGACTCGGTGGTCGGCCTCGGCAAAGGCCTTGGATGGATCACCGTAGCTGTATTCACGCACCGAGACGAGGTTGGTGCCGGCCGCAGGGTGAACTAAAGGGGCATCGTCACGTGCCGCTGCGACCGGGTCAACGACCATATCAAGGATCTGGTAAGTGACCTCGATTTTCTCCAGTGCGTCCTCAGCCAGGTAGCGGTCGTGGGCGATAACCATGGCTACTGCCTCACCAACGAAACGAACCCGGTCGACAGCCAGACACCACTGGTCTAGCGGCTCCTTGACGACAATTAGAAACGGGTCGGTATACTGAGCGATCTGGTGCCCGGTCAGGACCGCAGCCACACCAGGCTGCGCTTCAGCCTCGGTCGTGTCGATCTTGACAATCTCAGCATGGGCGTGGGGCGAACGCAGGATGGCTCCGTGCAATGTCCCGAGACGCAACGCCATGTCATCGGAAAAGACAGCGCTACCGTTGAGCAGCGCCGCATCCTCGACTCGCTCCACTGGTTGTCCAACATACTTCTTCTGCTCCCCCCGATTCTGTATCATCGAATCTTTCCCCGCTAAACTCTACTGCGCAGTTTGAAGCGCTGAATCTTGCCTGTCACTGTTTTTGGTAGGTTCTCGACAATCTCGATCCAGCGAGGATATTTGTAACCGGCCAGCTCAGCCTTGCACTGGGCCTTAAGCTCGTCCTCGAGGCTTGGGTCAGCGTCCTCAGGATTTCTCAACACGATATAGGCAGCAGGCTTGATTAAGCCTTCATCGTCGTCACGTCCGACCACCGCGACCTCCAGTACCTTGGGATGAGCGATCAGGCAGGATTCGATCTCGAACGGTGAGCACCACATGGCTCCGACCTTAAACATGTCGTCGCTACGACCGTAATTGACGTAATATCCGTCGTTATCCTGGTAGTACACATCACCCGTATTGAGCCAATTACCCAGCATGGTCTCCGCGGTTTTGTCCGGTCTGTTCCAGTAGTGCTTGGCGGTCGACCCACCTCGAACCTGAAGAGCACCAACTTCGCCAGGCGCCACTGGCTTGGTGTCCTTGTCGACGATGCGTATGGCATAGCCCGGCACCGGTTTGCCCGAGGAGCCTGGCTGGGTGTCGTCGTGACGATTGGAAATAAAAATATGTAGGGCCTCGGTCGAGCCGATGCCGTCAAGAATGTCGATTCCGGTCTTGTCTTTCCAACGTTGATAGACATCGGCTGGCAGTGCCTCACCGGCGGAACAACAGAACTTCACCGAGCTCAAGTCGGGCATGACCGAATCCATGAGGTGAAGTTGTTGAGCATAAAGAGTGGGCACGCCAAAGAAAATAGTTGGCCGGAATCTCTCGATAACGTCGAAGGTCATTTCCGGCGTGGTCCTCGCCTCGCTCAAAACGGTGGTGGCGCCGACCCAAAGAGGAAAGGTCATGGCGTTGCCGAAGCCATAGGAAAAGAAAAGCTTGCCAGCGGAGAAACAAGTCTCGGTTTCGGTGACCCCGAGAATTCGGCGGGCATAAAGTTCACTGGTGAACACCATATCTTGGTGGGCGTGCACGACACCCTTTGGATTGCCGGTTGATCCAGACGAATAGAGCCAGAAGCAGTCGTCTTGTGCAGCTGTCGGTAGGGCTTCGAAGTCGATGTCCGCTGCGGCCATGAGTTCCATAAAGGAGCCTTTGCCGTGTGCTGTCAGAACGTGGGCTGGAGCCTCATCCAGAGTTTCCAGGGCCGCTTCGATTGGTTCGACCAGGTCGGGGGAGTAGACGACGATAGCAGCGCCCGAATCAACCATTAGGAACTGATAGTCTTCGGCCCGCAGTAAGGTGTTGACTGGAATCGGCACAAGTCCTGCCTTGATCGCACCCCAGAAAAGATAGAAAAATTCGGGACGATCTTTGACGACCATCAGCAATCTTTGACTAGAGCCAAAGTCGTGCAGTACGTTGGCTGAGCGGTTTACCCGTTCGGTGAGCTGGGCATAGGTGACTTCCGCGGAGGCAGAGTAGATGGCGAACTTGTTGCCCCGGCCCTCTTCTATATGGCGGTCGATGAACGCATTGGTGGCGTTGAAGATCGGTGCAAAGGTGAGCATCGGTCCAGCCGGGGATTCATCGATTGTTACGGTATGATTCCGCATCGTTCAATCCCTGGCCGCAACGGCTAACTCGGCGTCAATCGCCAATCACGTCGATGGAAGCAAGCCGGGCGGCGACTTTCTCTGAGGTCGGCCACTTTTCCATATCGTGCTTCTTGATCATGCTCGGTAACTTGGTTTTGGCGTAGGTCTGCTTGTTGATCAGGAGGCCGTTTCTGAAGTGAAGGACGTCAAGACCACGCCAGCCACCGGCACGCTCGGCCGATTCGAGTGTGCAGCACCAGCTGATTAGAGCTTTGCCGGTGACAGCGTCGATAAACAGGTCTTCGGCCCGAAAGCGAATCTTGCCAAAATCCCCCCGAAATTGTGGTACAAAGGCCTCACGAATAGCGTTCTTACCGATGTGACGAATGCCGTTGAACTCGTCATAGGAAGCGTCGGCAGCGAAAAAAGACATCACCCTATCGAGGTCGTCATCGTTGAAGGCTTGAGTGAAATCGATAACCAGTTTTTTCAATTTGACTCGATCGTCTCTTGCCATGGCTAATCTCCTCGACGGTAGCGCTACCTGGGCCAGACCTGACTCGGCCCAAGAAGCGATGGGCGGTAGATGTAACGGAGTGAGAATCAAGTTTTACATTTCGACCGCACTTCGATGACGCTGCCAACCTGTGGGGGGGTCGGTAGTGGCGAGTGAGCCTCCTGCATCTGGCTCAATAGGGTTTGAGATTCTTTCGGCATCGGCACTACTTTGCGCTTACTTAGATCAGCGTGCAGCGCTAGTTGTTCAAGAGTCGCAATCTGACAACCATTTTCGGCATGCGACATGATATGAAAATAGTGGATCCGCTTGTCATCGAAGCCAAGCAACTGGGTAGTTACCTGGATCATATCCCCACTGTTGGCTTCACGGGTGTACGTAATGTGAGATTCGACTGCAAAAGTGGAGAATCCGGTGCGCGCTCTATACGGTTGGCCGAGGCCAATGAGTGGGTAGAAAACATCCGTGGCATTATTAAAGATGAGGACGAAGTAGGCCACGTTCATGTGGCCGTTGTAATCGACCCATTCCTCCAATACGGGTTCTTGCCAACGCGAGATGGGGGCTTCGAAGGTCATTAATGTGTTGCCGAGACCGAATCCACGAGACTAAGCTGGTTATGTCACTAGAAGTTGTTGTGTTGCAAGATGAACTTGCCCAATAGATTGTGGAGTTACGACTTACCTCATACAAATTGCAGTTCGGTAAGGTATCACCTAGCAAACCCAATAATTAAACTAGATTGTAGTGAACACGCAATCGCGCGACCAACATGATTTGTTTTCCAATTGACCCAGATCAATCGGAGGCGCCCTAACCTAACCAAAATTCGTTTGTCGACAGGCAGCTATCATCTTGGGCTCGAATCCTGGTCTCC
>CAJWEF010000127.1 GCA_913031305.1 uncultured Acidiferrobacteraceae bacterium
CCCAATACCGCGAGTAGAACGTGCACTAAAGTGCCAGCAGCAATTCCGCAGGCTGACACAACGCCAGCCCTTGGGCCCTGATTTATGCTTGTGGCAAGGATATAAAAAACCCCAGGCCCCGGCGTGATAGCCAAGATCAGTGCCGCGGCGAAAAACAGCCCGAACTGCGGCCAATCCGGAAGAAGTTCAGCCACCCGTCAGGGGTGCCATGACAACCATTTGATCTCCAGCGACAAGACCATGCTGAGCGCGTTTTTCTCTCGGCACAGCATCACCATTGACGGACACTAAACCGACACTTGCTGCAGGGATTTCCAGAACTACCAGCGCCTGCTCTACGCTGGCGCCTTCGTCAAGATTGACATGCGTTCCTGAAAAATAGTCAATGAGTTGTCCGGTCACCCGCACTTCTACCTGCATATCCAGGTTAACCCAGCCCAAGGCGCGTTAGCGTTCGGGGCGTCGGCTCGCCCTGCTCACTCCAACCCCTGAGGCTGTAATACTCGGGCAGCATCTTGCCCAGTTCATTGACTCTGCCTTTGGCCGTGCCGCTCGGCACTGGATCCTTAAGCAGTCGTTCCGGCAACGTGTCGTCGGCGCAAGTCAGGCCGGCAGCCAAATTGAACAGTCGCTCCAAGTTCCAGATACGCTCACCTGATTCAAGCAAACGCTCCGGGGTCCATTCCCCTTCACAATCCGCGTCAAGTTGAGCCGCAAATTCAGGCGCACCCCAGGCGCCCAGCGTAAACACGCACAGACCACTCGAATCCACTGCGGCAGTCCAGTCCTGCGAAGTCTTGCAAGGCTCAGCCTTGCCTTCGCCACTCTGGTCATCCATATCTACCTCGAAGGTGTCGTGCTTGAGATGACATGCGCCGCGATTGCCGGTCGCGTAACCCAGGCCCATACCCTGTAAGGCCCTTGAGTCATACCCTGCGAACTCCTGCCCTTTGACCGTCATCGATAGTTCAGGGTGGCCATACTTCTGACACATCAGCCTGGAACCCAGACCCAACACCTGGCCAAAACCTTCTTGTTTGCCGGTCTTCTCTGACATTACCGTCAGCGCTTCTGCGCTTCCGAAATTCAATGGCACGCCGTCGGTATCATCGGTCGTGATGACGCCCATCTCAAACAACTCCATGGCCGCGGCCAGCGTCACCCCAAATGAGATCGGGTCCATACCGTGCTCGTTCATCAGATAGCCGGCAAAAGTGCAGGCATCAATATCGTCCACGCCGATGACGGGGCCAAAGGCAAAAGCGGTTTCGTACTCAAGCCCCCCGGAGGCGTGCCAATACTCCTTGCGGTTCTGGATAGTGAAATGATCCTTGCGGATGTGGGCGATGCGCCCGCAGGCGATGGTGCAGCCAAAGCAGGCCTTGTTGGTTATAAGGTTGCGATGTCCTGTTTCATCTGTCTTAAGCATAGCCCGGGCATCAACCTTGTCGTAGCCCGAAAACTGCACCTCTTGAAAATTTCGAGTCGGTAGAGCGCCGAATTCCTGCATGGTGTCCATCATGGCATTGGTGCCGTACTTCGCCAGACCACCGGCGTCCTGTGCAAGCAGGTTTTTCATCTCGTTCGTTACCTGCATAAAACGTTTCGGGTCTTTGACCTGTACACCGTGGCTGCCGCGAACCGCAACGGCCTTGAGATTCTTTGATCCCATGACCGCCCCCACGCCCGAGCGGCCAGCAGCGCGGTGTAAGTCATTGACGATCGCGGCATAACGTACGCCGCGCTCACCAGCCACACCAATGGTAGCAATCTTAAGCATCGGGTTATGGTGCTGTTTCTTTATCCATTCGTCTGCCTCCCAAACTGTCTTGCCCCAGATTTTCTCAGCGCTTTGGAGGCTGATTTCGTCACCTTCAATCAACAGATAAACCGGCTTCTCAGAAGAGCCCTCGACAATCAACAGGTCATAGCCGGCATACTTCAATTCTGCGCCAAACTTGCCGCCGCTATTGGAGCAAGCGATGGCGCCGGTGAGAGGCCCTTTGGTTAACACGGCATATCGGCCACTGGTAGAAGCATTGGTCCCGGTCAACGGCCCAGTCGCAAAGATCAGTACATTGTCCGGGCTCATCGCATCCACTTTGGGGTCCATGTTCTCCCATAAATACTTGGTGCCCAGGCCCCGCTCCCCTATGTAGTCGTTTGCCCACTCCATATTCAACGGCTCCGGGGTGATATCGCCTCGAGTCAAGTTCACGCGCAGCACTCTTCCCTGCCAACTCATGATGAAACCCCCTTTGCATTTTGTTCTGCGGAAGCTTGCATGCGCCCTACTCCCGTCGCCCCCGCGTCAAGGTAAGTAATTGCGTCAGTCGGGCAGGCCGCGACACACTGCGGGTCGCCATGACAAAGATCACATTTGTCGACTTTGCCGCTGAATGGATTAAATTCGATCGTGCCAAATGGGCATGCTGTGGTGCAGGCCTTACAACCCACACAGGCTTGGGCGCTCACCAACTTGGCCCCTAAGTCGCTGTCCACGAAGATAGCGCCCGTTGGACAGGCTTTTTGACACCAGGCCTCGACACACTGAGTGCAGGTGTAAGGCACAGATATTTTGCCATGCTCGAACTCAAAGACTCGAATCCGTGACCGGACCGGAATAAATTCGCCCTCGTGCTCGAAGCTGCAAGCCAGTTCACATTGCAGACATCCGGTACATAGGCTAGGTTCGATATGAAGCGACCGATGCATGATTTCCCCCTTGGGCAACAAATGGTTTTTAACTGCCAGCGGTCACTGTACCAAAAAACCCAAGGGAAATAACAGTCTTAGTGCGACGGCCAAGCATATAATCCAGCATCCGGAGTACCTATCCTTAGTCTTTGTCTCATGCTTATCCCCAGAGCAGGACAGCCCCATGGAAATATTACTGAACCGCCTGCGCGCGATCCTGGACGACAAGGGCCTGGTGACAGCTTCTTCCGAGGCCGAGCCATATCTCACTGAAAGTCGTGGCCGCTACCGAAGCGAAGCCTCAGTTATCGCCCGCCCAGTGGATACCGACCAGGTTGCAGCCATTGTGCACGCCTGTAGTGACGAAAAGGTCTCACTGGTGCCGCAGGGTGGCAATACCGGGCTGTGCGGGGGGGCGGTTGCGGGGGCCAGGCAGCTCATTTTGAGCCTTGAACGGCTTGATCGTGTGCGCGATCTCGACCTTGCCAATAACACAATTACCGTCGAATCCGGCTGCATCCTGGCAAACCTGCAACAGCAGGCACTCAGTGCGAACCGCTATTTCCCATTAAGCCTTGGCGCCGAAGGTTCGTGCCAGATCGGAGGCAATCTGGCAACCAATGCGGGGGGGGTAAACGTACTGCGCTATGGCAACGCCCGTGAACAAGTACTCGGCATCGAAGCCGTAATGCCCAGTGGCGAAGTGCTTAGCGATCTAAACGGCCTGCGAAAAAATAACACCGGCTACGATCTGAAACAGCTGTTGATCGGGTCTGAAGGAACGTTAGGCATCATTACCGCAGCGGTTCTCAAGCTGTATCCCTACCCCGATCACAACGCAACTGCGCTGGTCGCATTGCGCGACCTGGACGCAAGTATTGAATTACTGCAGACCGTCTCTCATGGCAGTAACGGCAGCCTGTCGAGTTTTGAACTATTACCCGGACTGGGTATGCAATTCGCCTGTCAGCATATACCTGACTGCAATAATCCGTTGGATGACTCTCACGACTGGTATGTGCTGCTGTCGTTACAAGGCAGCGGCGCAGCCCTGGGCCTTGACGCGATGCTTCAAACCTTATTGGCCTTAGCCCTTGAGAAAGGCGTGATTGTCGACGCCATCGTCGCCTCCAACGAAACCCAGGCAGAACGACTATGGCGTTTGCGAGGCGGCATCGTCGAAGCGCAGCGATTTGAGGGCGGCAGCATCAAGCACGATATCTCAGTCAAGGTTTCACTGGTTCCCGAGTTCATCCACCGCGCAGTCGATGCGGTCAAAGACCGTCTGCCCGGCATCAGACCCTGCCCTTTTGGCCACGTCGGGGATGGAAATATTCATTTTAACCTCTCCCAGCCACTCGAGATGGATACCCAGGAGTACTTGTCATTGTGGGCAGAGATGAACCAGATTGTCTTTGATATAGTGGCTGACCTGGGTGGCTCCTTCAGTGCCGAGCACGGCATTGGGATGCTCAAACTTGAGGAAATGCAACGTTACAAAGATCCGGTATCGGTGAACCTGATGCAAAGCCTTAAAAAGGCGATCGACCCTGACAGTTTGTTTAATCCCGGCAAGGTCTTGCCCTGACATCATGGGCCCACCGGTAGACATGGCCACGGGATCGATTTTGCTGCGTTTGTTTTCATGCAAAATTTCTCCAAATAGATCTTTTCCGAAGCCCTCCACAACTGATACCTTGTAACCCGATTCCTCCTGGGTACGCCTATTCCCACGAATTCGGCATCAGATCACTGATATTGGCGCTCAGTTCATAAACACTGTCGATGGCGAGGTCGGGGCCGTAGGTTTTGCCACTGGCTTTTGCTGCTGCCCTTAACCGCTGTTCATGGAAATCGCGGACTTCTTTCGGGAAAGGTAGGTTGCCCGTATCAACAAGTCGCAGGTACCCGTCGCCGTCGCGGGCGGGCATTATCGCGTTTTTACATTCTCTGTTAGGGGCCCAGGGCACATCGAGTAGGCCTGCCTTCAAGGCCCGCATGGTGCCGATGGCAACATCGCCGTCACCGGCTTCGAGAATTTTATCGACGATGGAACGCACTTCGAGTTCCAGAAGTTCCTTTTCGCGAAGGTATTCCGGCAGGCCATGGAGTTTCACCGTGCGCGCGAGATAGATCCCCATGCGCGTCGCACGTAATCCTTCGGCATTTTGTTCCGGTGTCGGCAGGCCGAAGGCTTCGGCGGCGCTTTTGGTAGTCACGCTGACTGCCCCGCCAACGGCACCGGCGAACCCGCCATAGACCATCAGCCCAAAGGCTTGCGCCTGATCCATCGGCCAGGCCCCCATCCAGTGCAAGGACGTGACAGTGGTGAACACATCGCCATACCCTTTGCGTTTGAGGTATTCCTGCGTCAACTCATTACAGACTCCGATGGAAACAGCGTCCTGCACAAGCTGCAGGGTTTGGCCAAGCTCCAATCCGTATTGCCGCACCCCTTGGGCAGCGGCCAGCAAGGCGTCTGCAATGGCGATGGCGATGGCGATGGCGGGTACGATGTTGGTGCCGGTGAGGAAGCCAGGCTGGCGGCGATGCAACTCAACCCCTTTTTCCTGATACTCGGCAACCAGCCGGTCGAGATACTGGTAATTCTGAATGCCCTCGGCGACCGAGGTGTCCTTGGTGTAGGACGTTGTATAGGCAATGCCCGATCCGAGATATCCGGTAAGGCCGCCGGCGTAGGCGATCTCGCCGGTCAGGCGCGGGAAGGCCGTGCCAGTCAGGGCGATGATCGGTTTGTTGACCGCTGCCGTTAGTTCGCGGCACTTTTTTACCCCTGCGTTGACCAGCGGGAATCCGTTCAGCATGGAGCGCCGATTGGCTTCCGATTCATCCGCCCCTTTTTGTGCCTCGGCAAACCGTTCGTTTCGGGTGTAGCTGTCGGTAGTCGTCGGCACCACATCCGCTAATCCTTCGCGGTCCAGCGTTTGCAGCAAACTCTTGTGCATCTCAAATGTCGCGAAGCCACCGCGTGGTTGGGTCAGACAGCGTCCCTGTTTGACGGCTTCGCGGATAACCCAGGCAAGGTTTTTGTGATCCGGCAAAGCCTTGAGATAGGCCGCCGCTTCGTCCAAATTGACCTCAGCACCAGTCGGCCAGCGCGCCAAGTTGCTTTTGCGCATCTCGGCAAATTCATCGTCTTCAATGCGGGCTTCACTGAGGGCCGGTTGCGGCATTACCCAATTCCTTATGGTTTGTGAGCGGCTTTAAAGCCTTGAGGCCAAGTTCCAGTGCGACATCAGGCGCAACGGAACGGAGCAGACCACAGGCATAGAGAATGTAGTCGTCATCGAGTGTCAGCCCGGCGTTACGCGGGCGTAGCGCCAGAGATGCTTCATCACCTGCCAGTGCGGCATCAAGGATCGCAGCTGGATTATCGTTGTGAACGAGAACGCCGCCGGTGCCGATGATTGTCTCAACCTCACCCAGATCCTTGCCGCGCTGGACAGATACCGGGCCGGTCGCCGTATAGACGGCTTCAATGGTTCCAGCATGGCGGGTGACTGATACACGAGTTGCCGTGCGGGCCAGCGCAATATCGAAGCGTCGTTCCGCATCGGACTTCGGCAGCCATTCGACATCGCCATCGGTGCGGGCCAGCAAGGCTTCAACTTCGTCCGTGCTGATATCTGCATCTCCTGCAAAGCTTTCCAGTCCAGCTTCCAAAACCACATGACGCGCCGTATGGCGCATGCCGAGATCGCCTTCGACCGTTCGTTTGGCGTGGGGTTCGGGGAGGCCGTGATAGATCACGCCGCTCTCACTCGGCAGTCCGTCGCAGATCGAATGAACATCCGTTGTCGCTCCCCCGATGTCGACGACCAGCAAGGGGCCGAGGCCGGGCTTTCCGCCTTGGCCGCCAGCCAGCAGTTGTGCGCCTTCGAGCACCGCAGCAGGTGTCGGCATTAGCACGGAATCAAAACGGCCTTGCGCCTTGTCGATCCCCTTCGCGTGAACGATATGCTCGATAAACACCTGACGAATGGCTTCGCGGGCTGGTTCGATATTGAGTTCCAGATGGCGCGGCATGACGTTTTCTGTGACGATCACCCGCTTCCTCGCGTCACTCAGGCAATCCGCCACCGTGTCCGCCGCGTTGCGATTGCCTGCGATAATCACGGGGCAGGCCAGCGCGCTTTCAGAAAGTTTGTGGGCGTTATGTTCGATGACTTTGGTGTTGCCGCCATCCGTACCTCCCGAAAGTAGGAGAATATCAGGCGCGTCATTTATGATGGTGTCGATATCGCCTGAGGTCAGTTCGAACGAATAGGTTCCAGCCACCTTGGCACCTGCGCCAAGGGCTGCCAGCCGAGCGGCTTTCGCCGTAAGATCGGGAACGAGGCCAACCGTCGTCATGCGAAGCCCTCCCGCGGCACTGCTGGATGCAAGGCGATAGTCGAATTCCGGCAAGATTCCGAGGTGAGCTTTGAGATCATTCAATGCGGCATCAAGCCCATCGTTGATATCGGTGGTCACGGTTGAGGCCCCCTGGCCGCTGGCGACGATCTTTGCTATGCCCATATCGATAGCGCGCAGCTTGGTATACGTGGATCCGAAATCAATAAGCAGGGCGAACGGCATTATTGTCCTGCGGCCCGGCGTGCCGCGATGTCGTCGGTGAGAGGGTCGATGACATCATCCGGGCGCGTGCTTGGTGGAAATACGCGATCAAACCCCATGTCGAGAAAACGCCGTTCGACCTCTTCCCAGGGCTGATCACCGATCATCAGATAGCCACCCACATAGAGCAGAATATCGCTGAGCCCGGCTTCCGTGCAGAGATTGCGAAAACCGCGACAATCCAACTCGCCCTGCCCATAAAGCGAAGACACCAGAATGGCGTCGGCATCAGTTTCAATCGCGGCATCGGCGAATTCCTTCGCCGGCGTCAGGGCGCCAAGCGAGATCACTTCAAAGCCTTCCTTTTCCAGCGCGCGGCTCAGGATACGGTTACCGACGATATGGGCGTCCGA
>CAJWEF010000128.1 GCA_913031305.1 uncultured Acidiferrobacteraceae bacterium
ACTGAAAGGGACATCTGCCGCAACGTCGATAACTGCGCGATCAGTCGTCCAATACCTTCGGCACTTCTTTGCTCGGGATCGCGGCCCGCAGCATGGACCAACCCGTACAGGACCGCAAATGTTTCAAGGAACCGTTCCGGTCCGCTGCGCTCGTAGGCGAGTTCGTTGGTGGCCTGTTTCCAGGCATTATCGACCTCGCCAATGATATGGTCGCTGGCAACAAAAACATCGTCAAAGGTGACTTCATTGAATTCATGTGCGCCGGTCAGGTTGTGGATTGGGCGCACGTTGATGCCCGGTGCATCCATCGGAATCAGAAATTGTGTCAATCCATGTCGGCGGTTGCTATCGAGCGCTGGTGCTGTTCGCAGTAGAGCGATTATGTATTGGGATCGATGAGCATTACTGGTCCAGATCTTACGGCCATTAACCAACCAGCCTTCAGCAACTGGATCAGCACGCGAGCGCAGCGAGAAAAGATCGGATCCGGAATCCGGCTCGCTCATGCCGATACAAAAATAGCACTCGCCGGCAATAATCTGAGGAAGCACCCTTTTTTTGACCGCAGTGCTACCGTAGCGTATCAACATCGGACCGCTCTGCCGATCGGCTACCCAGTGCGCCCAAACCGGGGCGCCTGCGGCTATCATTTCTTCGGTCACCACAAACCGTTCGAGAAAAGTGTGTTCGCCGCCGCCATATTCGCGCGGCCAGGTCATGCCGATGAAGCCCGCGTCGCCACACAACCGACTGAACTTCGGCGAGTGATCGGTCATACCAAAGCCGTTTGGTATAAAACTCCCAGCGCTCGCTTGCCGGTGAAGAAATTCACGCACGCGTTTGCGCATAGCTTCTGCCGCCGCGGGCAATTGGACTGGGTCAAACTGTATTGCGCAAGCCATTAATAAGTCATTAAAGTGTGGCGCTGAATCAAGGTTAGAATCCTGATTCTCCGCTATTTACTGCCCAAGGCCAACTCAGTGGACAACCAGACTCTGAACGGTGGATAAATGATTCAAGCTGACCCACTGATTATGGCAACGCTCGATAAATTGCTGGCAGATCAATGTTCGAACGATGTCGTTAATGCAGCGGACAACGGTCAGTGGCCCGAAACACTGTGGCAGTCTCTGGAGGCAACTGGTCTCAGCCGGGCCTGGATATCCGAGGCCGCCGGTGGCGGTGGCGCTTCACTTGCAGATGGTTTCGCGATCGCCCGCCTAAGTGGGCACCATGCGACCCCTGTTCCTCTGACCGAAACACTGCTCGCAAGCTACCTGCTGGCAGCCGCTGGGCTGGATGTTCCAGCGGGCCCCATGACGGTTGCACCCGTTTACGGCGACGCCACTTTGCCTGCCGTCGCTAACGGTCGGTTTTCTGGCAATGTTCAGCGTTTGCCGTTTGCCCACAGCGCGCAGCATGCTGTGTGCACCGTTACTCTCGAATCCGGTGTCGGACTGGCCTTGTTTGATCGTAATGCCTGGCGAGTCGGTGAGGCGACCGGGGCTGCTCGGGGCATTGATGCAGATGTGACGTTTGATGGAGCGCCAGTTGCCATTGCCACCGAAGGTGACTGGGGAGATGCCTTACTGCTAATGGGCGCTGCCTTGCGATCGCAACAAATGGCGGGTGCGCTTGCGTATATCCTGGCCCAGTCCAGCGACTACGCACAGACGCGAACCCAGTTTGGGCGAGCTATCGTCAAGTTTCAGGCAGTGCAGCACAACCTGGCGATTCTTGCTGGTGAAGTGGCGGCGGCCAGTGCCGCAGCCGATGCCGCGATGAAAACAATAATCCAATATGGCCTGACAGATCCCCGTACCTTCATGGCGGTTGCCTCGGCCAAGATTCGTGCTGGCGAAGCGGCAAATGCCGGTGCGGCGATCGCGCATCAAGTTCACGGTGCAATTGGATTTACCCGCGAGTACAGCTTGCACCACAGGACCCGCCGGTTATGGACCTGGCGTGATGACTTTTTACCGGAACGGGTCTGGGCAGCGCGACTCGGACAGTTTGTCTGTGACCAGGGCGCGGATGACCTGTGGCCAACGTTAACTTCGATTTAAGACCCAGAATGGCAACTCACCCCGGAAGACCTGGCTGATCTTTGCACCGCAGAACACCGCTCGGTAACTGCAGGCGCTTGAACGCATCTAAGCTTTTATCTACCGCGCCCGCATACTCCCATCCCAGGCCGAGATTGCAAAGCTTCATCCTTTAAGGATGCCAGGGTCACCCTGCCTGGTGGCCCGCTGGATTCTTTAAAAGAATTGGCGACATCGGGCAGCGAGAGAAATCTTTTTCTTTCGGGCGCACAGTCAGTTGAGACAAACAACGGCACGTCTTCAGTTGGTAGCGGGCCAATGGCAGCCGAGTAGTCGCTCATGTTGAGATAAGCGTTGAGCGGCCTGGATAGGTCAGCATGGTTAGCACAATGATCCGGAAAATTTAAAAAGACGTTGTTTTGGTATGTGGGGTGATCTACCCCCAGCACCGAATAGCACTGGTTGCAGTAGATCCGGGTAGATTCTCCAGTACTGCGCAGCTTAAAAGCCTTCATCTGAGCCTTTCCTGCAACGCCAACAATGCCGGATCGAAGATAAAAAAGACGTGGCAATGGCTCAGGCCTGGCACCGCCATGCTCATGCCCCACTAAAGCGCCTGACGGCAATCAACGCACCCACAACGCAGAAAAAGCGTGGTGGCTTTATCGGCAATAGTCAAGGCACATTTGCCGCACTGGCATTCGATCAGGGCTTCTTGATTCTGGTCAGTTATTACAATCGATGGCGGCAATCAATTCAGCGCCACGCCCTCAACGGTGATGCGGTGCATGATGCGCCGGTGGCCCTGGTAGTCGTTCATGGCGTAGTGCCATGTGGCGCGGTTGTCCCAAAAGGCAATGGAGTCCGGCTCCCAATGAAAGCGGCAGGTGAATTCCTGGCGCGCACCATGGGCGTAGAGCAAATCCAGAATAGGTTGCGATTCCTCAACAGTCCAGTTGTCAAAGCGGACGGTGAAATCGGCATTAACGTATAGCGCTTTTCTTCCCGTCAGCGGATGGGTGAGCACCACCGGATGCAGAGCATCCTGGGTCGCCTGGCCCGGGTTGGCGAGGCGCCCGTCCTCGAAGTGCTCGCTGTCGGTGACGCTGTAGCCAAAGGCATGGCGGCTGGAATGCCAGGCCTTGAGATCTGCGAGCATTTTTTTCATGTCCTCCGACAGGGCCTGGTAGGCCAGATACATACTGGAGAACAGGGTATCGCCACCAACGGTTGGCACCTCACGGGCACACAGTATCGAACCCATGGCCGGAATCAGGTCGTAGGAATGATCCGTATGCCAGGTACCGCCAATGTTCTCTTTCTGGTCTGCTTCCTTTATGACCTGGGCGATCTGCGGGTAACCATCGAGGGGTTTGAAAAAACGGTTTACGTTAATTGCACCCCAGCGTTCGGCCAGAGCGATGTGCTGCTGTGGGGTGAGGTTCTGATCCCGAAAAAAGATCACTGAATAGCGGCCAAAGGCATCTTCGAGTTCTGCCATGGCGTGCTTGCTTGGCTCTTTGGATAGATCAACCCCGCTGATCACGGCGCCAAGCGCTGCTGACTGGGGTGTGACTTCAATCTCTTTGTAGTCCATCGCATCCGTCGTCACGTTAGCTACACCTCGGCTTTGATTATAAGTTCATCCGAGTCGGCGCCATTCAGGTTGTTGGGTAGCTTCCAGTACAATCACCCCATTCGCTTAGGGGGGCGGCATGTATTTCGACTTAAGGCTCTGGGGTTTTACCAGAGGCGTGCGCTTGCGCATATTCGGCTCAGTGGCGATTGGCGTTCTGGCTGTATTGTTTGGTATCGCCCGTCTGGCTTTGCTGGGCTGGTTGATCGCCCGGGTTTTCGCCGGGGCGCCCCTTAACGATCTGATCCTTCCATTTATAGGTGTGGCCGCCGTTATGGTGGTTCGTGGTTGGCTTGAATACCTGCGCACGATGGTGGCGCACAATACTGCGGCGATAGTCCAGGTACATCTGCGCCGGGTGATCTTCGATCAGGTTACGCAGTTGGGCCCGGCGCATTTTGGGCTTGAGCGCACCGGGGACGCCATTGTGGCAATGATCGAAGGCGTCGAGCAGCTTGAGATCTATTTCGGGCAGTACCTGCCGCAGTTAATCGTCTCGATCCTGACGCCGTTTCTGATCTTTGCGGTGGTGGCCTTTTTTGATGTGCCCATCGCGCTGGTGATGCTGATCGCCGCGCTCTTCACGCTGGTGGCACCGCAGATCTTTCACCACTGGGATAAAAAGAGCAGCCTCGAACGGGGCCGGTCTTACACCGCGTTCGCGGCAGAGTTTTTAGATTCTGTGCAAGGCCTTGCCACCTTAAAGGCCTTTGGCCAGAGCAAAGCGCGGGCGAAGAAGCTTAAAGCCCAGGCTGAGGATCTTTTTCGCTCCACCATGTGGGTGCTGGCCACCAACTCACTGGCCCGTGGCATTACCGATACCGGCATCACCCTGGGCGCGGCGGCGACACTGGCTTACGGGGCTTTTCGGGTAAGCGATGGCGATATGAGCCTTACGGTGTTGCTCATGGTGCTGATGCTGGGTGTAGAGGTGTACCGCCCGCTGCGCGATATGCGCTCGTTGATGCACAACGGCATGCTGGCGCAGGCCTCGGCGCAGACGATCTTTCAACTGCTCGATGCCAGGCCCATCGTCACCGAAAAATCCACAGCCACACCGGCGGACACTTTAAGCCCCACGGTGTCGTTTGAAGAGGTGAGCTTTGCCTACCCCGGCGGGCGCCGTGCTGCCCACGAGGGCTTAAGCTTTACGGTCAACGCTGGCGAGCGAGTGGGTTTTGTAGGCCCAAGCGGTGTCGGCAAGTCATCCATCGTGCGTTTATTGCTGCGCTTTTATGATCCGGATAATGGGGCGGTCAAGATTGGTGGCTACGATCTGAAAGATCTCAGTTTTGATGATATCCGCGCGCAGATCGCGGTGGTCAATCAGGATACTTATCTTTTTCATGGCACAGTAGCGGATAACCTGCGGGTGGGTAAGCCAGATGCAACGCCGGCCGAGTTAGAGAAAGCCTGCCAGGCTGCCAACGCCCATGAGTTTGTTGCTCTTTTGCCCCAGGGCTACGACACCGTTATCGGTGAAAGAGGAATACGCCTGTCAGGCGGGCAGCGCCAGAGGATTGCCATTGCCCGGGCTATTTTGCGCGATGCGCCGATTCTGGTTCTGGACGAAGCGCTCTCGGCTGTGGATGCCGAGAATGAGGCCATCATCCAGGTCGCACTCAATCGGTTGATGCAGGGGCGCACCACGCTGATCTTTGCCCATCGCCTGTCCAGCGTGATCGATGCTGATCGCATTCTGGTGCTGAACGAGGGCGCCATCGCCGAGCAGGGCACCCATGCGCAGCTGATGCGCGAGGGTGGTGTCTACCATAGCCTGATGGCGGGTCAGGCCGAAGAGAGTGTTGCGGCCGAGGCCAGCATCGGCGCACCGCTGCAATCGGGCGTAGACGAAGTACCGCTTTATAGCGAGCAGGCGCAGTTTGCTCCCGCCGACGCCATTGTTAAGGCGCAGGGCCTTGGCTGGGTCGCGGCCACCCGCGAGCTGATGAAGTACATCGTGCCCTATAAAGGAAGGTTGGTTATGACCTTTGGCTTTGGGGTGACGCGGGTGCTGGCCTTTATCGGTATTGGCGTGGTCAGTGCGCTGGCGGTGCGTGCGGTTAAAACGGACGAGCCCTTCGTGGATTTGCTGATCCTGCTCGGCGTTATGGCGCCTGTGGCAGGCATCTTTCATTGGCTGGAATCGTGGATCGCGCATGACATGGCCTTTCGGCTGCTGGCCGAGATGCGCATCGCGCTTTTTGAGAAGCTCGACCGGCTGGCCCCTGCTTACATGGTGCGCCGGCGCAGCGGCGATATGGTCGGCATGGCCACTTACGATGTAGAACTGGTGGAGTACTTTTTTGCTCATACTGTGGCGCCTGCCTTTGTGGCGGTGCTGGTACCAGGCCTTGTGATCGGTGTGCTGATTTATTTTGGCTGGCAGATGGCGGCGGTGCTGGCGCCTTTTCTGGGCATCGTGGCGCTCAGCCCATTTATGCTGCGCCGCCGGGTAGACGAGATGGGCTCGCGGGCGCGCGAGGCGCTGGGCGAGCTGAACGCCCATGCGGTGGATACCGTGCAGGGCTTAAGCGAGATCATTGCTTTTACCCACATCGGTGAGCGCCGCCGGGAGCTGATCGAGCGCACCCAGAACCATCACCGTGTCCGATTGCCATTCTTTCGGGATCTCACCTTTCAGACTTCTTTATTAGAAGTTGCCACCGGGCTTGGTGGTCTTGCGGTGGTGGTGGCCGGCGCCATGCTGGTTGATGCCGGGCATCTTGACAGTGCCATGCTGCCCTTGCTGACGCTGCTGGCGATGGCGGCTTTTTTGCCTATATCCGAGATCTCGAACGTCAGCCGCCAGCTGGCCGATACGCTGGGCTCTACGCGCAGACTTTATGCGGTGAATAACGAGCCAGTCCCGGTAACCGATGGCCCCGGTGTGGCGGTGCCAAACACGGTGGGCGGCGTGCCTATTGAGATCGAAGGTGTGGATTTTCAGTACGAGGCGGGTAACCGACAGGCACTGAATGGCGCCGGGTTCAAGGCGCAAGCGGGCAAGACCATTGCCCTGGTGGGCCCCTCGGGTGCGGGCAAGACCACCATCGCCCATCTGCTGATGCGCTTTTGGGATCCACAGCACGGCACCATTACGCTTGGCGGCTACGATCTTAGAGACTATGTGCTGGACGATCTGCGTGGCCAGATTGCATTGGTGGCGCAGGACACCTACCTTTTTAACGACACCCTGCGCGCCAATATCCTGATCGCGCGCCCCGAGACCAGCGCGGCCGAGCTCACGGCTACGCTGGAGCGGGCGTCGCTGGGCGAATTTGTGGCCGGACTGCCCGATGGCCTTGAGACCCAGGTGGGTGAGCGCGGTATGCGCCTTTCGGGCGGGCAGCGCCAGCGTGTCGCTATTGCCCGGGCCTTCTTAAAGGATGCCCCGGTGCTGATTCTGGACGAGGCCACATCGCACCTCGACGCGGTTAACGAGCAGGCAGTGCGCCAGGCGCTGGAGGAACTGATGGCTGAGCGCACCACACTGGTGATTGCACATCGGCTCTCGACCGTGCGCGGGGCCGACCAGATCGTGGCGCTTAACGAGGGCCGCGTGATCGAGGCGGGCACCCACGAAGAACTGCTGGCCCGGGGGGGTCTTTATGCCCAGCTGGTGGCCCATCAGTTGGCCGGTGCCGCGGGGCGCAGTGCGGCCTAGCAGAGCGTTGCTCCAAGTTTTAGGCTGTAGGCCTTTGCCGCCCTCGCCATCATCGAATCAGCCGACCACCTGCCTGCACCACATCCAATCTGTCGCACAATGTGTGGGATCTTTGCACCAACAACCACAACCGGGGCCTGTCAACACATCCACTTTCTTATCACTTAATAATCCCGCCGAGTCTTGCAGATCCTCTGTGGTGAATTCACAGCCACATTCAGCGCCTAGCGCAATCAGCGATTCGGCCTCTATCGCTCCACCA
>CAJWEF010000129.1 GCA_913031305.1 uncultured Acidiferrobacteraceae bacterium
GGGCATTGGCAATAACTCCCGGGGGAAAGTGCGGAGCTGATCGGTTATTTTGAGCGCAAAGGCTCGAACCAACCCCGCAAAGCCCCGGCGCGATACGGGCCGGTTAAGATTAGCATCCCGAACCCTCAGCAATATAACTACTGGTCAACCGCCCATGACCCAATCCCTGATCATAACTTCCCCCTTGCTGCCGTCACTGATATTACTGGGGATTCTGATGGACTTAAGGATCCGGCATCACCGTAGATCGCAACGGCAGGGAAATAATCCATGTCAGGGAGGTACTCCATCACTACATGAGTGCTACATGATTAGCGCGCCCGTTTAGCCGGGTTTATGACGCAACTTTGCGGCTACAAAATCCTTTTGCGGTATGTGCAACAGACGCTGTATCTTGCGCATCAAATGCAGTTCGTGATCATCGAGGCGCCCGTCAGCATAGACTACCCGCCACATCTGTTCGACCAGAGTCAACCGCTGCTGCTCGCTCCAGTGCTTGTTGATCAGCGAGGTGAACCCGTGCAGGCCGGTGGCCTCTTTTGCCTGGGACTCAGCCAACGCCAACAAGGCCTTTGAATCCACATCGCTCAATGAGAACTGACTACACACCAGAGCGTGTATTGTCGCCCTCTCTGTATCGCCTAGATCGTAGTCCGCCATCGCAGTCTCAAACAGTAATGCTGCTGCGGCCAGACGCAAAGGTTCCTCCACAGCCAAAGGATCATCGCGCGATTGAAGTCGCTTGCGAAAAAACTCCCCAATTGCGTCAATCATATGATCTGTAACCCCACCTTTGCACCGCGCATTCTAATCTTACTGAGGAAAAAGCGCGTAAAACAGCTAAATGAGGCACAAACATGCCAAGAAGGGGGTCACAGTGAGTCCTGTGAATCGGCAAAAAAAAGGGCGGAACCCTGACGGGTGCCGCCCTTAACTCCACAATTAATGGAGGAGATATGCAGGCGTATTAACCCATACCACCCTATTAACCGCATTGATCTAGATCAATATTTTCGATTTCTGAAAAGTACCCATAACGGCCCAAGTAACCGCGGCGCTCTAAGGAGCCTTCAGCATACAAGTTTCGTCCTGACTATCACGCTGGCTGTCGTAGCGCATTTCACAAATGATCACCTGGCCAGATTTTTCCAACCGGTAGTCGGTGACAGAAACAATACGCCACAATTCAGCATAGGGGGCAATCCCGGGATGACGTTCGTTTCTTTCAGTGATTGCAGTGACCTGCCAACCCTGGCGGGTCAGGCCATAAACACCCGCTTCGAGCGGCTGTGCCCAACTGATGCTGGTGAGTACGCCGACCAGAAAGAAAGTGAATGCTGTAGGAACTCTCCTGCTAACCCGGAACATGACCCGCTGCAGGCAATTGGCGATCACGCCCTAGCGAGTGCCATAAATCCGGTCACCCGCATCGCCCAGACCAGGCAGGATGTAGCCATGATCATTCAGTTGGCGGTCCAACGCCGCTGTATAGACTGGAACATCAGGGTGAGCCTGGGCAAATGCAGCAACCCCCTCGGGAGCAGCCAGCAGGCAAACAAACTTGATCTTTTTGGGCTGATCCTTTTTCAGACGAGTGATAGCGGCGCTCACAGAATTGGCGGTTGCCAGCATCGGATCCACCACAATCACCTGACGTTCGTTAATATCATGAGGCACCTTGTAGTAATACTCGATGGCTTCCAGGGTATCCGGATCACGATACAAGCCGATATGCCCCACCCGGGCTGACGGTATCAGATCAAGCATACCGTCCAGCAGGCCATTGCCTGCGCGCAGCACCGAGACAAAACACAGTTTCTTGCCGGACAGCATAGGCGCCTGCATGGTCTCCAGTGGCGTTTCAACCTCTCTTAGTTCTGTCGGCAGATCGCGCGTGACTTCGTACGCCAGCAACAGTGCGATCTCGCGCAGCAGTTGGCGAAAGTTTGCGGTGGGCCGGGTTTTATCCCGCATTAAGGTGAGCTTGTGCTGCACCAGCGGATGGTCAACTAAGGTGAAAGATTTCTGCATGATGCTACTCTCGTCACAACGGATATGAGTGCTCCGGGGATGAAAAATAGTCCAACACCGAAGTACCGGTGAATATTTCGACGGGATACCCCACCACTACATTCTATGTCACGATACCGACAATTGACACCGGCAGTAAACAGCCGCCAGGCAACGCTGCAGGAAAACTGCCTGGACGAATAAAACGGCTGAAACTCAAACAACAGATCAGACACAATCAGGTGATGAGCGTACAGAAAAAACGAACCCGGGACATTGCCACAAAGCGCCGAGTGGTTCTCACGGGCAGTGAATGTACCGGCAAGACCCAGATTGTCCAAGCTCTGGCCGCTCATTTTGACTGTCCATTCTCGGCAGAAGGCGCGCGTCTTTATCTTGACCGGCAATCAATGGCACTGACAGCCCAAGATATCGAGCCCATCGCCTGTGAGCAGATCGCCCAGGAAGATGCTGCCGTGGGCCGTGCGTCCGAGCTCACCATCCATGACACCGATCTTCTGTCCACCGTGATCTACGCGCGCCACTACTACCAGCACTGTCCCGATTGGATCGTAGATACCGCGCATTCGCGGGCACGGGGGTTGTATCTGCTATGTGATATCGACCTGCCCTGGGTAAGCGATGGGCTTTTGCGCGATCGGGGGATGGGTGGGCAACGAGCGCAGCTGCATTCACTTTTCGTCGCCATGTTGAACCAAACTGGTCAGCACTGGATGTATATACGCGGCATCGGCCCTGCACGCGAGCAATACGCGATTGCCGCCGTTGCAAACTATCTTGCCAAGGGTAGCATCACTCCCAGCCACGATATTGACAGCCCGTAAGTAGACAACTAGATTCTAGGTGTTATCCGACGGGGTGCCCGACAGAGGTCGGGCTGAGAATGACCCGTTGAACCTGAACCGGATCATACCGGCGGAGGAATTCGGATAATGGCGTCAAAGCCCCTCCGCCCTTCAGTTCCGAAGGAGCCTTACGTGAAAATTCTGAAGATTCTTTTTGGCCTTGCAGGCTGTTTGCTGGCGATTGCCTGCCCTGCAACACAAGCGGCAAAAACTCAGCTGACGGTCTACACCTATGCCTCGTTTGTATCCGAGTGGGGCCCTGGCCCACTCATTGAAGAGCATTTCGAGGCGCAATGCGATTGTGATCTAAAGTTTGTCGGTCTGGAGGATGGTGCCGCCTTACTCAGCCGGCTGAAACTCGAGGGGGATCGCTCACCGGCAGATGTCATTCTTGGGTTGGATACCAGCCTGACCGCTGAAGCCCAACAAACAGGACTGCTGCAAGAACACGGGTTAGATCTGGAATCGGTCGACTTTGCCCTACCCTGGTCCGACCTGGTCTTTGTGCCCTATGACTTTGGCTACTTTGGCTTCGTCTACGACAGCGAGGCGCTTCCCATCCCGCCGGCCAGTCTTACGGAACTGGTCAATAACAGTAACGGGCCGCGCATCATCATCCAGGATCCCCGCACCAGCACCCCGGGACTGGGGCTTGTGCTGTGGATGCGCAAAATATTCGATGCGGCTGACGAGGATGCCTGGGCCATGCTGGCACCCCGAATTGTGACTGTGACTAAAGGCTGGTCGGAAGCCTATGGGCTCTTTCTTAAAGGCGAGGCACCCATGGTACTGAGCTACACCACCTCCCCTGCCTACCACCGCCATGTAGAACAGACAGATCGCTACCGCGTAGCCATGTTCAAAGAGGGGCATTACCGACAGGTTGAAGTCGCTGCCCGGTTGGGCACTTCGTCCGAACCACAACTGGCGCAGGACTTTCTGGGTTTTCTGCTTTCGGACACAGTGCAAAATATCCTTCCCACCTCTAACTGGATGCTACCAGCAGTGCATACAGGGCAACCGCTGCCCGATGCCTTCCACAGTGATGAAGTGCCACAGCAGATGCTCCGATTCGATCCGGCGCAGGTGCAAGATCAGCGCAAACAATGGATAAATCGCTGGCTGTTTGCATTGTCACGTTGAGCCGTATGCGGGCCTATCGAGTCATCTCGCTCTGGCCCGGAACCCTGGCCGTGGCCTTTCTGGGTACTCTGATCGGGGGCTCTCTTGCCGGAATAATGGCCCGGTTCGGCACCGGCGATCTTACGGCAATCGTGACCGATGCCTACTTGCACTCGGTAATAGGTTTCACGCTGTGGCAGGCCACACTTTCAACCCTGATCAGCGTTGGGCTCGCACTACCGATCGCTCGCGCCTACGCCCGACAGTCCCACTTTGTTGGGCGGCGCGCGCTGATCACATTGATGGGCCTGCCGATGGTCATGCCGGTGATTGTTGCGGTTCTGGGTATCGTCGCGATCTACGGTCACAACGGTGTGATTACTCAGTTGATGCGCGCAGCAGGGTTCACATGGTCTTTTGGGATCTATGGCCTTGGCGGGATACTGCTGGCCCATGTTTTTTTCAACCTGCCGCTGGCGGTGCGATTGTTGCTGCCGGCCTGGGAACAGGTTCCAGGTGAAAGCTGGCGCCTCGCCAGCACCCTGGGGATGTCCAGCACTCAGTTGTTCCGATTTATCGAGTGGCCTGCGCTGAGCGCTTTTCTGCCCGGCGCGCTGGTGATTGTTTTTCTGCTCTGCTTCACCAGTTTTGCGGTCGTATTGACCCTTGGCGGGGGGCCTGGAGCAACCACAGTTGAAGTGGCGATTTATCAGGCACTGCGCTTTGACTTCGATCCCGGCCGGGCAACGCTGCTTGCCCTGACTCAACTGGCGCTATGCGCAACGATTGCGCTGACCATGTCTCGATGGCTGCGCTCGCAACCGCTAACCCAGGGGCTGCAAAAAGGCCTACGAAACCGACCCGACCGAAACGCCCTACTCAATCGAGCTGTAGATGTCTTGCTGATCACGCTGAGTGCGCTCTTTATCGGCTTACCTATCGCAACGGTTGTTGTTGCCGGTCTGGAGGGGCCACTGTTACGGGTTATCCTGGATTCTGCGCTTTGGAGCGCAACCGCACGCAGCCTGGGGATTGCGCTGATAGCGACACTAATCGCCAGCGTACTGGCGTTGGGTCTGGCGATGACTGCTCGGCGGCTGGTGTTGGTACAGCGACGGCCTGGGGCCACGGACCTGGTGTTGTTGGCCGGCTCGGTAAGTCTCGCGGTTCCACCCATGGTGATTGGCACCGGGCTTTTTCTTTGGGCGCTGATGACCGGCACAACAGAGGTGATCACCCTTTTGCTTATAGCGTTAATTAACGCACTCATGGTACTGCCCTATGCATTGCGCAGTATCGCTCCAGTTCTGATCGACTCAGGACGGCGCCACCACAAACTGTGTGAGCAACTGGGCCTGCAGGGCTGGCAGCGATTTCGCCGCATCGACTGGCCTGCTATACGCAAACCGACAGCGTTTGCTGTGGCGCTGGGCAGCGCGTTGTCATTTGGAGATATGGGCGTAGCAGCACTCTTTGATACCAGCGGTGCAATAACACTGCCGGTCATGCTCTACCACCGGATGAGCGCCTACCGCTTCGATGAAGCTGCCGTTACCGCACTGGTACTCGTTGTGATGAGTATGATTTTATTCTGGGCCCTGGATCGGATTGTAGGGCGATGGCTTTCCTGATACTTGACCGCCTGACTTTCACCATGGGCGACTGGGGTCTTTGCGCGTCGCTGCGAGTGGGCCGGGGGGAATGTGCTGCGCTGATTGGAGCCAGCGGTGCAGGCAAATCAACACTGCTCTCGTTGATCGCTGGCTTCGAGGCACCTGACAGCGGCGCGATCCTTGTGGATAACCAGGATATCGGCTCTCTGGCGCCGGCACAACGGCCGGTAACCATGATGTTCCAGGAACATAACCTGTTTGCTCACCTCAGCCTTTACGACAACATCGCGCTCGGCTGTCATCCCGGCCTAAACCTTACCCCGGCAGATCATGAGACCATTAACCAGGCTCTTGAGGCAACGCAACTGGGTGATATCAGCCGGCGCCGGCCCGCTGGAGTATCGGGCGGCGAGCGCCAAAGAGCCGCCCTGGCCCGCTGTCTTTGCCAAAAAAGGCCGTTACTGTTGCTGGACGAACCCTTTGCCAACCTCGATCCGCGCTTGCGCCAGCAGATGCACGCCCTGGTTGACGAGTTGCGTCAAACTCATGCGTTAACTGTGATCGTGGTCTCTCACCTGCCACACGAAGCGGCACACATTGCCGACCAGATGGTATTCATGCATGAAGGACAGATTACCGAACAGGGATCCGCGAGTATCACTTTGGCTGACCCCCAAAGCCAGGAACTGCGCGATTACCTGCAGTTCACGCCAAGCGGGTAGTATGTCGGCTGTAATGAGATGGAGATGCAAAGTATGCGATTTTTCAATATCCTGTCGACTGCGGTGCTGGCATTTACAACAGTCACCTCGACTGCAGCACAGGCCTGTCCGGTGAATCTCGATTTCACCAAACGCTATCTCGCCAGTGACGAATCGGTGCGGCTGTGCGACGCGTATGCAGGCAAGGTTCTGCTGATGGTAAATACCGCCAGTTACTGTGGCTTTACACCACAGTTCAAGGGTCTGGAAGCATTGTACGAGAAATATAGTGAGCGCGGCTTTGTCGTACTGGGCTTTCCTTCCAATGACTTTTTTCAGGATCCCCGCTCGGAGGAGAAGGTTCGCGAATTCTGCGATCTCAGCTACAGTGTCAAGTTCCCCATGTTTGAAAAATCCCGGGTGGCTAAGCGCAAAGCTGAACCGCTTTTTCAGGCACTCGGTAACGAGGCCGGTCAATTCCCCAAATGGAACTTTCACAAATATCTGCTCGACCGGGATGGCAAGATCGTCGGAAGTTTCGGATCTACCGTTACACCTGACAATGTTGACCTGGTAAAAAAGATTGAATCGCTACTCTAAGGAAATCACCTGACTCCTGGGCTCTCAAGCCAGCGATCTCTACCGCACATGAACCATGGCACTCATCACCGCAGGGCCGTATTCACCGATCTGGACGGCACGCTGCTGGGGCCAGACCATCAACTATCAGAGCGAAACCGGGAAACGCTCAAACACCTGGGCGATCTGGGTGTACAGCGCATCGTAGTGACCGGCAGATCACTGTACTCGTGTGATCGCGTGCTGGATCAAACCTTTCCCATAGATATGCTGGTGACCTCCTCCGGTGCCGGCATTTTTTCCTATCCGCCGGTACAGCCACTGCAACACTTCGGCCTGGGAGTTGTCGAGATTACTCGGGCGATCACGGTGCTCGAAGAGTTGCAACTGGACTTCATGGTGCATGCCCCGGTGCCGGATAACCATCATTTCTGCTGGAGACGATTCAGCCAACACAACGCGGACTTTGATAGACGCCTTGCCCTGTACGCAGGATGTCACCAACTGCTGCAACCCAACGAAACGCCACAAGCGGGAGCAGCCCAGTTGCTGGCCATCGTATCTGCAGCAGATTCTACTGACCTGCACGATGTATTAAGTCAACGCTTACCTGAGCTTAATGTGCTGCGTACGACCTCGCCGCTGGATCACTGCTCTACCTGGTACGAGATCTTCCCCGCATCAGT
>CAJWEF010000130.1 GCA_913031305.1 uncultured Acidiferrobacteraceae bacterium
CGTGCGAGCCGCGCGCCCTCGACCATCACTTTGAGCTTGTGCCGCGCGACCGCCGGGTCGAGCGGCACAAGACCACAGTCCGGTGCCACCTGGATCTGATCGGGCGCCATGTGCTCTGCGGCCGCCAGCAGACGGTCCGCAACCTGCTGTGCAGTTTCGATACGTTCAAATCCGAGCGCACCGTTGTCGATGCAGCCAAAAAGAACAGTTTTGGATGGACATAGTGTGAGCAGGTCAGGATCGAGTCCGGAGGCTTCGAACTCCAGGGCCAACTGGTCGACCTTCGAGCGTTCCAGCTCACCGAGTATGCTGGGATAAGCATCGACGATCGGCCGCGGCACCCCGGGCATGGGGTAGCTGTAGCAAACGTGCACGCAGGTTTTAGCATTGAGCCCTTCAATACACCGGTCAAGCGCCTCAATACCCCACTCTGCGACTTTGTCCGGATAGCGGCTGAAAACTGGCTCGTCAAACTGGATGACAGCCGGGCCTAGTGCATCGAGAGCGCGGGCCTCCTCGTTCAGAGCATCGGCCACCGCCAGAGCCAGCAAACGCTCATCCCCGTAGAACTCATCCAGGGTCGAGTCGACGACGGTCATCGGGCCAGGCAGAGTCACTTTGACCGGTCGGCTACTGTGCTCAAGTGCAAACTGCAGGTCATCTACCAAAATCGGCGCCTTGCGTAGCACCTCCCCCGTACACCGACCGACCTCGGCCAGCCGTCGGTTGTTGCGAACCCATTTTTTGGCCGGCGTACCGTAGTCGAACCCCCCAAGCCGGGCCACAACGTGGGCCATGTAAGAGGTACGACGTTGCTCACCGTCGCTGATCACATCGATTCCGGCCTCGGTCTGGTCATGGATCGCAACACGGACGGCATCATCCTGCGCCTGCTGCAGCAGCTCACCATCGAAAAGCCACGCCGCACCCTTGCCATGGACCTGTTTGCCAGCGGCATTCAGCGGGAGCTTCTCCTGCAGCCACGGCGGCTTGGGCAGGCTACCCACGACCGTGGTCACGAAGGGTCCACTCGGCATTTGCACTGGCGCTATATTCTCTAGGCTTTACAAAAGCTGTTCATGGCGAATCCGGCAATTTGTCAGCGCACCTGGCGATCACGGTTGACGGAGTGATCTCTTGGCCCTGGTAATGGTGCTCTATTACGCCACACTGTAGCCCGAATCAGGGTGACGTGCAAAGAACGTCAGATACCGGCACACTTACCGAACAGGTTCGCCGGTAAATACGCTTTAGCGGTCGCAACGATGCGGCGTTGATTCAAATCCGGTACAGATTCCTGAACAAAGGGTTGGACGTTATGGACCGCTATGAATCTATCTGCCGATCCCATCACCCATCCCTGCCAGAGACATTCAATTTCGGTCGCGACGTTGTCGACCAATTTGCTCGAGATAAACAGAAAATCGCGCTGATCTGGTGCAACTCTGAAAACACCGAACGCTTGCTCACCTTCCACGACGTTTCGTGCCAGTCCGCCCAGGTTGCCAACTGGCTATCGGCACAGGGGATCTGTGCGGGCCAGCGCGTCATCGTCATGCTGCCCCGGATCCCCGAGTGGCAGATCTGTCTGACCGCATGCCTCAAGCTGGGTGCAGTTCCTATTCCATGCATTACGATGCTGACGGAAAAAGACGTCGCCTACCGAATGGATCATTCAGGTGCTGTAGCGGTCATCACCGCCACTGCCGAGTCTGGCAAATTCGAACCGTACCTGCCGATACTCAAAGCGGCGCTGACCGTTGGTGAACCGGTGGCGGGGTGGTCGGACTATGAATTGACCCGGGACCAGGATACGGCATTCGAGTGCTGCGACTTGGGGCTGGAAGCGCCGGCAGTGATGTACTACACCTCTGGCTCGACCGGCCACCCGAAAGGCGTGTGCCATCCATCGCGAAGTCTGTACGCCTGGCGCTTCTCGGCTATTCATTGGCTTTCGCTGGGGCCTACGGATGTCATGTGGTGTACTGCGGATACCGGTTGGTCAAAGGCAGGAACCAGTATTTTATTCGGCCCCTGGAGCCAGGGCAGTGCTGTGCTGTTCTATGACGGTCCGTTTGAGCCCCACAGGCGTTTCGAGTTGATTGAGCGCTATGCTGTCACGGTGTTCTGTGCAGCAGCAACTGAGCTCAGGCGACTGATTCGTGAAGATATCAGCGGGATAGATTTCTCACAGCTAAGGCTGACAGTATCTGCCGGTGAATCGGTTAATCCCGAAATCGTCGAGGCCTGGAAGGCTCTGACCGGGGTGCCGCTGCTTGATGGCTACGGCCAGACAGAGGTCCTGATGACAGTGCTCAATTATCCCTGGATGCCGATAAAACCCGGCTCGATGGGTCGCCCTTTACCGGGCATTGAAACGAGCGTTTTCCTCGCCGACGGCACGCTGGGCGGACGTGGTAACGAAGGTGAACTCCTTATCCGCCTGCCCAACCCGCAGATGATGCTGGGTTACTGGAACGATCCGCAACGTACTCGTGATGCATTGCTCAAAGCCGATGGATCGGATTGGTTTAAAACAGGTGACAACGTATACCAGGATGAAGGCGGCTATTTTTTCTATATCGGCAGAACCGATGACATCATCAGTTCCGCAGGCTATCGGATTGGGCCCCAGGAAGTGGAAAACGCCCTGATCACACACCCGGCGGTACAAGAAAGCGCTGTTGTGGGCCTACCGGATGCCGAACGGGGCGAAATCGTCAAAGCTTTTGTTGTACTTACAGATCCCGAATCTCAACAAGCGGGCGCCGAGCTGATCGCCGAGCTGCAGGCGCACGTCAAACAGATCACCGCACCATATAAATACCCCCGCGCTATCGAGTTTGTCCCGGAACTACCCAAAACAGTGAGCGGAAAGATCCAGCGTAATCTTCTGCGACGATCCGCAGCACACAACTGACGGTGCAGGTTCGGCTCCACACGAGGCGCGTCACGCCGACCCCGTAAACGATATCTGCACCCCCGGATGGTTCACCATCCGCGCCAAATTCAATGGCATGTACCGCGGTAATGTCATAAGTTGCCGGGTTGCGGATCAAGCGCTAACCATCGTTCTCCAGATCAGCAGCTGCAGCATGGAAACCTACCCGACCTCAATTCTGAACGAGGTTCTTTAGCGGTGCCCTCTGGAGTACGCGGCGAAGCGCTGCGGTTCCGGCCAGGCCAATGCCCAAGGCCCCGCCTGCACACCCAAGTCCCCATACCGACCAACCCGGCGAAAGTACAAACCCGAACACTTCCCTTGCCAGGATTGAGGACATAACCACCGCGCACGCGGCGGCCAGCAGTCCTGCTATCCCGCCGAGCAGAGCAAATTCACAGAACTGTGCTAGCCACAGGCGCCGAGTGCTTGAGCCGAGCGCTCTCAGCACCGCAGCATCCCTGCTCCGTTCGGTGGCGCTGCCCTGAACCGCCGCGATCAGGACAGCGATCCCGGCGAACAGGGTGAAGAGAAATACATACTGTACAGCGACGCTGACCTGCTGGATGATTTCCCGGACCTGATCTATCAGGCTATCCACGTCAAACAGCGTGACCGAGGGAAACTGCCTGACCAGCCTGGCTGCTGTATCAGATTTCTCAGGAGACAGGAAAAAGCTGGTGATCAATGTTCTCGGCTGGCCATCGAGCAGCCCGGGTGTTGCGATGACAAAAAAGTTCACCTGAAAACTGTCCCAGGCGACCGCCCTCAAGCTGCTCACTCGGCCGGTTAGATCGACTCCAGAAATTCGGAAAGTCATCTGGTCGCCAATGCTTATACCGAGTGACTCTGCAAATTCCGTCTCAAGCGATAACAGCTTGTCGCCGAGTTGCCCGGCCCTCCACCACGATCCGCTTACGACGCGATTGCTATCGGGCAGATCTATTGAGGACGTCAGGTTGAACTCTCGGGCAGCAAACCGCTGTGCCCGAAGAGTGGGGTAGGCCTGTGGGTCGACCGGTACGCCGTTGTGCCGGACCCAGCGCCCGCGGGTCATCGGAAACAAACCGGGACTGGAAATTTGTTCTGTGACAAAGAATTCCTGCAGTGCTTTGTGCTGGTCCGGCTGAATATTGATCAGAAACCTGTTGGGTGTACCAATGGGTATGGTATCCATCCAGCCGTCCAGCAGATCGGCCCGCATAACCGTCACCATCAGCAGCGCGGCGATGCCCAGCCCAAAGGCAAGCACCTGCATGCTGCCCATACCGAGGCGGCGGCCCAGACTCGAGATCACGTAGCGATGGCTCGGGCGTGAAACCCTGATCCGCCCAACCAGCCACAGCATCACCCATCCTCCTGCAGCGAGGCTCACCACCAGACACAGCGTCAGCCCCATAACCCACAGTGTCAACACCGTCTCCTGAGCCTGCCAGAAGATCAACCCGCCGCTGGTCAGCAGCACCAGGCCTAGGGTCACCCACATGGATGGTGGTGCCACACCTTTTTCACCGCGCAGGATGCCCAGTACCGACAGCTTCGGCAACTTGAGCAGCGGTGCAAGCCCAAAGCCGACCGCTGCAACCAGTCCGACAGCGATCCCCGATAGCAGTGGCCAGATTGCCGGTGGAGGAAGTGTCGAACCGAGTTTTTCTTCAGCAAGCGAGGACAAAAACGCCTGACCGCCATAGCCTAACAACCCGCCGACAAACGACGATACCAACGCCACCACAACCAGTCTGAGAATAAACGTCTGTAGAATCCGGCGCTGGCTTGCACCGAGGCAACGCATGATAGCCACCGTGGTCGACTGTCGCCGGGCATAAAAGAGGGCCGCGATAAATATACCGGCCCCAGCTACGATCACCACCGACAGGCTGGCCAGCCCGAGGTAGCTCGAGGCTCGATCGAGTGCGCTGCGGATGCTCGGCTGCGCGTCCTTAACCGTACGGCGCTCTAACCCGGCGCGTTCATACGTGTCCAGCCACTGTGAGAAGGAGGTCAGTCCCTGCCGTGTGCCGGCCACCTGGGTCCGGTAGTGTGCGCGACTTGACGGGGTGATCAGCCCCGTCGTCGGTAAATCCGATAATCGCATCATGACTCGGGGGGCCGCCATGTGAAAGAAGGAACTAAAACCATCAGGCTCCAGAATCAGTGCCCGCGCGGCCCGGAAGGCCTGTTCGCCGAGTTGGACAGTCGCACCAACATCTATTTCGACTTCACTGAACAGTCGGGAATGCGCCCAGATCTCTCCCCGACCCGGGATCATGCCTGCCACCTCTCCATCACCATAGGGCCGCTGTGCAGTTCGAGCGGATCCACGCAGGGGATAGTGCTGATCCACCGCCTTAACAGACACCAGCCGTGTCGTCCCGGCCCGGGTCAGAATCATGCTGGGAAACTCGACCTGCTGACTGACCTCAAGCCCCAAAGACAGGGCTTTTTGCGCCACCTCAGGCGGAATTGCATTGTGGGACTGTATAACGAGATCGGCGCCAAGGGTCTCGGCCGCCCGACTTTGTATGGCCTGCCGAACACGCTCGTTAAAAACCCCCACCGACGTGACTGCGCAGACCGCAACGCTGAGTGCGAGCGCAATGACCGGCAGACCGCCTGTACGCCAGTCACGACGTATACCGCGCAAGGTCATGGCAATACCAGTCACGACTGCAGCCGCCCCCCGGCACCTAAAGTCAGAATGCGGTCGCAGCGCGCAGCAAGCGTGCTGTCGTGGGTCACCAGCAACAGGGCGCTTCCATACTGAAGGCGAAGATCAAAGAAGAGATCCGCGACGAGCTCGCTGCTCGCGGTATCGAGATTACCGGTGGGTTCATCAGCAAACAATACCCTCGGGTTTACCGCAAAAGCCCTCGCCAGCGCGACACGCTGCTGCTCTCCTCCGGAAAGTTGCGGCGGATAATGGTTCATCCGCTCAGCCAATCCGACTCGCTCCAGCAACTCAGCCGCGGCTTCCCGTTGGTGATCGCGGCCTGCGAGTTCCAAGGCGATCTCAACGTTCTCTATCGCGGTCAGTCCGTTCAGCAGGTAAAAGGCCTGGAAGACGAAACCCACGTTGCCCGCCCGAAGTGCCGCCTTTTCATCCTGGTTCAATTCGCTGAGCTCATGACCCAACAGCCGGATAGAGCCACGGCTCGGATCCTCAAGACCGGCGAGTAGCCCCAGCAGGGTGGATTTACCGGAACCCGACGGCCCCGTGATCGCCACTGCATCACCCGGCATGACGCTCAACTCAATTTCATCGAGTATGGTCAGTTCTCCGTCGGCTGTTTTCACTTGCCGGGACAGATTGTTGGCTGTAACAATTGGCTCCATGATCCGACTGGTCCTAGTGTTGTTCGTGGTACTGCTGCCCACGAAAGTCGTCGCAGGGAACATTCTAATTCTCGGTGACAGTCTCAGTGCCGGTTACGGAATCGCGCTGGCAGATAGCTGGCCTGAGCTGCTGAAGGCACGATTATCGCAAATGGGCTATCCACAACAAGTGATTAATGCCAGCATCAGCGGAGAGACCACCGGCGGCGGCCGGAACCGACTGGAAGGCCTGCTCGCTACCTGGCAACCGGGTATCCTGATCATCGAGCTTGGCGCCAATGACGGCCTGCGGGGATCACCCATCGCCACGATCCACGATAACCTCGATAACATCATCCGCAGAACCCTCGCGACTGGCGCCCGAGTGGTTGTGGCCGGCGTGCTGATTCCCCCGAACTATGGGGCTCTTTACACTCGCCAGTTCCAGGATGTTTACACCGATCTGACCGAGCGCTACGACCTGCGCTTTTTGCCGTTTATCCTAGAGGGCGTCTACGACAAACCCGAGCTGATGCTGAATGATGGCCTCCACCCGTCTGCACTCGCCCAACCATTGATCCTGGATAACATCTGGCGGGTTCTGCAACCCTTATTGGGCCGGGACGCGGCATAAAGCCGTACGCTCCGTACCGGTTAGAGCGCCACCGGTAAGGCCCATTTGCTTTCGGGCATCCGATGCTGCCTGTCTGGCTGGCCATCAACGGGAGCGCTAAACTCGTAAGACTCTGTTGCTGCGCGGCAAACGATCATTGATGTGGCATTTATCGACCGGTCGCCAGCGTCAGCGCTTCAGTCCCGCTTTTCCGTCTGGACGATGCACAGCGATACGCTGCCCCGTTGATGAAGGCGGTCTTGGAAATCTCCAAACGCCTGGGGTACATTGACCCTAGTTGAGTTTTGTCTGTGCTCGGACGAGGCGGTGCTCCGCCAAGCTGAGCTCGAGGGATAGGAATTTGCTTTTGGCAGATGTGAGGGATCGCACCATCAATGGGCCCTGGGCCCT
>CAJWEF010000131.1 GCA_913031305.1 uncultured Acidiferrobacteraceae bacterium
TAGACTGATAAAGGCGGATAGCGGCAATCGCGATTCGTTTGGTCATATACTGCTCCAAATGCAATTAATCCATGACCTTGCTTCAAGGTCGGGGTTGCTACGAAAATCAGGCCATAGTTACCCGCTGTAGTCAAGCACTGTTAGTTAGCCCCATCCCCCTTTTCCTTTATGCCTGACCTGCGTCAAGAAAAAGCCCGCGGCGCTGGCGTTAAGCAGCCCTGGCAAACCTAGCCCGTTGCTAGAAGCGGTGAGGTGGACATGAAGATTCTTGGGATTGTTGTGGGAGCGACAGTGACCTGATATAGATCTTGGGCAGTACCAGGATCGATGACATAGGCTTTACTTGGCACTGTGAACTCAGAGCGGCAAGTGTTCTTAGACTGAGTCATCCTCCAGGTCGTTCGCTCTTTCCCGCAACTTAAACTTTTGTACCTTTCCTGTTGAGGTCTTGGGCAGTTCGCCGAAGATCACGGTTTTCGGTACCTTGAAGTGCGCCATGTGGGCACGACAGTGATCGATGATGTCTTCTTCGGTTATTTGAGTACCTTCTTTTAGATGCACAAAAGCGCAAGGGGTCTCGCCCCAGTGATCGTCAGCTTTAGCCACCACGGCGGCTTCGAGTACTCCCGGATGGCAGTACAGCACGTCCTCGATTTCAATAGAGGAGATATTCTCACCGCCGGAGATGATGATGTCCTTGGAGCGGTCCTTTAACTGGATGTACTGATCGGGGTGCATCACGCCAAGATCCCCTGAGTGAAACCAGCCGCCAGCGAAGGCTTCGGCTGTGGCTTTCGGGTTCTTTAGATACCCCTTCATTACGATGTTGCCTCGGAACATCGCTTCGCCCATCTCAGTGGCATCGGCTGCGACCGGCTGCATGGATTCGGGATCCAGAATCTGCAGGTCTTCCAACGCGTGGTAGGGCACACCCTGGCGGACCTTGGTTTTTGCCTGTTCGTCAGGGGATAGGCTGTCCCACTCAGGCTTCCAGGCGCAGATCACCGCCGGGCCGTAGGTCTCGGTCAGGCCGTATACATGGGTCATGGCGAAGCCGTTTTCCTCCATGGCGCCAAGCACGCTGGGCGGGGGCGGGGCGGCCGCGGTCATCACATTCACCGTGTGGCTAAAGTCGCGACGCTCTTTTTTGGATGCATTAACCAGCAGGTTAAGCACGACGGGTGCGCCGCAAAAATGACTGACGTCATGGTCGGCAATGGCATTAAAAATCCCCGATGCACTGACGGCGCGCAAGCAGACACTGGTGCCAGCCACCGCAGCCAGTGACCAGGGAAAGCACCAGCCGTTGCAGTGAAACATCGGCAAAGTCCACAGGTACACCGGGTGGTGCGCCATGTTCCAGCCAATGACATTGCTCATGGCGTTCAAGTAGGCGCCCCGGTGGTGATACACCACGCCCTTGGGATTGCCGGTGGTGCCAGAGGTGTAATTGAGCGAAATAGCATCCCATTCAACGGCTGGCAGGGTGATTGGGAACTCGGGGTCGCCCTGCGCAATGAAGTCCTCATAAGTGATATCCCCCAGGCGTTCACCGCCGGGGCCTTGTGGGTCTTCGATATCAATGACGAGAATCTCGCGCTTAATTTGCGCGAGCGCATCGCGCATCACCGGCGCAAACTCGGTATCGGTGATCAAAACTTTGGCCTCGCCATGCTCGAGAATAAAGGCGAGGGTGGCGGCATCCAGACGGATATTCAGGGCGTTCAGTACCGCCCCGGCCATTGGGATGCCGTAATGGGCCTCCAGAATCTCGGGAATGTTCGGGGCCATAACCGCCACCGTATCGCCACGGCCGATGTGGCGCGATGTCAGGGCGCTGGCCAGGCGCCGACAGCGGGTCGCAGTCTGTGACCAGCTGCGCTGGATAGGCCCGTGTATGACGGCAGGGTGGTCCGGGTAGACGCGCTCGACCCGGGCGAGAAAGCTCAATGGGCTAAGAGGGGCGTAATTTGCCGGGTTCTGTTCCAGGTTCTGATCGAAGATGTTCTGCATAGGTTTGGCGCAAGAGGTTTCGAAGCGGCGGGATCATAACGTATTGCTGTGGGGTAGTCCGATCAGGCGAGCCTTGAATTAACGCCTTGGTTTTACTACAATGGTGCACTGCAACAATTCAGTGGAATCCCCCTGTGAAACCAGACTCCAGTTCACCCCAATTGCCAGATTCTGGCGAAATGTCCGAAACCATGGCCGAGGTCATCGCGAAAAGCCAGAAAATCGCGACAGATTTCATGGCCCATCAGACGGGTCATTTCCCCGGGAGTTTTGATCCCGTTAAGCTCGGTGAGCAGTTTCTCCAGAATGTTGGTCAGATGCGTTTTGATCCTGCTGCGCTTATGCAGGCGCAGACCGAATTCTGGCAGGGTTCAATCGCACTGTGGCAACAGGCAACGCTGGGCATGCTGGGGGGGTCAACTGAACAGGTGATCCAACCCGAGGCTGATGATCGGCGCTTTCGCAGTGAGGGCTGGGATGACGGTCACCTGTTTGATTTCATCAAGCAGTCTTACCTGTTGACGTCACGTTATATCATGGAGTCCACCGCCTCGGCGGAGGGCCTTGACGACAAAATGAGCGAGCAGATCCAGTTTTCTACCCGGCAATATGTTGATGCGATGGCGCCGACTAACTTCGCATTAACCAACCCCGATGTACTAAAAAAGACCCTTGAAACCAAGGGCGAAAATCTGGTCAAGGGCTTTAAAAGCCTTCTTGATGATCTGGAGCAGGGCGACGGCACCCTTAAAACCCAGATGGTAGATACGCAAGCTTTTGAACTGGGCAGTAATATTGCGCTCAGCCCGGGCCAGGTGGTCTTCCAAAACGATTTGATCCAACTCATACAGTATGAGCCGCAAACTAAGACGGTAAGCAAAACTCCGCTACTGATCATTCCACCGTGGATTAACAAGTACTACATCCTCGACCTGCAGCCAAAGAATTCATTGATCCGCTGGCTGGTAGGGCAGGGCCACACAGTTTTCGTGATCTCGTGGGTTAACCCGGGTAGTGAGCTTGCGGACAAGGGTTTTGAAAACTACCTCCTTGAAGGGCCGCTAGCGGCGCTGGATGCGATCGAGGCCATTACTGACCAGCCCAACACCAATGTCGTCGGCTATTGCCTGGGCGGTACATTGCTGGCAGCCCTGCTGGCCTATCTAGAGACAACCGGTGAGGCATCGCGTGTATCCAGCGGGACCTTCCTGACTTCGATGATTGATTTTTCTGACCCCGGGGGCCTTGGGGTATTTATCGACGATGAGCAGGTCGAGAGCCTTGAGCAAAAGATGGCAAAAGACGGCTATCTTGATGGAAGCGATATGGCAACTACGTTCAACATGCTGCGCTCGAACGATCTGATCTGGTCTTTTGTTATCAACAATTACCTGATGGGTGATGAGCCTCCGGTATTTGATTTACTGTACTGGAATTCGGACTCCACCCGCATGCCGGCCAGGATGCATAGCGAGTATCTGCGTACCATGTACCTTGAAAACCGCTTTAAGGATCCTGGCGGCATGACATTAGCCGGTGTGCCGATCGATATCTCGTCGGTTAAAACCCCTTGTTATTTTCTATCGACCCAGGATGATCACATAGCGCCCTGGCGTTCGACATTTGCCGGTGCGGGCCTTTTCAAGGGCCCTGTACGGTTCGTGCTTTCAGGGTCGGGTCACATCGCCGGTGTGGTGAATCCACCCGAGGCCGGCAAATACGGGCACTGGACCAGCCACTCGCACCCGCGTGGTGATGCCGATGCGTGGCAGGCAGAAGCCAGCGCGCAACAAGGATCCTGGTGGCCGGATTGGCAAAAATGGGCAGCTAAGTTCACCGGCACGCGTGTTAAGGCGCGCCAACCGGGGGCTAAAAAAGCTTTCCCGGTACTCGAGGCGGCTCCTGGGTCTTACGCCAACGTCAGGTTCGACTCACCGAACTTAAAGGTGGCGCAGGATTAGCGTGCGCGATCGGGGTAGTCCGTGGTAATACCATCTACTGCCCAATCCAGGGCCTGAGTGATTTCCCCGGGCTCATTTACTGTCCAGGTATGCACCCGCAAGCCCAGTGCTTTTGCCTCTTGAATAACTACCGCGTTCAGGTCCCCGAACCAGGGACCCCAAAAAGTGCCACCCGCGGCGTGGACCGCACGCGGCGTACTTCCGCCGAACCGGTCTGGATCAAACCCTGCCAGCCACGGCGATACACCGCCGGGATAAATTGTAGCTTCTCCGTCCCGGGTGCAGCTTAGGTAGCCGGTCGGTATTTGTGAACAGGCTTTTTGGATAAGTTGCAGCAAACGCCAGTCAAAAGCCTGTAGCCAGGCGTGTCCTATCAGATTGAATCGATTAAGTTCATCAATAACGATCCTGGCATAGTCCTTAAGCGGTGGCGTGTCATCGGGGTAATCGGGATGGGATTTGAGTTCGATGTTTAAAATTGGCCGGCTTCCACTGAGGCCGTGCCACCAGGCGGCAAGCTCACCCAGCAAGGGTATGGATTGACCATCGGCGGGCGATTGCTGGGGAAATAGCAGTGCAGTTTCAGACCCCGGTTTGGCACGGCCAATATCGTAATCACCTAGATCGCTGGAGGCGAGTTCCCGAATGCGCGGCCCGTCGGAGGCGATCCAGTTTCCGTTTTGGTCTCGGCACTGCGTCTCATTCAACCGGGCATCGTGGTGGATTACGACCCGATCGTCGGCACTGATTAAAACATCCAGTTCGATGCCATCCACACCGACTTGCCATGCCCGGACAAAGCCGGCCATCGTGTTCTCTGGTGCGAGGCCTCGAGCGCCGCGATGACCATGGATGACACAGGAAGCCAAAAAGCAATAAAACCGGTTGAGTTGTAATCTGATCTGATGAAGTACGCTAGAGTAACTATAGCAGGGCGATACGCTTGATTGCCCCTCATAAATGAACTTACCCGATTAGCGACGGATTTTGTGTCAGACACTACAGTATCGATGAGCGCGGCCCATGAATGGCTCGCTAAGCAGGGGTTTAATTTGTGTGCTGTTCTGGATGTCGCGGCGTTTCCCTCTGAGCTGGCTGGTGTCTGGCGGGATGCGAAGGTGAACGTGGGTCCGTTGGAAAAACTGGTTCTGCTCGGAATGGGCGGGTCCGGCCTATGGGACCGGATTCGACAGGAAAACTACCCTGAAGCTCAGCTTTTTGATTTGGCGTCCGAAAAAGCGGTGCTGGAGGTCTGCCGTCGGTTCTGGGGGGTGAGTGAGCCACGCTTGCTCTATCCGGGCCCGGCTCTGATCCCACTACAAAAACTGGGTCGATGGGCCGGATGGGCTAGCCCGTCTCCAATAGGGATTGACATCAGCCCACGCTATGGGCCGTGGTTCGCCTACCGCGCTGCTTTCTTAGTCGATGCGCCGCTGGACTACACAAAGACCTTTGCAGCGAATTCCCCGTGCAATGATTGTGAGTCAAAACCTTGCATCCAAGCCTGCCCTGCTGGGGCCGTGACCCGCGATCAGACAATCGCAATGGATCGTTGTCTTCCCCAGCGACTTGTCGATCCCCAAGGCTGCGGCGTCAGTTGCCGTTCGCGTTTAGCCTGCCCGGTGGGCGAGAAGTGGCGTTACCCAAAGGAGCAGATTCGATACCATGGTAGCCGGTCTCTGGCCAGCCTCCAGCAATGGGCTCGATCCCAGGCCGATTGATCTGCGAGATAATTTGCCCATCTGGTATTGGGTTGTTGGCAGGTACTCCGGTAAAATCTCCCGCCCACCCTTTTTCTGGGAGCTGTCGGCCCACCGAATTTACCAATTGAGGAAGCATCGATATGTTCAGCAGTAAAGATAACATTGCGGATTTTGATCCGGAGCTCTGGGAGGCGATTCAGAACGAAGAGCAACGCCAGGAAGAGCATATCGAACTGATTGCATCTGAGAACTATACCAGTCCGCGGGTGCTTGAGGCGCAGGGTACCGCTTTAACCAACAAGTATGCCGAAGGCTATCCTGGCAAGCGCTATTACGGGGGCTGCGAGTTTGTTGATGTCGCCGAGCAACTGGCGATTGACAGGGCTAAGGAGTTGTTCGGAGCGGCCTATGTCAATGTGCAGCCGCACTCGGGTTCGGGTGCCAACTCCGCTGTGTACATGGCGCTGCTCAACCCAGGTGATACTGTGCTCGGTATGAGCCTTGCCCATGGTGGGCACCTGACTCACGGCGCCGCTGTCAATTTTTCCGGCAAGTTGTATAACGCCGTGCAATACGGCCTCAACACCGATACCGGGGAGATCGACTACGACCAGGTTGAGCAACTGGCCCAAGAGCATCGGCCCAGGATGATTGTCGCCGGATTTTCGGCGTACAGCCGTTTCCTGGACTGGCAGCGTTTTAAAGATATCGCTGACAGCGTGGGCGCTTACCTGCTTGCTGACATGGCCCACGTTACTGGACTCGTCGCCGTAGGCCTGTACCCCAGTCCTGTGGATATCGCCGACGTCACAACCTGCACCACGCACAAGACTCTGCGCGGGGCCCGTGGCGGTATGATCATGGCCCGGGCCAACCCTGAGATCGAAAAGAAACTGGCCTCACTGGTGTTTCCTGGTACCCAGGGCGGCCCGTTGATGCACGCGATTGCCGGTAAAGCCGTCTCTTTTAAGGAAGCGCTTGAACCTTCATTTAAGGTTTACGGAGAGCAGGTGATCGCCAATGCACAGGCGATGGCCGACGCGTTTATCGGCCGCGGCTACAACATCGTCTCCGGAGGCACTGACAACCATCTTTTCCTACTCGACCTGATCGACAAGGGAATTACAGGCAAGGATGCAGATGCCGCACTGGGTCGGGCGAACATTACGGTCAATAAGAACACTGTCCCCAATGACCCACAGTCACCCTTTGTCACCAGCGGTCTGCGTATCGGATCTCCGGCGGGAACCACACGCGGCTTTGGTGAAACCGAGATGCGCCAGGTCGCCCAGTGGATCTGTGACATTCTCGACAATCTGGGTGACGAGTCTGTAGTGGATTCGGTTCGCGAGCAGGTTAAGGAGTTGTGCGCACGTTTTCCGGTATATCGGAACGATTGATGTGGGCGATTCCAGGCCTGGCGGCTATAGTGCGCTACTCGCAGTTAGCTTCTGGTTTTATTAAGGCAAGCTCTTAGGTTTGACGTGAAAAGAAACCGTTATTCCATTTTCAGTCTGGCGCGGAACGCAGTCAGTTACCACCGCGATTGGCGGGCCGCCTGGCGCAGCCCTGACCCG
>CAJWEF010000132.1 GCA_913031305.1 uncultured Acidiferrobacteraceae bacterium
TCTGATCCGTGCGGCCGTCAGTATTGTGATCATACCTGCGCCAACAAATAGCCAAGCAGCCATCCTACTGACCCGGCGCTCAAGGAGCCTGCGACGACATGCTGGCCAGTATGCCCTGCCCGGTGGCCGTCTCGATGAAGGTGAGTCAATTACCCAGGCAGCGCTTCGCGAATGCGAAGAAGAGATCGGTCTGACCCTGCACGACAATCAGGTGATTGGGGTGCTGGATGATTTTGTTACCCGATCGGGTTTTTGCATCACCCCCGTAGTGGTCTGTGCTGATACGGGGCTAACCCCGGTTCCCAATCCCGGAGAGGTTGAAAAAATTTTCTTTATCCCGGTTGATGAACTTGCCACCGCAAAAGTGGATACCTCGGAGTCGAAAAATGACGAATCGCTCCGTGATGGCTTCTCGATAATGCTGCCTACAATAGGGCATAAGATTTTCGCCCCGACTGCGGCAATGCTTTACCAGTTCCGCGAGGTTGCCTTGCTGGGCCGGGTCACACGAGTAAAAGAGCTGCGACAACCACGCTTTGCCTGGTGCTGAAAGGCGGCATCCAGGTTAAAAGGCTCTGTCTAGCTATTCACAAGTGCACAGATCCGCCCAAGCAGAGAACGATTGCCCTTAAGAAAATCAAGCGATCGTAAATCTGTCGGGCTAACCCATCGCAGTTCCTGGCCTTCCAGGCCTCTCGCCTCACCACGAAAGTCAGTCACCTGCCAAAGGTGCAACTCGACCTTACGATCAGGATAGTTGTGCAAACAGGAAAAAAGTGACCTGGCTGACAAGACCTCAAGGCTCAGTTCTTCACGAAATTCGCGTACCAATGCCTGGTAACCCGTCTCACCAGGCTCGAGTTTCCCACCGGGGAATTCCCACTGGCCTGCATAGGCTTTGCCTACAGGGCGCTGGCCCACCAGCAGGCGCCCCGACGGATCAACGGCAACACCTACCGCAACAACCAACACCTCATCACGTACGGTAGTCGGCATTAATGCGGATGTATTCGTGGGTAAGGTCGCAAGTCCAGACCCGTGACCGAGCCCTGCCCACCCCCAGATCCACTGAAACCGATATGTTCTCTCCCTTGAGGTGCCGCAAGACCTGTGTTTCGTCGTAATCCGCAGCACGCTCTCCGTGATGTGCAATAAGTACTCCGCCCATGGCAACCGATAACCGGCTCTGATCAAGCCGCACCCCGGATTTACCAACCGCCATCACCACCCGACCCCAGTTGGCATCTTCTCCCGCAATGGCTGTCTTGACCAAAGGGGAATTGGCAATAGCCAACGCCGCCTTGTGTGCACTACCCGCTGAAACTGCTCCGGTGACATCAACGGTAATGAACTTGCTTGCGCCCTCACCATCGCGCACAACCTGGATAGCCAGGTCAGTGAGTAGCTCATTCAGCGCACGGCGAAAATCCTTCAACTCACTCGCCGCTAACGATTGCGGCGGTCGATTGCCTGCCTTGGCGGTAGCGGCGAGTACAATCGTATCGCTGGTCGAGGTATCGCTGTCAACAGTAATGCAGTTGAACGATCTGGCCACTCCGCCCTGTAGTAGAGCCTGCAGCACAGATGCGGGTAATCTGGCATCAGTAAATACAAAAGCCAGCATAGTGGCCATGTCCGGTGCGATCATGCCTGAGCCCTTGGCGATGCCGCACAGGGTGACTGTTGTGTCACCGATTCGCGCCTCGCGCGTGCTGCCCTTGGGATAGGTATCAGTGGTGCCAATGGCGCGGGCGGCCTGTAGCCACGAGGCTTTTTTTGCCTGTCGACCCATCCGTGGTAGTGCCTGCTCGAACCGAGCAACCGGCAAGGGTTCGCCAATCACTCCGGTAGATGAAATCAATACGTCGCGAGGTCGGCAGCCGATGATCTTTGCGGCCATTGCAGCGGTTGCCTTTACGTCGGCCATACCCTGAGCCCCGGTAAAGGTATTCGCGTTACCGCTGTTGACTAACATCGCCCGGGCCCGTCCCGTCCCTGCCACCTGCCGACTCCACTGCACGGGGGCAGAGGCTGTTGTTGAGCGGGTAAATACTCCAGCTACAGCCGTTCCACGATCGAATTCGACCAGCAGGAGGTCATCACGCCCTGCATATTTGATGCCAGCACGGGCCGTGCGCAGGTGCAGACCTTTCACGGCTGGCAGCCGTGGGAAACGTGCGGGTGCCAGTGGGGAGCGTTTAATGGTCGACATACCCGCCAGGGTCAGTCCCGCTGGGCTACAGCTTGCCGTGGCATTGCTTGTGCTTTTTGCCCGAGCCACACGGGCAAGGATCATTACGGCCGACCTTCGGCGTATCGCGGACAAACGGCTGAACTACCCGCCCTGTGTGATCATCTGCCGTACGCGTATCTACTCCCTGCCCGGGGCCCAATGGCTCAGGGGAAATGGGCTCCTCAGAATCAGGGTGTAGGAATTGTCGACCTTCCTGGCCCTGCTGGCGTTGCTGGTTCTCCATGTCCGTGACTTGGCGTTCGCTTTGCACCTGCACCTTTGCCAAAATGCCCACGACTTCGTGCTTGGCATGTTCCAGCATCGCCGAGAACATCTCAAAAGCCTCGCGCTTGTATTCCTGCTTGGGATTTTTTTGCGCATAACCGCGCAAGCCAATACCCTGGCGCAGGTAGTCCATCTGCGCAAGATGGTCTTTCCACTGCTCGTCCAGAGTTTTGAGCATGACGGCTTTTTCCAGGTGGCGCATGATCGGCTCACCAATCGACTGTACCTTGGCCTCATAGGCGCTCGCGACATCAGCAGCGATACGCTCGCGTAGCGTCTCCTCATGGAGATTGTCATCTCCTGTCAGCCACTTCCCAACAGGCAGCGACTGGCCAAATTGAGATTCAAATTCTTTTTCCAGACCCGGCACATCCCACTGCTCTTCAAGACTTTCCGGGGGAATATACCGGTCAATAATCTCCTCGATCACCTCATCACGGGCTATCCCTACGGTCTCGGAGATATCATCCACCGCCATCAGGGTATTGCGCTGGTCATAAATAACCTTGCGCTGCTCATTGGCCACATCGTCATATTCCAACAACTGCTTGCGCATATCGAAATTACGGCCCTCTACCTTCTTTTGGGAATTCTCAATCGCACGCGTTACCCAGGAATGTTCTATCGCCTCACCTTCTTCCATCCCAAGTTTTTCCATCAGTCCGGCAACCCGATCGGAACCAAAAATTCGCAGTAGGTTATCCTCGAGCGAGAGATAAAAGCGACTGGTGCCGGGATCACCCTGGCGTCCACAACGCCCCCGCAACTGGTTATCCACTCGCCTTGATTCGTTGCGCTCCGTACCCAGCAGATAAAGTCCACCGGATGCCACCACCAGGTCGTGCCTTGCCTGCCAGTCACGCTTGATGGTCTCGACCTGATCCTGCTCGAGTTCACCAAGAGCCGCCAACTCCATATCCATATTTCCACCCAACACGATATCGGTACCACGACCCGCCATGTTGGTGGCAATGGTCACGGCTCCAGGTTGGCCTGCCTGGGCAATAATGTGTGCCTCACGCTCATGCTGCTTGGCGTTGAGCACCTCGTGCGCGATGTCCTCTTTACTCAGTAGATTAGAAAGGTATTCAGAGGTCTCGATAGACGCCGTACCCACCAGAACCGGCTGCTCGCGAGACCCACAAGCTTTGATATCGTCAATGATCGCAGCGTATTTCTCTTTTTGCGTACGATAGACCAGGTCAGAAAAATCGTCCCGGATCATCGGTTGGTTAGTGGGGATAACGACTACTTCCAGGCCATAGATTTGCTGAAACTCCACCGCTTCGGTATCTGCGGTGCCCGTCATGCCAGACAACTTGCCATACAGGCGGAACAGGTTCTGAAAGGTTATTGACGCGAGGGTCTGGTTTTCCTGCTGAATCGCAACTCCTTCCTTTGCTTCAACCGCCTGGTGCAACCCCTCTGACCAGCGCCTGCCTGGCATCATGCGTCCAGAAAATTCATCGATGATTACGATCTGATCGTTGCTGACGATGTAATCAACATCACGCTGAAATAACGTGTGTGCCCGCAATGCTGCGTAGAGGTGGTGCAACAGACTAATATTGGTGACGTCATAAAGGCTGGATTCGGCATCCAACAGACCGGACTCAGACAGCAACCGTTCAGCGTTTTCATGTCCCGCCTCGGTCAGAGATACCTGGCGGTTTTTCTCATCCACACTGAAGTCTCCCGGACCCTCCTCTTGGTCCTCGGCCGCACTTTCTTCATCCTCAATCGGGGCTTGGCGCTCAAGTGATGGGATGATCTTGTTGATCCGGGTATACAGGTCGCTACTGTCCTCGGCCGGGCCGGAAATGATCAAAGGAGTACGAGCTTCATCAATCAGGATCGAGTCCACCTCGTCAACGATGGCAAAATCAAGCGAACTCTGCGCGCGATCTTCGGCGCTGAACGCCATGTTGTCGCGCAGATAGTCAAAACCGTATTCGTTATTTGTCCCGTAGACAATATCGCAGGCATATGCATCACGCTTGGCCGTGCCATCCTGCCCTGAGACCACTACGCCGACCGTTAGCCCCAGAAAACGGTAAATCCTGCCCATCCAGTCGGCATCGCGCCGCGCCAGATAATCGTTCACGGTGATCACATGAACAGTATTGCCACAGATCGCATTAAGGTACGCTGGCAGCGTCGCCACCAGGGTCTTGCCCTCACCCGTTCGCATTTCCGCGATCTTGCCGTCATGGAGCACCATGCCGCCAATCAACTGCACATCGAAATGCCGCATCTTCAATACGCGTTGGGAGGTTTCGCGAACCACGGCGAATGCCTCGACCAGCATGGACTGTGCATCCTCACCGTTAGCCGCTCGCTCTCGAAACTCGGCAGTCTTGGCCGCGAGCGCTTCGTCGGAAAGGCTCTGGAGCCCGGACTCAAGCCCGTTGATCTCCTTGACCTGTTTGTCCATCTTGCGCAAAAGGCGCTGATTACGGCTACCGAAAACTTTGGTCGCTACCTTACTGAACATCAAATAGATCTACCAGGAATGGGGTTAAAAGAGAGGCTGTACCCCTGTTACTGGGTACACCGCGAGGCTACACTGTGTTACACAGGAAAGATGATGAATGTGTACAACCGAATAATTTTATCATGGCTGAAGACACCTTCACCCGACTCGGCCAACTAATCGGCAAAATCCAGGGCTTGCCGAACGGAGCCCCTGCCCAGGACGTCAGCGCCGAAAAACGGGCCTGGCGCTTGACTGCTGGCGACGAGATTGCCAGCCACACCGTGGTACAACCCACTGCTGATTACTGGCTGATCATCGCTGATGGGCCGGTGTGGGGTCATGCGGTCATCCAGCGGCAACAAGAAATCCTGACTGCTCTCACCCAAACGGGCCACCATCCACAAGCCCTGAAAGTGAAGGTGCGACCGCAATCAACACCGCTCGATCTCAGGGAGTCGCAGGCAGAAAGCGCGGTCAAGCCATTAGACCCCGAAAGCGCGGACCTTCTTATCGAAACCGCTGATGGGCTGAAATCCGACAACCTTGCACAGGCGCTCAGACGGCTCAGCCGTCATCGATCAAAAGAGTCTAGCTGAGCACTATCTATCCTTAACGCCACTCGCGATCCATTTTTTCCAGGTGCGTTTGAGCCAACACAGCGGCCGGATGACCGGGAAAATCCTGCAACAGCGCGTTCAAAAACTGGCGCGCCTTGGCATCCTCACCCAGCTCGTAATAAATATAACCTACCTTGAGCCGCGCTGAAGGTAGTCGGGGGCTCTTGGGAAAATATTGCATCACGATACTCATAGCCACCAACGCATCATTGAACTCGCCCATGATGTAGCGCGATTGGCCAAGCCAATACCAGGCGTCATCAGCCAACGGGCTTTGTGGATAACTACGCAAAAAGGTTACAAAGGCGTAAGTCGAATCCAGAGTACGGCTACGCCTGAAAAGGTCAAAGGCTGCATCGTAAGCCGCCTTTTCACCAAGGCCGCCTGGCTCGGCCTGGCCGGGGGTGGTGGGCTCAACTGAGACAACGGTAACGGTCTCGCTGGTACCGGAACCGTCGCCTACGACGACCGATGCTACCGGGCTTTGAAGTTTGACTGCTGCGCCGGCCAACTCGGAATCTGATGGCTCGAGGGATGTTGCGTTTACCCCGTCCTCGACAAAGGGGAGGGTCGTTGTGGTCCGCTCCAAAAAGCGACAGCCGTCAAGTTGGTCGTACAACCCCTGCTGAGGGTGTTTCAGTTTCTTTACTGCAGGGGTTTGACTGTCCGGATGGCTATCTAAATGATTGATTTTGCGCTGCAAATTCGTGAATTCGCTGGCGCCAGAACAAGGTAATCCAAAGGTCTGAGAAAAAACGATCGAGGCATCGGAGGCATCTTCAACTGACGCCGGAGCCGATGAGTGTACAAACGTCGTGGTCTTACTATCCGCCTTGGCAGGAAGCTGGCCGCCACCGACACAAGCAAGGGCTAAGGCGCATACCGCGCGGTAACCGGTATACGCCCGCGAACTCATCAGACTCCCCTAAACCGAGTTACGCCCAGCGAGAGCGAGAAGGCGCCAACCGTGCTGGCTTGGATCCTGCCGTCAGTAAAGAATCTCTACGCGACGATTCAAAGACCAGGCACTCTCATCCTGACCCATCGAAACCGGCCGCTCTTCGCCATAGGAGATCGTGCGGATCGCATCGGGTGCAACACCCAGCCCTTGGAGTATTTCGTTGACTGTATTGGCGCGGTGTTCGCCAAGTGCCAGGTTGTATTCGCGGGTGCCACGCTCATCAGCGTGACCCTCCAGCACCACGGCCATACCAGGGTTGCCTGCCAAGTACTGTGCGTGTGCTTCGACTACCCGCTGTGCCTCGGGGGTGAGATTAGAGCTATCAAAATCAAAGTAGATCACCCGCTGTCCCAATGGATCATCCAGATCAGTGCTATCTTCGCTAATCGCAATAATCTCCCCTGCAGTCGTGTCTTGGGAGCTGATTCCCGATGATGCCGCATCAGTCGAGGCAGCATCGGTGGTATCGGAAATCGTCGCGTCCTCCACTTCTACTTCCCCGCCTTTTTTCTTGGCCGCCGCGCAACCGGCCAGTGCCACGCCCAAAAAGAGCACTAGGAAAACCGTTCCAAATCTACGCATTATCAATCTCCTGTATTCAAAATCTTTACTGGCTGCTACCGGCTCGCCGCCCAGGCCGGTTCTCGCAC
>CAJWEF010000133.1 GCA_913031305.1 uncultured Acidiferrobacteraceae bacterium
GGTGATCTCTGACCGGCGGGTCATGACGGCCGGCTGCGCGGTCAGCGGGCTGACAATCTCCTGTAAGACCTTGAACGACCGGGCCGATATCGATCCGCACTGCGGCCAGGTCCAGTTACTGGACGTGCCGTGCCTGGACCCGGCCAGCATTGTTCCGGGTACGGTCTCGGCTGATGCCGGCCGCGCTGTGCTTCAAACATTTGGTCTTGCCATTGACCTTGCCGCGGCCGGCACTATCGACGGGATCTGCTTCATGCCGTTCAACAAGGCTGCCATGCATCTTGCCGGCATCGGTGTTGAAGACGAGCTGACCTTCGCAAAAAACAGGCTCGGCGTCACCAGTCGGGCCAGCGAGTTCAACGTGATTGACGGCATGTGGAATGCCAGGGTCACGTCACATGTCCCGCTGAAGGATGTAGCAGGCAGGCTGACCATTGATCTTATCGTCGAGGCTATCGCCCTGGCCGACCAGACGTTGAAGAAAGCCGGCTATGCCAGCCCCCGAATCGCCGTCGCAGCGCTCAACCCCCACGCCGGTGACGGCGGCACCATCGGCAAAGAGGAGATCGATACCATCGCACCTGCGGTTGAAAAAGCAAGATTACAGAAGATCGAGGTCCACGGGCCATTCCCGAGCGATACGCTTTATCTCAAGGTCCGTGACGGCCAGTATGACTGCGCGCTGAGCATGTATCACGACCAGGGCCAGATTGCGATCAAGCTACTGGGCTTTGACCAGGGCGTATCAGTACTCGGCGGCCTGCCGGTGCCGATCACCACTCCGGCTCACGGCACGGCTTTCGATATTGTTGGCACAAACACCGCAAATGTGCGCGCCGCACTGAACGCTTTTCGCATGGTGGCCGCCATGGCGCAGGGCCGCGCCCATCGCCATGCCTGATCTAAGAGACTCATAACCTGAACCGACAAAACCCATCAATACAGGAGACCCTATGAAAGCCGTACAGTTCGATGCCTTTGGCCCAGCGCACACGGTCAGTTACTGCGCTGAGGTGCCGGATCCTGGCCCCCCTGCCGGCGACGAGGTGATTGTCGATGTTGTGGCTTTTCCGATTAATCCGGCCGATGTTCTGACCATTGAGGGCAAATACGCGGCACGGCCGCCACTGCCCTACACGCCGGGCGCTGAAGCGATTGGCCAGATCAGTGCGGTCGGCGCTGATGTCGACGGGCTTGCCAGCGGTGAGTCGGTGATCCTGCTCGGCCGCGAGAACTGGGTTCAGAAACGCAGAGTCAAAGCTGCCGAGGTGCTGAAGATCGAGGTTCAGTCAGATCGGATTCTTCAGTACGCGATGCTCAAGGTTAACCCCGCAACCGCCGCGTTGATGCTGCGCGAGTACGTCGACCTCAAGACGGGGGACTGGGTTATCCAGGATGCCGCGAACTCGGGTGTTGGGCACTGCCTCATCCGGTTGGCCAGAAAAGCCGGCGTCAAAACCGTTAACGTGGTACGCCGCGAGTCACTGGTCGAGCCGCTCAAGGCATACGGCGCTGATGTCGTGCTGGTTGGCCTTGATGATCTCGGCGAACGGGTTAATGCGGCTACGGCTGGGGGCCACGTGCGCCTCGCCATTGATGCGGTGGCGGGAAATACCAGTTTGCGACTCGCCGAGTGCCTAGCCGATGGCGGTATGATGGTTAACTACGGGATGCTGAGTGGCGAGCCCTGTATGGTCATGCCGGATTGGGTGGTTTTTCGCCACCTCACGCTGACCGGCTTCTGGCTGTCTACACATCTTGGGCAGATGCCACGAGACCAGAAAGAACGGCTGTATCGAGAGCTTTCGGATGATGTCCAGGACGGCACCCTGAACGTCAACATTGAGGCCACTTACGATATCAGCGACATCAAGGATGCGCTCGCTCATGCGGCGCGGCAGAGCCGGGACGGAAAAATAATTGTTTTGCCCAATGGCGAGGTGTAAATGTCCGCCTCTGCATTGTTGTCGATCAAGGCGGTTAAGGACATCTTGTGAATTGAGCACCAAGGACATCGACCTTCATGAAAGGCCAAGGCCGTCTTCAAGGGGAAATAATAACCAAGGAGATGAGAGGGAATGAACTTCACGACAGACGACAACGTCACCCTTTATTACGAAGATTCGGGATCGAAGGACGCTGCGGCGGTCATCTTCGCCCATGAGTTCGCTGGCGAGGTGGGGAGTTGGGATGATCAGATCGCGGCACTGAAAGATGATTATCGCTGTGTTGCCTACGCTGCCCGAGGTTGGTTGCCCTCAGAGGTACCCGAAGACCCGGCGGCCTACAGTATCGAGCGTGCGGTCGCCGACATGATTGGTCTGATGGATCATCTGGAACTGAAAAAAGCCCATGTCGTTGGCCTGTCAATGGGGTCGAACACGACCTTGCAGAGCGCACTCTGGCATCCGGAACGTTGCCACTCGCTGACCATGTCGTCGTCGGGCTACGGTGCGATGACCGAAGGCCGGGCTGAATTTCAGAACGCCTGCCACGATATGTCGGCACGACTGATCAGCGAGGGCTGGGTGAACATAGCGGATACTTACGGCGATGGCCCGTTCAGGAGAAGTTTCAAGAGTAAGCGCCCCGAGGCCCACGCCGATTTTGTAAAACGCCTGTCGGGGCATTCCTCGTTGGGTTCAGCCCTGACACAGCGTGGCATTCAGGCCCGCCGTCCCTCGTTCGTCGAACAGGAAGCAGCGCTCAAGGCCCTGACGCTGCCGACGCTGTTGATCGTTGGCGATGATGATCATCCCGGTTTTGCCGGCACGCTCTACCTAAAACAGATGATTGCAACAGCGGGACTGTATGTTTCACCCCGCACCGGGCATCAGGTGAATTTAGAAGAGCCCGAAGTGTTCAATCATGTGCTGAGGCAGTTTCTCAGTGCCGTCGGTGATGGGTCATGGGGCGTCCACGCCGATACGGACAGGATGTTCTAGTGTGACCTTGCCCCTGCCCATCATTGACGCGCATCATCATCTGTGGAATCTCGAAACCGGAGACTACCCCTGGCTTAACGGTGACAAGCAGGTAGATTTTCGTTACGGCGACTACAGCGCAATCCGGCGCGACTATCTCTATGATGATTTTTGCGGTGATGCGGCGAACCAGAACGTCGTCAAATCCGTACATATGGAAGCAGAATGGAACCCTTCGGATCCTGTTGCCGAATCACGCTGGTTGACGGGGTACGCGCAAGCCCATGATCTGCCCAGCGCTATCGTCGCCCAGGCCTGGCTTGACCGCGAGGATATCGCCGATGTCCTGGCGGCGCACGCCGCGTTGGATCTGGTGCGGGGGATTCGGCAAAAACCGAACGCAGCGTCTCGGCCCGAGGATTTCATAGCGGGCGCGCCCGGATCGATGGCCGATCCCCGGTTCCGCCAAGGCTATGCTTTGTTGGCTGATTTCGGGCTGTCCTATGATCTACAAACCCCCTGGTGGCATCTTGGCGAAGCCGCGGATCTGGCTGGCGATTTCCCCGATACCCAGATGATTCTGAACCACACGGGGTTACCCGCTGACCGCAGCGCGCAAGGGTTGGCCGGTTGGCGTGATGCGATGCGTCACCTGTCGCAAGCCGCTAACGTTGTCGTCAAGATCTCCGGCCTCGGTGTGCCAGGTCAAGCGTGGACAGTCGATAGCAACCGCAGCATCATACTTGACACCATCGATGCCTTCGGCATAGAGCGTTGCATGTTCGCCAGCAACTTCCCGGTCGACCGCCTGTGCGCAACCTACGATGTAATCTTCAACGGCTTCAAGGCGATTACCGCCGATTTTGACGACGATGAGCGTGTGAAACTTTTCCACGATAACGCAGCGCGCATCTATCACCTTTAAGATCTACAACGTCTGATCGTCGTAGATTTTGAGGATGGCGGTGGCATCGAGTTCACTGTGGCCCTTAGCGATCAGAACACGGTACAGTGCAGTCGATTGGCTGGACATCGGCACCGGGGTGTTGGTCTGTTGGGCCAGGTCGACCACCATGTCGAGATCCTTCAGCACCTGGCGCGCATAACCCGCCGGGTCGAAGTCACGCTCAATCATGCGTGGGAAAAATCTCTGGAACATCGGACTGTCAGCATAGCCGCCCTTGAGTGCTTGCGGCACCTTGGCCGGATCGATCCCGGCATTTTTCGCCAAGGTCACAGCCTCTGCCAGGAGTGTGAAATTGTTCAGCACCAGAACCTGATTGACCATCTTGGTCACTTGTCCTGTGCCGAGTGCCCCCATGTGGGTGTTGTGGCCCAGCGTATCGAGCACCGGCTGGACTCGTATCACGTCATCATCGTTGCCTCCAACCATGATTGCCAGCTCGCCCGTTCCGGCAGCAGGCGGCCCACCAGAGACCGGCGCATCGACCCAGCCCATACCCGTTTCCCCCTTTAGACGGGCGGCCAGTTGGCGTGTTTTATCAGCGATGGTAGTCGAGTGATCGAGAAAGATTTTGTCCGCACCGCCTCCTTCAACGATACCGTCCGGTCCGAATATGGCCTCGGTCAGGGCGGACGTGTTGATGACGCAGGCCTGGACGATATCGCTGGACCGCGCCACCTCGGCAGGGGATGCAGCGGCGATAACGCCATTCGCCGCAGCCGCACTCATCTTGTCGGGATCGGGATCGAAGCCGGTGACCTGATAGCCGGTTTTGATCAGGCGTTTGGTCATTTGTGAGCCCATCAGCCCAAGACCAAGATATCCGAGTTTGGGTTTACTTGCCATCCTAGTTACCTCTGTTATGGTGTTGATCATGCCTTGCGGGCGTGACCGCGATATTAACGCTTAGCGGCCACACTGACTGCCTTAAGGCGTTCGAGGTAGAAGGGTGCTTGTGTTAATAATAGTGCGGCCCGGGCAGTTCTCAAGCGGGTATGGCGGTTCGCTCTGTGAGGGCGCAGGTAATGGCGGTCTTCATGATTTGGGCGATGCCATCGGCGATCTGGAAACCCAATACGCCGCGCAGCCGCTACTGCAAGGGGCTGCGGCCATGACCGCCGTGCCCAAACGATATCAGGCGCTGGCGCACGACGTCTACAGCATAGGTGACGCTGTGTGACGTGAGCTCAATACAGAAAAAAGGAGAGGGTGAAATTAAAGGCGGCGCGAGGATCGGTGATACTGTTTGGTGATTACCGGTCGGAGTTTGAACTGCAATGCCAAGAACTGGGCATGTTGATGGCGGCGAGCCTAGAACGTGGGATAATCTGAAACTCGAAAGTTAATCTGGTTATTCTCGTGTAAACGGGAATTTTGGTTCGTGCCCGTGTTAGCAGGTTTCGCGCTTACACGGGAGTGATTTTAATTATTGTTGGGAATATAAAATGGGACAGTTTACAAACAAGAAAGCGATCGTTTTAGGTGGTACCTCTGGTATCGGGTTGTCAACTACCCAGATGCTGCGCGACGGCGGGGCAGAGGTTATCGCCGGCAGCCGGCGCGAATGTGAAATCGACGGTGTCGAATGTGTACAGGTCGATGTGCTCGATCGCGAAGCCTTGAGTGCCTTGTTCGAAAAACATCACGGTTTTGACTACCTGGTTAACGCTGCAACCGGTGGGTCACGTGCCGTCGGGCCTTTTCTCGAAATGGACCTGGACGGTTTTCAAAACTCCTTTGCCAAACTCTGGGGCTACACCAACAGCGTCCGCCTGGGGGTCCCGCATATGTCGCAAACCGGTGCCGTCGTGTTGATCAGCGGCTACCCGGCACGTAGATGGCGGGCGGGGACGATTGCAATCGGCAGCGTCGGCGGTTCGGTCGAGGCCTTTATTCGACTGGGTGCCAACGAAATCAAGCCGGTAAGACTGAATGGGGTGTCCCCCGGGCTGATCGATACCCCGATGTCATCGCTCAAGGGAGAAGAGCGCGCGAATTTTTATCAAAAAGGTACATCTGGGCATATTATTCCACGGGCCGGAACGACGGATGAAGTCGCCGCCGCCGCTATCTTTTTACTCGAAAACGAATTCGTTACCGGCACAATTGTTGACGTCGACGGGGGTGCTATTGCTTCATGAGTTTCAAGAGAATCAGCAAACTCCTAAAAGGCGATACTCTGGTGCGCAGTGCCGAGTTGCATTATCCCCGTATCGGCTCGGATGACGGCGTAAGGCCCCCATCGTGTAAAAGCAAATTGCTATTCCTTTTGTCTATGAGATGGAGGCGACCGTGGCGGTGATAGGGTCACCGCAGGAATAGGCGCCACTCATGAGCGTTCTAAAAAGAGATGGGTTGGCGGTCACCGACCGAAGCCATGGCCTGAGTTACCTAGCGTGAGCCCATCACACAAAGCCGCTCTAAAAGTTGGGATTGGCGGGCTCGGCGCCATTGGTTTTAATCTGGCCCAGCGTCTGGATGAAGGACTCGAGGGCTTGATTCTTAGCGCGGTATCAGCGCGAGATACCGATGCTGCCCGCTTGAGGCTGAATGCCCTGCGACAGCAGGTTCCGGTTATGCCCTTAGCAGAACTGGCGCAAGCCTGCGATGTCGTGGTCGAATGCGCGCCTGCTGCAGTGTTCAGTCAGGTTGCTGAGCCGACGGTGCGACTGGGCAAGGTGTTGATTACGGTCAGTGTAGGGGGGTTACTAGATAACTGGCATCTGGTCGAGATGGCGAAGACCACTGGTGCACGAATTAATGTTCCCAGTGGTGCGATCCTGGGGCTTGATGCGGTACGGGCAGCAGCCCTGGGTGAGATCAAACACGTATCGATGGTAACCCGGAAACCACCTGCGGGGTTAGCCGGCGCTCCTCACATCCAACGCAATAAGATTGATCTGAACTCTTTAGATCAGCCACTTAAGGTATTTGAAGGCTCGGCCCGCGAGGGCGTCGAGGCTTTCCCGGCAAATGTCAATGTGGCAGCCGCACTGGGGCTTGCCGGCGTAGGGCCAGAATGCACACGGTTGGAAATATGGGCCGATCCCGGAATCAGCCGGAACACCCATACAATTACCGTCGAATCGGACAGTGCACGACTTGAGCTGAAGATCGAAAATATTCCTACTGCTGAGAATCCGGGGACAGGCAGGATCGTTGTATTAAGTACGCTTGCGGCTCTTAAAAGACTGGTCGACCCTCTGACAGTGGGTACTTAAATCGCTGCTGCTGGAGTCTGCACGGCTTGCAAGGTATTTCGAGCCGATCGGAAATCATGCTGAAGCAAAGGCAGTGCGAAATCCA
>CAJWEF010000134.1 GCA_913031305.1 uncultured Acidiferrobacteraceae bacterium
ACAGCGCTTTTGCACCTGCGCAAAACCGGGATCGCCTGCCAGGTTATTCAGTTCATCCGGGTCGGCCTGCATATCGTACAGCTCGGGCTCAAAACCGGGGTAGCAGTTGTACTTCCAGCGCGCGGTGCGCAACATAAAGAGCCCCACCGGGGATCCGCCGTCGTGGTATTCGGATAACACCGCCCGTTCAGATTCGGGCTCGGTGGCCAAAGATTGCAATGCAATACCCGGGCGGGTGATGCCATCATCCTTTGCGCCCACGGCGCTCAATATTGTGGGGTAGATATCCACCAGCGAGGCCAGGGTATCGACCGTTTTGCCCTTGGGAATATCCGGGCCCTTGATCATCATGGGTATTGCTGAGGATTCGTCATACAGCGACATCTTGGTCCACATGCGCCGGTCGCCATTGTGATCGCCATGGTCACTGGTATAGATCACCAGGGTGTTATCCGCCTGGCCCGTGGCATGAAGCGCACTTAGCACCTGGCCCACCTGGGCATCCAGGAAACTGCACAGGCCGTAGTACGAGGCCCGGGCGATCTGCCGGGTGTGATCATCAAAATGCACGTCATAGTTAAAGTTGCGCCGAAGAATCTTTAGCAGCGGATGCTGGGGTAGATTTGGCTCATCTATAAAACGCGCCTGATCCATCTTGGCCAGTGGATACATCGCGTAGAACTCAGAAGGACAGATAAGCGGGTAATGCGGGCGAAGCCAGGAGACAAAAAGCGTCCAGGGTTTGGCGGTTGTGTGGTTGGCAGCACTTTGCAGCCAATCGCAGGCGTGGCGGGTTACGTCAAGATCGTAGCCGGTGTAGCTGTCCTCGCCAGGCCCGATCTTTCGCGCATAGGCCGAGACATCCATTACCGATTCGTGGTCGCGCAACAAGCCCTTAATCCAACCGGTGCCGTTTTTGATATACAGCGGAAGAATCTCGTTCTCAAAACCGTTGTCGTAGTCTTTGCCGCGGTAGTGCAGCTTGCCAATGGAATCGACCCGGTGCCCCTGGCGTACCAGCTGGTGCCCAAAGCTGGACGGCTCGCCCTGGTATGCCTGGGCGTTGGACCAGCAGCGGGTGTTGTGTACGTACTGGCCAGTGGCCAGTGCGGCTCTGGCCGGCACACAGATCGGCGATGGGGTATAGGCCTGACTAAAACGCGTTCCCTGTGATGCCAGTTTATCCAGGTGCGGGGTTTGCACCAGTTTATGCCCGTAACACCCCAACGCATCCCGGCGATGCTCATCGCTGAATAAAAAAAGTACGCTGGTTTTCTCTTTCATGAAAGAACACCCATCGGCGCAGCGCACTTTTGGCGCCTTGGGCCAAGTGCCGTGTTACACGGTGTTACCCGGCGTCAATCTTCCAGTACGTCAGGGTCGAGTCCGGCTACGGCCATGGCCACAGCACGGAAAATAGCGCGGCCCTTGTTCATGGTCTCCTGCCACTCGTTAGCCGCTACGGAATCGGCAACAATGCCGGCCCCGGCCTGTATATGCAGCTCGCCATCGGCAATGATAGCGGTGCGTATAGCAATCGCGGTATCCATGTTGCCGTTCCAGCCGATGTAGCCAACAGCTCCGGCATAAATGCCGCGGCCCTCGGGCTCAAGCTCGCCGATGATCTCCATGGCCCGGACTTTGGGCGCGCCCGATACCGTGCCCGCCGGAAAGGTGGCACGCAGCACGTCAATGGCATCCAGATCATCTGCTACTTCGCCGGTAACGTTTGAGACGATGTGCATTACGTGTGAGTAGCGCTCGACCTGCATTTTGGAGGTCAGAGTCACCGAGCCGGTGGTGGCAATACGCCCGACATCGTTACGGCCCAGATCTACCAGCATCAGATGCTCGGCGAGCTCCTTGGGATCAGAGATCAATTCTTCTTCAAGGCGCTGATCTTCTTCCTCGCTGTGACCGCGCCTGCGGGTGCCGGCGATAGGTCGCACGGTAACCTCGCCATCTTCCAATCGCGCCAGGATCTCCGGCGAGGAGCCCACAATATGAAAATCATCCAGATCCAGAAAATACATGTAGGGCGACGGGTTCACCGTGCGCAAGGCGCGGTACAGGGTTACCGGATCAGCATCGAAGGGAATCGACAGGTGCTGCGACAGCACCACCTGGAAGATATCGCCGCTTTGGATGTATTCCTTACAGCGCTCTACGGCATCTTCGAAATCTTCACGGGCAAACGAGGAGCGAAAATCGCTTTCGCTGATGGCCTCGGTGACCGGTGCGGTACGGCCCACCGAAAGGCTCGAGATCTGCTCGATCAGCTGATCCAGACGATCACGCCCCGACAGCCAGGCATCATCCGATTCCGGATCGGTATGAACCACTACGTGCAACCGGCCACTCAAGTTATCAAAGACCAGCAGCTCATCCGAGACCATCAGCAGAATATCGGGTGCGCCCACCGGGTCTGGCAAATCCTGACCACCTAGGTGCGGTTCGATATAGCGCACCGAGTTATAACCAAAATAACCCACCAGCCCGCCATTGAAGCGGGGCATGGAATCCAGCTCGGGCACGTTGAACTGGCGATGAATTTTCTGGATGGCCTCCAGAGGATCATCGGTGTGCTGGCGGTGAATCTCCTGCCCGTCCTGCTCGATCAGCAGCAGATCGGTCTTAACCCGAACCACCGTCGAGCACGGCAGCCCGATGATCGAGTAGCGGCCCCATTTCTCACCGCCCTGAACCGATTCAAACAGGTAGCTGTAGGGGCCCTGTGCCATTTTCAGGTAGGCGCTGACCGGGGTTTCCAGATCGGCCAGCACCTCGCGGTGTAACGGAATCCGGTTATAGCCACCGCGGGCCAGGCGATCGTAATCAGCGCGGGTGATCATGGCGCGCGCCGGACGTTGGGGCAGGAGCTACCGGGGGGAATCGAAGCGGAGTTAGCGGCTTGGGTAATCATGAAGAAACATCGCGGTACGGTTACAGGTAAGTTAAGGTGTTATTGGGCCAGACGAGGGGTTTCACCATCGCCAAGCAATAACCCACCTGTGAGTCACGCCTGTCATTCTTCTGTCAATTCAAATAGTTCCGCCACTTGGGCGAGTGAGTCTATCACAGCGTCTGGCCCCAGCCCCGCCAGATCCAAACCCTGGCTGTAGCCATAACTGACCAGCATCACGGGCATGTTGCAAGAGCGGGCAGCGCGAAAATCGCTGATCGAATCGCCCACCAGCAGGCAGTCCTTGGTTGCCAGCTGCCATTGCCCGGCGACATGTTGTAAAGGCGTCGGGTCGGGTTTTTTTTGCGCCAGATCATCTCCGGCAATGATCGGCTCCAGATACTGGGCAACCCCCAGCGCCTCAAGCAGCGGCCGGGAAAAAGCCGCGGGCTTGTTAGTGACACAGGCCAGTGGCAAACCTGCCTTGTGGCATTGCGCGAGAGTCTCGCGGGCGCCGGGATAGAGCACGCTGTCACGGCACAGGTCTTCACGGTAAAACTGCTCAAACAGGGGGTAGGCCTCATCCATCAGTTGCGCTGATGCGGTGCCATCAAAATCACCGGCAAGCGCCCTTTCAACCAGCCGTCGCGCACCGTTGCCAATCCAGCTGCGCGCGATGGCCGGATCGACCGTGTTGCGCCCGAGCGCGCTCAGCATACGGTTGCTGGCGCCGATCAGATCCGGCGCCGAATCCACCAAAGTGCCATCGAGGTCGAAGATAATGCCGCGGGCGGCAAACATCATTGCGGGCCGTGCGGTGGCCGGGTCGGGATGCCTCAGATACCTCAAGCGGATCCGGCCAGTTCCCCGCGCAGGGCGCTGATCACGCTGTCGTAATCGTTAGGGTCTTGCGCTTGGGCCGCACCGAAGATTGCCGAGCCCGCGACAAATGTATCGGCGCCGGCGGCGTGGATAGCGCCAATATTGTCTACTTTGACCCCGCCATCGATCTCCAGGCGGATGTTCCGGCCAGACTCATCGATCAGCTGACGGGCCTGGCGCAATTTATCCAGTGCTGAGGGTAAAAAGCTCTGCCCACCAAAGCCCGGATTCACCGACATCAGCAACACCATATCGACTTTATCCATGACGTATTGCAGATGCGTAAGCGGGGTGGCCGGATTGAATACCAGCCCGGCCTTGCAGCCCTCATCGCGAATCAACTGCAAGGTGCGATCGACATGCTCGCTGCCCTCGGGGTGAAAAGTGATGTAACTGGCCCCGGCCGCAGCAAAATCGGGAATGATGCGATCCACCGGGCGAATCATCAGGTGCACGTCGATCGGCGCCGTTACCCCGTGCTTGCGCAACGCTTCGCACACCAGCGGACCAATGGTGAGATTAGGCACGTAGTGATTGTCCATCACATCAAAGTGGACAACATCGGCGCCGGCGGCCAGCACGTTGTCGACTTCCTCGCCCAGCCGTGCAAAATCGGCAGACAGGATAGACGGTGCGATCAGGTTGTCTTTCATGGTTATTGGCTATGGGTTTGGGGTGAAAGATACTCGCTTGCAGATACGCAGACTCAGCGGATCACGATAAAAAGCGCCGACTCGCCACGGTGAATATTAAGCAGCAGCATCGAGGCCTGCTTCTCGACCGCGCGCTGCACGTCTTCCAGGCTGTAGATCGGCTGCTTGTTTACCGAGATAATCAGATCGCCTTCGCGCAACCCGGCCTGCCAGGCGGGGCTGCCCTGGGCCACCTCTACCACGCGCACACCACGCTTGCCCTGGGGACTGCTGTCGCCGTCGATGTCGGATAATCGTGCGCCTTCCAGGCGCTCACTGATCTGCAGGCCCTGGCCGGCGGGCGGCTCAATGGAGCGGATACGAATGCGCTTGCGGTAGCGCTCGCCATCGCGCAGGTAGGAGATCTCAATCTCGTCGTCGGCCCGGAACAATCCAATGACATTGCGCAGGGCACTGGCACCGGCGATCTTTCGCTCATCCACAGCAATGATCACATCACCTTCGCGCAGCCCGGCATCTGCCGCGGCCGAATCTGGCATCACCTGCGAGATGACTGCACCTTTGGTGGCATCGATATCCAACGCCTCTGCAAGCTCAGTCGTCAGATCCTGAACGATGACACCGAGGCGGCCACGGCGGACTTCACCATAATCGATGATCTGGCGGGTCAACAGCCCCACCATGTTTACCGGAATCGCAAACCCGATACCGATATTGCCGCCCCCAGGCGCCAGAATAGCGGTGTTCACACCCACCAGTTCGCCGCGCAGATTCACCAGCGCGCCACCGGAGTTGCCCTGGTTGATCGAGGCATCGGTCTGAATGAAATCTTCGTAGTCCTCGATGCGCAGGCCCGTGCGCCCCAGCGCACTGACTATCCCCGAGGTCGCGGTCTGGCCCAGGCCAAAAGGGTTGCCGATGGCCACCACGAAGTCGCCCACCCGCAACGTATCAGAATCGCCCATTTGAATCGCCTGGAGCTGATCAGGGGGTATCTGGATAACAGCGATATCCGCGGCCTCATCCACACCCACGCGCTTGGCATCGAAGGAGCGGCCATCGTGCAACCGAACGCTGATCTGCTCGGCATCCTCAATGACATGGCTGTTGGTGATCACATAACCCTTTTCGGCATTTATGATGACCCCCGAACCCAAGGCGCTGACCCGCCGTTCGCGGGGCTGGGTCTGCGGGCCACCGAAGAATTTTTCGAAAAAGGGGTCGGACTGAAATGGGCTCTGGCTCTCGCGTACCCGTCCCTCGGTATAGATATTCACCACCGAGGGCAAAACCTGCTCCAGCATCGGCGCAAGACTGGGGAGCGGCTGACCATCTACCGCCAGGGGAATGGCTGCGCCGGCAGAAGTGCCGGGCAGCGCTGCGCCCAAAACACAGCACAACAGCATTGGGAGAAATCGGACTCGTCTCATATCAAACCTATGCAGGGAAAAACGTAAAAACAAAGCGGTGACCGCCCCTTAAGCGGGGGGATTATATCAATGCCCGGCCCGGGGGGCGGGCTTAAGCGGCGTCGTTGCTCACCCCGTGCGGTACGTGACCGGTGGCGACATACTGGCGGGCCGACTCGCAGTGCCCGCTTTGGTCATCAAAGAAAATATCGGCGCCGAAGGTGTGTAGGAATTCGCCCTTGTCCAGGCCCCCCAGAAAAACTGCCTCGTCAATCCAGATATCCCAGGCACGCAAGGTGCGGATCACACGCTCATGCGCTGGTGCGCTGCGGGCGGTAAAAAGCGCCGTGCGGATCGGGGCCTTGTGCCGTGGCCACTGCGACTGCAACTCGTGCAACGATTGCAGAAACTTTCTAAAAGGCCCGCCGGTCATGGGTGTGCCGGCCATCTTTTTCTCTGCTGCGGCAAAAGCCGCCAGACCCTCGGACTGGTAGATGCGTTCGGAATCATCGGCAAAAAGCACGGCATCGCCATCAAAGGCGATACGCAACTGGCCATCGTTATCGTGGTGGGCGCGCGAAGGCAAAATGGTGGCGGCAGCGATGTGCGAGTCCAGTGCCTGGCGGACGTTGGCCGGGTCTGCAGACAGATACAGATCGGCGCTGAACGGGGTCACGTAGCGAAAAGGGCTCTCGCCACCGGAAAAAGCAGCGCGGGTGATATCCAGGTTGTAATGGGCGATGGAATTGAAAATCCGCAAGCCGGTATCGGCACTGTTTCGTGATATCAGAACCACTTCGACCCGCCGGGCCTCATCGGCCGGGTCGTTGAGCGCCAGCAGTTTCTGGGCCAACGGAAAGGCCACGCCGGGCTCAAGCCTCTCGTCTTCGCGCTCGACCTGGTATCGACAATAGGCCTCGACACCCTTTTCCATATAAACCCTGTGCCCGCTTTCAAGATCGAACAGTGCGCGCGAGGAGATCGCCACGACCAGTGGGTTTTTGTGCTTACCGACCATGCTCACAGTCTAGCACCACGATCAGGTATGGCCGCCCGCGGCTTTGCGTCGCCAAAGACCAATGCCCAGCAGGAAAAGGCACCCCAAGCCTACCGGGAGATTGCCGTAGCGCACGGCCGGGGTAACGCCCGTCATGGGTTGCACCGTACCACGCAAAATGGCGGTCTCGAACTGCGGCGCCAACGCATTAACTACCCCGTTAGGCCCGATCAGCGATGACAAGCCGTTGTTGCTGGAGCGGATCATGGGGCGTCCGGTTTCCAGGGCGCGGGCGCGGGCCATCTGCAGGCGCTGGTGTGGCGCAAGAGAATCACCAAACCAC
>CAJWEF010000135.1 GCA_913031305.1 uncultured Acidiferrobacteraceae bacterium
CTAACAGGGTGTGTGTCATGTCGCTTTGGGGATCCTTAAGCCCGTCGATCACATCGAAATGATGCTTGCCCGGATCGACAACCAGTTGGGTTCTCGCCCCTGCGCGACCCCAGGCTTCAACCAACAGGGCTGATTGGCGCAGAAATTCCGGACGCTCAGCACCACCCACCCAGCACACCACCTGAGCCTGGCCAGCAGGACGGTGCAACACGGCACTCTCCAGAGCGGCACTCTTTGAGGTCAGCTGCAGTTGTTCATTCATCGTTGTTAACTGAAGCGGGCGCAGATCGTGCAACCCCGAGATTGATACCAGACCCTCGACCCGTTCCAACAGCGCCGGCAGCAACGGGCTGTCATCGCAAACCATGCGTGTAACCAGATGCCCACCAGCCGAATGTCCAGCCAGCCGGATCGGCCCTGCAACCTGTTCGGCCGCTCGCGCGATCGCGCGTCCGACTTGCAGGGTGATGTTCTCGATCCGGGCGTCTGGCGCTAGAGTGTAAGAAGGCATCGCAACCGCCCATCCGTTGCCCAAGGCCCCTTCGGCCAGATCCGACCACGAGGATTTGTCAAATTTCAACCAGTACCCACCATGGACAATCACGACGAGACCACGCGGCGCGTCGTTTGGAAAAAACAGATCCAGTTTCTCGCGCGGGTGCTCACCATAGAGAATATCTGTCTCGGCCCAATCGGCTTTGGCCCGAAACGCCGCGGCCCGCGCGGCCCAGAGCGGCGGATAACTCATGCCGTTCTCGATATAGGCGCCATTGGCAAAAGCATCGTCCCAATCAATCCCGGATTTGTCGTTCATCGTCTTTCCCCCCTGCTCCGCTATTTCGCAGAATAACGCCACCGTGGACAAATATAAACTTCAAGATTAAAACTTTGAAGTTTGAGGTAGATTACAACTCATACTAAAATAATTGCAATCTGACGAAGCCTTGTATACGAGCGTAATAACGGAGAACGTCATGCGAGTTGCGTGTTTGGGAGAAGGCGCATCGTGGTGGCCTCGACTGCCAGACTCAAGGACTATCCCTATACCAGCGCCTATTACGCGATGAAGCACGATGCGCTGGGCCTGACCCTGCCGGAACTGGGCGACAGCGGGGCAACAATCAACGGGACCTGCACTGGTTTCATCGAAACCTCAATGCTGGCGGCTTAATCATGTCACGGCAATCGAACGGGTGATCGGGTTCAAGAGCGGCACCGGGGGAGCCTCGCGCGTCGAATACCTGAAGCAGATGCTCAGCGTCCGACTTTTTCCGAAACTCTGGCACCTGCGTAGGGAGTTTTGACCATGGCCCTCAGTTTGCCGCAGAAAGAGTTGTTTCACCTGCCAGAAGGGGTGATCTATCTCGACGGAAACTCACTGGGACCGATGCCGAAGGGTGCCGCCGAACGCGCCTCTGAGGTAATCCAGAACGAATGGGGGCGCGAGCTCATACGAGCCTGGAATACCGCCAACTGGATGGCCCTGCCGCAAAAGGTCGGCGACCGGATCGGTAGGCTGATCGGCGCAGCCGAGGGCTCAGTAGTCACTGGCGACACGCTGTCAATCAAGGTCTACCAGGCACTGGCGGCAGCGCTGATGATGCGGCCCGATCGCCGGGTGATCCTGTCCGACAATGGCAACTTTCCCTGCGATCTCTACATGGCACAGGGCCTGATCGACACCATCGGTAAAGATCACGAACTGCGCACGCCCACGCCCGAGAACGTTGCCAATGCGATCACCCACGAGGTGGCAGTTGTGATGCTGACCCATGTAGATTATCGGTCGGGTCGGATGCACGACATGGCAGAGATCACTGCGCGGGCCCATGCGGCCGGAGCTGTGATGATCTGGGATCTGGCGCATTCTGCGGGGGCAGTGCCGGTCGATCTGGCTGCCAGCAATACCGAGTTTGCGATCGGCTGCACCTATAAGTATCTCAACGGCGGCCCTGGTGCGCCGGCGTTCATCTATGTCCGACCCGACATCGTGACCGAGGTGAAGCCGGCCCTCGCTGGATGGCTGGGCCACGATGCCCCCTTCTCGATGGAACTGGATTATCGCCCTGCCATGTCGACCGAACGGCTTCGTGTTGGCACCCCTGCGATCGTGCAGCTTTCGGTACTCGATGCGGCTCTGGATGCCTGGAACCATGTGGACATGGCGGAGCTGCGCAACGCCTCGGTGGCGCTTTCCGAATGTTTTATCCGCGAGGTCGCGGCGCGCTGCCCAATGCTGAAACTCGTCTCGCCAAACAACCCTGCGCAACGGGGCAGTCAGGTGTCCTTTGCTTTCGAACATGGTTACGCCGCAATGCAGGCGCTGATCGACCGGGGTGTAATCGGCGATTTTCGGGCGCCTGCCATCATGCGGTTCGGGTTCGCACCACTCTACCTGGATGAGGGGGATGTGATGCGCGCTGCCAAGATTATCGAAGAGGTCATGTCGGGAGAGTTGTGGCGTGATCCAAAGTACCAGGTGGTGTCGCGGGTCACATGACCGACGCGGCACCGGGGTGCGTTACGACAGGAGCAGATGAACAACATGAATACCAAAAATCACATCGAATCGGCAGAAACTTCCGGGACACTGTCGTCCTTCATCTTTTTATAAAAAGTGCAGTTCAAGCATTGTGACAGGGCGAACAGATGTCTACCCCGCTTACTCACACATTCTTAACCCAATCACACCGCCAAAGCTTCTGGCTTGAAGCTAACGGCGCCATCACTATCACACCTCTTTACCGCACCAAAGTTAAACAACGAAAGGGTTACATTATGTGTAGGAATTCATCAAAAATAAGGTAGTGGCAGGAAATGCTTCTACTCATTTCTTACTGCCCTGACCACACTCATGGAGAGCAAATAAAGTGAATTTTCGATATGCCCAAGACTACAATGCGGGCGACGTATTTGACCTCGGGACATACGACGTTACGCGTGAAGAGATCATAGAGTTCTCGCGAAAGTACGACCCTTTCCCATTCCACATCGACGACCAGGCGGCTCAAGAAACCGTTTTTGAGGGTATCATTTCCAGCGGTTGGCTGACAGGCCTGGTCTGGCTTCGGCTGATGCATAACGTGTTCCTATGTTATGAGACAACCTTAGGCTCACCTGGTCATGAAGAAATGATCTGGCCCACACCCGTACGTCCTGGTGATCGATTGAGTGGGCAGGTCGAAATTAAAGGAAGTCGGGTGTCGGCAAGCAAACCGGACTTGGGCTTTGTCCGCTACACGGCCACATTAAGGAATCAAAACAATGAGGACGTCTTCGTCACCACAAGCACTTTGATTGTGAAATCCCGCCCCGCGCGAGCAAAGGACAAGTAAGAATTCGCCCAACGAAGAAGACAGAAGGTTTGCTGGTGCGGACATATCTGGCGCTGCCTTTGTACTCCTTCTCAAATTTGACATCAGTTTGTTGAATATAGATAAAGACAGATTAGGCATCTTTTCAATTCCTGGAGGGAGTGGCAAACCGCTGGTAGGACATTATTGCGTTCCATGCAGGCTCCCGATTTATTTGCATGCCCAGAAATATGAGTTTTACGCAATTTTCGTAGATACTCTGGACGACAATACATCTACCTTCAGACCATTCCAGTGCGCTTAGGTATAGACTGGCGTACATTAAATCAAATTGTTATCTGAAGTTTTCAGGGTTTTCCCGGTCAACGTCCAACGGAAGCGACAATGCTTGAAGGAAAGATCGCCATCGTAGCCGGGGTCAGACGTGGCTTCGGTGCCGGCATCGCGCGTGAGTTAGCAGCGCAAGCTGCGAACGTCATTCTGGCTGCTCGAACACTCGATAAGACGAACATCGGCGCCTGGCACAAAGGCGGTCCACTGGTACCAGGAACACTGACAGAAATCATCGCTCGCTCGCTGAGTGCCGACTAGTCAGGGCACGTCAATGAGACCTTTAGCGGATGTGATGATTATTAAATTGGTCCGGCCTTATCCTGCGCCTTTTTGCAGTATAACGAGAGCTGATCTGGGCACTGAAGTTTCTCCGATTAAGCGGCCCGTGCAATTAATATATGGAGGAGAACAATATGGGTAACAAAGTATACGTGGCTGGCGTTGGAATGATCCCGTTCTCCAAGCCAGGCGCATCCGCGCCATATCATGAAATGGGCAGCGCAGCGATTCGTCTCGCGCTTCAGGACTCAGGCCTCGATTTTTCTGATGTGCAACAAGCTTACGCTGGATACGTATACGGAGATTCCACTTCGGGGCAAAAGGCTATCTATCAAGTCGGCATGACCGGCATCCCTGTGGTCAACGTCAATAACAACTGCTCCACTGGTTCTACAGCACTGTACCTCGCGCGCCAAGCCGTTGAATATGGCGCAGCAGACTGTGTCCTGGCCGTCGGCTTTGAACAGATGAGTCCAGGCGCACTTGGCAGTGTGTTTCAGGACCGACCTACTCCATTCGATAATTTCGATAATGAATGCGAGGCATTGTGCGGCGACACTGGCTTGCCGTTGGCGTTGCGTTATTTTTGCGGCGCGGGAAAAAGCCATATAGACAAATATGGCTCGACCATCGAAGACTTTGCAAAAATCCGCGCAAAGGCTAGCCGACACGCCACCAACAATCCATTAGCCATCTTCAGAAACGAAGTCAGCGTCGAAGATGTGCTCGAGGCCAAAGTCTTGTACCCGGGCATTATGACGCGACTGATGGCATGTCCACCAACTTGCGGTGGCGCGGCGACGATTCTCGTTTCCAAAGCGTTTGCTAACAAAAAGGGGTTGCGCACCGACGTGATGATTGCGGCTCAAGCGATGACGACTGATTTCCCCAGCACGTTTGAAGCTCATGACATGATGCAGCTTGTCGGTTACGACATGGCGCAAGAGGCGAGCCGGCAAGTGTATGAAGAAGCAGGTATCGGCCCAGACGATCTCGATGTCGTTGAACTTCACGACTGCTTCGCTCACAATGAATTGATCAGCTACGAGGCGCTGGGGCTTTGCCCTGAAGGTGGTGCACAGAAATTTATTGCTGATGCGGACAACACCTACGGTGGCAAGGTAGTGACAAATCCATCAGGCGGCTTGCTGTCCAAAGGCCATCCTCTGGGTGCGACAGGGCTGGCACAATGCTATGAGCTTACGCACCAGCTTCGTGGCACAGCAAAGGAGCGCCAGGTTGAAAAAGCGCGTCTGGGTTTACAGCACAATCTCGGGCTGGGTGGCGCCTGCGTCGTGACGCTGTATCAGGCAGCAACCTAGTCGCAAATTATCACAGTGTCGAACTCGACCTCCAGGCTATGCCGCGCCGATCTGAGGCAATTTGCACTACTATTCTCTGTCCAGATTTCCCTTGACTCTCTAGAGACGGTTCGACAACAGCAGCATCACCTTTAGCAAAGGCGCCGCCGGCAAGATCCATCAAGCCAACGGCTAATCTGGCAAACGGGAAATTATCTGAATTGAACGAGCGCCTGTGCATATACCTGTTCCTGGAAAGTTATAAGGCATATCATTTCTCCAATTAACTCAAGCAAATATGATGGATAAAAAGAAAAAGTATCTCGCTCTCCCGAATCCGGCGGCAGGTTTGCCCTCAACTATTGGCGGCAGATTTTAGATTACTCTCAAAGCCAAACGATGACATATAACCGAACAATGAGACAGAACCTCCAGTGTGCAGAAAAACCACACGTTCGCCTTTAGCAAAATGACCCTTGCGAATAAGATCGATTAATCCGGCAGCGCCTTTTGATGAGTAGACCGGATCAAGCAGAATCGCCTCCAGTTGTGCAAACATGTGGATCGCTTCGATTCCATCCGGCGTTGGAAAGCCGTATCCCTCGCCCACATAGTCGGAGTTTGCGACAATATCTTGAGGCGCTACCACGCCTGGGCAACCCAGTTTCTCAGCTGTAGCATCAGCCAGTTTGAATACGTTTTCCTCCTGCGCCTCTTTAGGTGCCCGCACGGAAATGCCGAGTACCGGAATATCGGCATTCATCGCCTTTAAACCTGTCACCAACCCAGCCTGTGTGCCAGTGCTTCCTGTTGCATGGACAATGTGGTCAATCACCAGGTCGCAATCGTTTGCCTGACTCAGGAGTTCAAAAGCACAGTTCACATAACCCAGCGCCCCTGTTGTATTGGAGCCGCCACCGGGGATGGTATAGACATTGTGCCCCTTAGCCCTGAAGCCGTCAGCCACGCCCTCCATTTCGGCATTCATATCGAGTCCGGATCCGCGTTTTTCTGCACTGGCGCCATGTAGGAAATCCAGCAGCACGTTGCCATTCTGGTTGTAGTTTTCCTCTTTGGATCCGGTGCGATCTTCCAGCAGGATATGGCAGTCCATGCCCAGTTTGGCTGCAAAGGCAGCAGTCTGGCGTGCATGGTTCGATTGGGTCGCGCCTTGCGTCATGACAAGATCCGCTCCCTGATCTCTCGCCTCAGCCATTAGGAATTCCAGCTTGCGGGTTTTGTTGCCGCCGGTGGATAAACCCGTGCAGTCGTCACGCTTAATCCAGATCTCGGGGCCACCTAGAGCCTCGGATAGTCGGTCAAGCCGCTCTAACGGCGTAGGAAGATGAGCCAGATGAATACGTGGAAAACGAGCCAGATGCATAGAAAGATTTCCCTGAAAGATAAAAAAAACGAGTATTGTGTACTGATGAGCAGATTTCAAATGCAAATTTCAGTCTACAATATGCAGTCCTCGCATCTTACTTACGAAATATGCGCCTCGAATGGCTTGAAGATATTCTGGCAGTGCTTGAGACCGGCTCCTTTGTAAAGGCCGCCAGGCAACGCTTTCTTTCGCAGCCGGCCTTCTCCCGGCGTATCCGGTTGATTGAAGAACATATTGGGGTCGAACTCTTCGATCGAACCAAAAAACCGGTACAACTGAAAGCATCTGTCACTGACCAGCAGGTGAAGATCCGCGAGCTTGCAGCACGGTTACACGATCTTCGTAATGGACTAAGGCGTCAGGATCAGGAAAACCGAAACCGCATCGTAATTGCAAGCCAGCATGCCATCACAACCTCAGTAGCCCCGTCTCTGATCAAAGATCTGGCCGCCTATAACAGTTTCAATACCCAGCTTCGCTCAGCAAACCGCGATGAGTGCTATGCCCTGCTTATGA
>CAJWEF010000136.1 GCA_913031305.1 uncultured Acidiferrobacteraceae bacterium
CATGGTCTCGCAGGTAAAGCGTGGCATTTTGGATATGATTGGCGCAGCGCGGCCTTCGATTGCTGATCCTTTTTTGCCGCGTAAGATAGAAGAGGGGCGGATCGAGGATATCCGCGAGTGTATCGGCTGCAATATCTGTGTCAGCGGCGACTGGACCCAATCGCCGATCCGCTGTACCCAGAACCCGACCATGGGCGAGGAATGGCGTCGCGGCTGGCATCCGGAGATCATCAGCCCACGCGGCGCGAGCGAAAAAGTGCTGGTGGTAGGCGCCGGGCCGGCCGGCCTTGAAGCGGCAATGAGCCTGGGTCAGCGAGGTTACGAGGTGGCACTGGCTGACAGTGGCGATGGCGGCGGGCGTGCGGTGCGCGAGGCAACTCTGCCGGGGCTCGCGAGCTACAAGCGGGTGAGTGATTACCGACTGGGCCAGATTGCGCGTTCAACCCACATCAGCTTTTATCCGGGCAGCAAGATGGATGAGAGCAGCATCCGCGATTTCGGTGCTGATCAGGTATTAATCGCGACCGGCTCCTACTGGCGTGCCGATGGGCTCGGTCGTGCAACGTTTGCGCCAGTACCGGGTATTGAGGATCATCCGCAATGTTTGACCCCCGATCATATTGTTGCGGGTACGCTGCCGACGCGAGGCCCAGTCCTGGTCTATGATGATGATCACTATTATCTTGGTGGCGTCATTGCGCAACTGCTGGCGGATCGTGGGCTGTCGGTCACTTTGGCGACCCCGGGTCCGGAAGTATCGTGTTGGACTCACAACACGATGGAGCAGCACCGGATAGAGCAGGCCTTGTTAGAGCGAGACGTTAAACTTGTTCCAAAACACACCATGGCACGAGTTGATTCCAACACCGCCACATTAACCTGCAACAGTACTGGCCGCGAACTTCAGTTCGAAGCCGCTACACTGGTTATGGTAACCCTGCGAGCGCCAGTGAATGACTTGTACTTTGCGCTTGCCGGCCAGCAGCAAGAGCATCTGGACGATCTGCCTTTTGGAATCTCGCGTATCGGCGACTGCATGGCGCCGGCGACCATTGCTGCCGCGGTTTACGACGGGCACCGTGCTGCCCGCGAACTGGATAACCCTCCGGATCGCGATGCCGTGCCCTTTAAACGCGAGCGATCGTTGATCGATGGGCCTTAGCGGGCCGGATCAGTCGATCTCGTTGTTGTGGTCGCGCTCGCAAAGAGCACGCTCGCGCTCAGCAGGATCGCCGTAACCGCCACCGCCGGGGAGTTCCATCACCAATCGTTCACCCGCGGGAACGATCTGCTTACCCTTGGTTTTCAGCGTCTTGCCGCTGGCAAGGCGAACCACGCCGGGCGCCCCATCCGTGCCGCCGTTTCGGCCCCGGGCCGGGTAATCGACTCGGTCGAACAGCGCAAAGATCGCGAATGGCGCGCCCTGGGCATGGACGATCTCGATCAACTGGCCGTGGCCACCGCGGTAGCGGCCATCACCGCCCGAGCCTGGGCGCAGTTCTTTGCGATGGAAGATCACCGGAGCGATGGACTCGGTAATCTCAACCGGGGTGTTGCGCACGCCGGAAGGAAAAGCGGTAGCTGAAAGGCCATCGCGCCAGGGTAGTGCTCCGGTGCCGCCGGAATGGAAAATAGTGACCGAGAACGATGTGGCGTTGCCGTAATCCTGACCGTCCAGCAGTCCAGGCCCGCCGGTCATCATCGGATTCCACAAACTGGAACTGCCTTCAGCAGGTGCCCGGTGGGGCAGGGCCTTGTCGATACAACCCAGCACGACGTCCGGCAGCATCTGGCCAATGACATGGCGTACGGCTACGGCGTGCGGCCGTGGCGCGTTGAGAATACAACCGGGTGGTGCGGTAACCTTGATCGGCTCAAGCGAGCCGGCGTTGTTCGGTATTGCCGAACCAATCACACAGCGTACCCCGAACGAAGCATAGGCCTGGGTGTAACTCAGCGGCACGTTGATGCCAAAGGGTGAAACGCCTGAAGTGCCAGCAAAATCGACCGATACTCCCTCGTCACTGATCTGTAGTTCGGCCTTGAGAGTGACCGGTTCACCGTAACCGTCCACGGTCATCTCGTTGCGCCAGAGGCCACGAGGCAGTTGGGCCATCTCGTCCAGCATGGCTGAGCGCGAGCGCTCGATGATGTGCTGACTGATTTCATCAAGGTCGCTCAGCCCAAATTCGGTCATCATCTCGACCAGGCGGGTGCAGCCGACTGCATTGCCGACGGTCAGCGAGTACAGGTCACCGATCACCTGATCGGGTTCGCGCACATTGGCGCGGACAATGGCCATCACCGCGTCACAGGGTTGACCCTGTTCAAAGAGCGGCAGGATTGGCAGGCACAACCCTTCCTCAAATATCTGGCCGGCATCCGGGCCGAAGCCGCGGCCACCGATATCTACCACGTGGACAGTAGAGGCAAGCAGGCCAACAATGCATTGGTCGATAAAGGCCGGGGTTACTACGGTGAAGTCAAACAGATGGCCGGTGCCAAGCCACGGGTCATTGGTAACGTAGACATCGCCTGCGCACATGCGCTCCAGCGGAATGGCCTCGAGAAAGTAGCCGACCGATGCAGCCATGGCGTTGACATGGCCTGGAGTGCCAGTGATAGCCTGTGCCAGCATGCGCCCGGAAAGATCAAAGATGCCGGCTGACAGGTCGCCGGCTTCACGCACGGTTGTCGAGAAGGCGGTGCGAATGAGCGCCTGGGCCTGCTCTTCGACAATGCTGATCAGTCGGTCCCAGGTGACCTGGCGCTGGATGGTTGCCAGAGTACCCCCGATCGCTCCGCTATGGCCGGCTGTTTGATGATTGTTGGCAACAAGGTCGCCATGTTCGTTGCACGATACATCCCATTGTCCCGGGACAATCAGCGTGGTCTGGTCTTCGGTGATTACTACCGGACCATCGATGGATGCATCTGCCGACAGGGCGTCGCGGGACAGCACCGGACAGTCGACCTTCTCGTCGGTGCCGGGCATCTGCACTGCCCGTTGTGCCCAGCTATCGTCAACTGCTGTTGCTGACGATGGCTGTGTCTGGTGGACGTGGTCATTTGCCGGGGCTGAAGCCGTCAATGACCAGGTCAGAATCTCAAGGGGGACGCCGGGAATGCCCTGGCCATATTGTGTTTGGTAGGCGTGAGTAAAGGTGGCGCTGATGATGTCACGATCGGCTTCGGTCAGTGGCCGGTCGGGCAGGCGGACTTTGATCTCGTGACCCTGCCCGGCGTAACGGATGTAGGCATGGCGTGTCTCGTCAATGCGCGCCTCTTTGGCACCGAGTTGTACAGTGGATCGCGCTTCGTGCGACATTTCATCGAACAGCGTGTTGATCAGTGCCGGGTCGAGTTCATCCAGCACGGTGAAACGGCTGCGCACAACCTCAAAGGCAACCGGTGCGAGCAGAAAACCCACGGCAGAGCCCACGCCGGCATCACGCGGGATGATGACCCGGGAAATGCCCAGTTTGCGTGCAACCGCCATGGCGTGTAGCGGCGCACCCCCGCCGAAGGCGATCAGGGTACGCTGAGTCACATCAGATCCTTTCTCCACCGCGTGTACCCGGGCTGCGCTGGCCATGTTTTCATCGACGATTTCGATGATCGCCTGCGCGGCGCCGTCTGCATGAGTGCGCAGCGGTTCACCTACAGCCTGGTGCACGGCATCGTGTGCAGCTTGGGAATCAAGAGACAGGTGTCCGCCGGCAAAATTGTCGGGGTCGAGTCGTCCCAGCAGCAGGTTGGCGTCGGTGACCGCAGCGCCTAGACCGCCTTGACCGTAGCAGGCGGGCCCAGGATCAGCTCCAGCACTGTCAGGTCCCACGGTGACACGGCCCAGCTCGTCGACCCGGGCCAGTGAGCCACCGCCGGCACCGATTTCAACCATGTCTACGACCGGGATCTTGATCGGCATGCCGCTGCCTTTCATGAACCGGTGAGCACGGTCAATTTCAAACGTGCGCGACAGCGGCAACTCGTAGTCATCAATCAGGCAGATCTTGGCGGTCGTGCCACCCATATCAAAAGACAGCACCGACGATTCACCGAGTGTGCGGGCAAGATGGGCTGCCAGGATTGCCCCGCCGGCAGGCCCGGATTCCACCAGGCGTACCGGGAACGCTGCCGCTGTGTCGATGGTGACCTGGTGACCTCCCGATGTCATCAGCAAACAGGCGCAGTTGAAGCCACTGTCAGCCAGCCGTTGGCGCACGTCAACCAGGTAGCCCGATATCAGCGGTCGAACGTAAGCATTGGCGCAAGTGGTACTCTGGCGTTCGTATTCGCGGATCTCGGGACAAACCTCGCTGGACAGCGAGATATAAAGATCCGGGAAGTGCTGCAAAAGAATCTCGCGTATGCGCGACTCATGTGCCGGATTGGCATAGGCATGCAGCAATCCCACTGCGACGCTTTCGATGGATTCGGTCTCGATGCGTTCGATCAGTGCATTGACGGAAGGCTCATCCAGAGCCTGTAACACCTGGCCGCGGTAATCAACCCGCTCACGCACACTCCAGCGTAGCGCGCGTGGCACCAGCGGTGGATTGCGATTGGCGTCAAAGTTGTACTGGTCAAAGCGGTTTTCGTAGCCGATCTCCAGCGAGTCGCGGTGTCCATCGGTCACCACCAGCGCCGTTCGCGCGCCGCGCCTTTCGATCAGCGCATTGGTCGCCAGTGTGGTGCCGTGGGTAATCAGGGCCACATCGGCTGGCGCTACTACAGCTTGCGATAGCAGTTGCGAAACACCCTGCATGAAGCCCTCGGCCGGATTGGCCGAGGTGGTCAGTACTTTTGCGGTGTAGCGTGTAGCCCCGACCTGCAGAACCGCGTCGGTAAAGGTGCCGCCGATATCAACGGCAATACGTGGCGCGGTACTCATACAGATGCCCCCAGCACAATGCCCAGGTGCCACTCACCCTGAGCCATCGGGCCTGCCATAACGTGTAATGCAATTTGACATGCGAAACCCTTTTTCAGACCGCCACCTTGGGCGGGGCTGTTTGCTGGTGGTATGCCAGAGGATCAGGTATCGAGTAAAACCATTCAAGGCCTGGTTTTTAGCGACAGCGTTTGAATTGTAGCGTTTTGTAGAACAAGACTCATGTCTGACAAGGTTAGAAACTGTCTTTCAGTTCCCGAGTGCGGGCAAACACTTCGACATCGCTGCCGCCGACGAGACCCACGGTCTGCTGCAGGTTTGAACTATGAGGTCGCAGGAAGGGGTTGGTTTTTCTCTCCACCGCCAGCGTGGTTGGCACGGTGGGTTCGCCGCGTTCGCGGGCGGCGTTGATCTGCGCATCCCGTGCCACCAGGTCGGTGTTGCCCGGTTCTACCGAGAGCGCGAAGCGTGCGTTTGCCTGGGTGTACTCGTGCGCGCAGTAGATCAGGGTCTGGTCCGGCCAGGATAAGATTTTCTGCAGCGAATCCCACATCTGTGCGGGCGTGCCTTCAAAGATTCGCCCGCAGCCCAATGCAAACAGGGTGTCACCGACAAAGGCGACCCCCGCCTGTTGGCAGTGATACACAATATGGCCCCTGGTATGTCCAGGGGTATCGTGTACAGTGAACCGCCACTCGCCGAGCGCCACCGAATCACCTTCGCCCACCTGGCGATCAATCCCCGGGATGCGCCCGGCATCGGCACGTGGCCCAATAATCTCGCAGCCGGTTTTTTCCTTTAGCGCCAGGTTACCTCCGGCGTGGTCATCGTGGTGGTGGGTGTTAAAGATAAAATCCAGTCGCCAGCCTTTTTGTTCCAGCGCCTGCACGATGGGTCCGGTTTCGGGAGTGTCTATGCTTGCGGTCAGCCCGCTGACGGCATCATGAACCAGATAGCCGTAGTTATCCGAAAGGCAGGGAATCTGCTTTACCTCAAGAGTGGTCGTCATGGGTCAGGCCTTGTGGTGGCCGCTGATCAAGGCGTGTAGCGGCTTGGTTGTTTCAAATTCTGTTTTTTGCTGCTCAGTTGCTTCGTGCTGGTAGTCGCGCTTCCATTCATCGTAAGTCATGCCATAGACGATCTCGCGTGCAGCGTCGTAATCTACAGGCACCCCTTGGTCCTGGGCGGCTGCCATGTACCACTTGGACAGGCAGTTTCGACAAAAGCCTGCGAGATTCATCAGATCGATGTTCTGCACATCGGTGCGTCGCTGCAGGTGGTCTACCAATCCTCTGAAAGCAGCTGCTTCGAGGCGGGTGCGCGTCTCTTGGTCCATTCGATCTCCTGGGTTGGTTGTGGCCCTTGCGGGCGCAGGCATTGGCGAGCGTTGCCGGTCTATGGGGGCCTGTCTTGACAGACCAGCTTGCCTAGGGGTGAGATAATAGCAGTCACAAAAGGTGTATGAAACGGGAGCGGTGCAAGGAAAAGAGGTGATCGGGGTTATTGCTGTAAATAGGACAATGCGAGAAAACCGGCCCTCATCGGTGCGAGTTTGAAAACCAACTCTCCTGTGGCTTCGACGGTGGTGCTGATCCACGGCGTGCTGATGAGTGGCCGTGAGATGAGCCTTTTGCGCTTTCGCCTGCGCCGGGACGGCTTCGATGTGCGCCAATACCGTTATGAAAGCCGCCGCTACACACCAGTCGAAAATGCGCAGGCTTTGCAGCAGGCCCTGATCGACTGGCAACTTGAAGGTACTGTGCACTTTGTCGCCCACAGTCTGGGGGGTATCGTGCTTGCGCATTTTTTCAACCGGTACCAGTGGCGTCATCCGGGGCGTGTGGTGCTGTTGGGGGTACCGCTGCGTGGCAGCAGTGTTGCCCGGCGCCTGTCGCACTCACCCTGGGGGCGCTGGCTGCTCGGGTGCTCGCTGGTCGATGGACTGTTGCAGCAGGCTCCGCCATGGCCAGGCGCACGCAAGACCCTGATGATTGCCGGTACCTGGGGCCTGGGTCTGGGACGGGTGCTAAGCCTGGGCCGTCTGCCCGGTCCGAGTGATGGAGTGGTACGGCTGTGTGAAGTAGAAGATGCCGCCATCACCGATCGCCTGGTACTGCCGGTTAATCACACTCAGCTCGTAGTCTCTTCTCGCGTTGCCCGTGCAATCGCAAAGTTTCTGAGCCCTGGACCGTCTGCCTGATGCGTTATCATGGCGCGCCATGCGC
>CAJWEF010000137.1 GCA_913031305.1 uncultured Acidiferrobacteraceae bacterium
GGTGCAATCTTGTCGACAAGGCGCCTTCCTTTTCTGCTGATAGACACCAGGCTACGGCGCTGATCCTCATCGCAGGTCTTGCGACTGATCAGGCCGCGACCATCAAGGTTTTGCAGAATACGGGATAGGCTGGGAAGCAGTATGGCGCAGCGCTGCGCAATCTGACTGGCATCCCTGTTATCAACCTCAACCAGTGCTCGTAACACACGCCACTGCTGTGCAGACAGATCGTGTTCGCGCAGAGAAGGTAGAAAACTGCGCATCACCGCCTCGCGTGCCTGCAGCAGGCGCATGGGTAACGATCGATCAAATTCTCTCAGTTCATTAGACAACGGTAGGATCGTCCTCTACGCCATTAATCAGAGTGCCGACACCGGGCACCGCTACTGCAACAACATCGCCGGGTACCAGGTACCTGGGCGGATCAAAGCGGGCCCCGGCTCCAAGCGGTGTGCCGGTCGAAATAATATCACCCGGTTTGAGAATATAAAATGTTGACAGGTAGTGAATCAGATAGCTGAAGGGAAACATCAGGTTGGCCGTGGTGTCGTGCTGGCGCTGCTCTCCATTTACCTGAGTGGTTATCGTCATAGCGCCGAAGTCACCAAACTGGCCTGCATTGGGCACGATCCAGGGCCCAAGGCCGCCGGAATGCACAAAGTTTTTGCCCTGTGTTACGTTGAACTTGGCGTGGCGGACCCAGTCTCTCAAGGTGCCCTCGTTCATGATCGTCAGCGCACCAATGTAATCCAGCGCCTCGCTTTGCGGAATTCGATGGCCGCGTTTGCCGATGACTATGACGATCTCGCCCTCGTAATCCAATTGCAGGGATTCAGGTGGCCGCCACAGTGGCTGCCCGTGGCCGGTAAAGGAATCAATGGCTCTCATGAACAGGCTGGGCCAGTCAGGGTCGGCGCTGTTGTCCTTGTACTCGGCATTCCGGTTGGCGTAGTTCACACCGATACAGGCAATTTTTTCTGGCGCGTGCAGCGGGGGTAAAAAGGTGACGTCGTCTGTGTCGAAATCCGCCTCCATCCCAGCAGCTGCTTCGGCAGTGCTGAGCAAATCCCCTGCTCGCACAACATCGAGCAAGGTGCCTCCACGGCGCGCCCCCAGATCGACAACGCCAGCGTCGCCGGCCACACCCCAGGAAGCTCCAGAAGATGTTTCAAATGACATAAGCCGCATACGTGATTGCCTTCTACAATTGGTGCTGATAGCTCGTGGCTGAAAATCGGAGCTAGTAATGAGTCCTAAACTGCTTATCGTGTTAATCATATTGGTTACCACGTTAAATGTCTAGTAAAACGCCATTACTATAGACCTCAACAATTGACCCATCGATACTTAACGTGTTACCTTTTACATATAGTTAACGTGTTATACATATATAGAGAGAATCTTTATGAGGGAATTTGAGAGCAACCTCGAGGCGGCAAATAAATACCTGAAGCGTTTCTCGTCAAACATTACCGGTCACTACATCAATGGTGAAGTCACCGTGCCCGCTGGTTGCCGAACGTTTGAAAACACCACACCGAATGATCAGTCTCCGCTAGGCGAAATCGTCGAAGGCAGTGTGGAAGATGTAGACACGGCCTGTATGGCTGCAAAGCATGCCTTTGAGGAATGGAGGGAGCTAGCGGGACCTGCGCGCCGCAAGCTTCTTCACCACTTCGCCGACCTGATTGAAGCCCGTGCTGAAGAAATCGCCCTTGTAGAGAGTATGGACTGCGGTCAGCCAATCCGCTTTATGAAACAAGCGGCCATACGCGGTGCTGCCAATTTTCGCTTCTTCGCCGATAAGGCAGCGGAAGCCCGTAACGGTCTGGCTCTGCACCAGGATGAGCACACCAACTACACGATTCGCAGCCCGATAGGGCCTGTTGGGATTATTACCCCCTGGAATACGCCCTTCATGCTGTCCACCTGGAAGATCGCGCCGGCGCTGGCGGCTGGCTGCACGGTGGTGCACAAACCAGCGGAACTGTCGCCCTTGAGCGCTATGTTGCTGGCAGAGATTAGTCAGGAAGCGGGCCTGCCAGCTGGAGTATGGAACACTGTCAACGGTTTTGGCGAGGTGGCAGGAAAGGCGCTGAGTGAGCACCCCGCTGTTAAAGCCATCGCGTTGGTTGGAGAAACAGCCACCGGCAGTCACATCATGCGCCAGGGCGCCGATACCCTAAAACGAATTCATTTCGAGCTGGGAGGAAAGAACCCGGTAATTGTCTTCGATGACGCAGATTTTGAGCGCGCTCTGGACGCCGTGGTCTTCATGATCTATAGCCTGAATGGCCAGCGCTGTACATCCAGCTCGCGCCTGATAATTCAGAACAGCCTTGCCGATAAGTTTATTACGGCATTGCAGGAACGCGTAAAAGCCCTTCGAGTCGGACACTCCCTGGACCCGGAAACAGAGGTGGGTCCTCTTATTCACACCGGGCATTTTAACAAGGTGATGAGTTATATGGATGCGGCCAGGGAAGGTGGCGCTACCGTGGCGGTGGGCGGCACACGCCGTGAAGACCTCGGGGCGGGCAATTTTGTCAGCCCTACCCTGTTCACCAATGCTGATAACAGTATGCGCATTGCCCGGGAGGAAATCTTTGGCCCTGTACTGACCGCTATTGGCTTTGATACAGAGCAAGAAGCCCTGGCCATAGCCAACGATACCCCCTATGGCCTGAGTGGCTACATCTGGACCAGTGATGTGGGGCGCGCCTTACGTATCGCCAACCAGGTCGAAGCTGGCATGTTGTGGGTCAATTCTGAAAACAACCGTAATCTGCCCTCTCCTTTCGGTGGTACTAAAATGAGTGGTATTGGCCGCGATGGTGGCGATTACAGCTTCGATTTCTACATGGAAACCAAGAACGTTTGCATTGCCCACGACACGCACCGTGTCCCGGTACTGGGACGCTGAGGAGATAACTTGGGGACACTAGCTCTCGCCGCAAAAATCACCCATGTACCTTCGATGTACTTATCGGAGATGGATGGGCCGCATAAGGGTTGCCGCGATGCGGCTATCGCCGGCCACCGGGAAATTTCTCGCCGCTGCCGCGAACTCGGGGTAGATACCATAGTGATATTCGATACCCACTGGCTGGTGAATTCCGGATACCACATCAATAATGCGGCACATTTCCAAGGCATCTATACCAGCCACGAGTTGCCCCACTTCATAAAGAACATGCCCTACGAGTATGACGGCAATCCCGGCCTTGGTGAGGCCATCGCTGAGGCGGCGACAGAGGCTGGCGTACATACCCGCTCACACTCAGACACGAGTCTGACCCTGGAATACGGGACCCTGGTACCGATGCGCTATATGAATGAGGACAGGCACTTCAAGGTGGTTTCCATTTCCGCCCTTTGCACAGTGCACGATTTACAGGACAGCGCCACCCTGGGTGCAGCGCTGCGCACCGCTGTCGAAGAAAACTACGATGGCACTGTGGCTATATTCGCCTCTGGCTCGCTCTCGCATCGATTTGCACAGAACGGCGTTTCAGAACACTACCTGCACAAGGTCTGGAGCCCCTTTCTGGAGGATTTCGACCACCACATAGTTCGCATGTGGGAGGACGGAGACTGGGAAACGTTTGTCTCCCTATTGCCCGAGTACGCTGACAAATGTCATGGGGAGGGCTTCATGCACGATACGGCTATGTTGCTCGGTGCGCTGGGCTGGGACAAATATCAGGGCAAGGCTGAGGTGCTGACACCTTATTTTGGCAGTTCTGGCACCGGCCAGATCAATGCGGTCTTTCCCTTATAGCGAGGTCCGATCTGAACAATGGCACACTTTATCTACGAATACTCGGCCAACCTGCCCTCTGAAACACTCGATCTCAGGGGACTGATGGCGAAAATGCACCACGTCGCTGCAGACACGGGTGTATTCCCCCTCTCCGGTATGCGCAGCCGTGCCCAGCGTTACGAGGAGTTTTACCTGGCAGATGGTGATCCCACCAAGGGCTTTATCAACCTGAGTATGCGCGTCGGTGGTGGCCGCGAGCATAGCATCCGTCAGCAATGCGGCGAGCTGCTATTCAACACTCTTACCGAGCACCTCAAGCCCCTGCTGGATTCGATGCCGCTCGCGATTTCCTTCGAGATGCGCGAACTGGATGAACACGTTAAGTACAACAGGAAAAGCTATTAAGCATGCTTTCTGAATCAGACATACAGGCGGCGGCTGATCGCCTCTACGATGCCGAGAAGGCTCGCTCTCAGATACCTGCACTTACCCGTAGCTACAACATGGACATGGACGATGCCTATGCCGTACAGAAGCGCTGGGTCGATCGGAAACTGAGCGAAGGCGCCAAGGTGCTGGGCTACAAGATTGGCCTCACCTCACGCGCCATGCAAACGGCCATGAATATCAATACGCCGGATTACGGTGTGCTGCTGGATGACATGACCTTTGCCAGCGGCGATACCATCAGGGCCGGGGATTACACCGATCCACGACTGGAAGTGGAATTGGCCTTTGTGCTCAACAAGCCCCTGTTCGGTGAAGATGTAACGGTCGAGCAGGTACTGGATGCTACTGACTACGTCGTACCTGCGCTGGAGTTGATCGCGGCGCGCAGCCTGCGTACCGACCCGGAAACGGGCTACACCCGCACGGTATTTGACACCATAGCGGACAATGCGGGTAACGCCGGAGTCATTATCGGTGACAATCGTTTTTCCCCACGGGAAATAGATCTGCGCTGGTCCGGCGCGCTGCTCTATCAAAACCAGGTGATTGAGGAAACAGGCCTCGCGGCCGGCGTACTGGGACACCCCGCCCACGGCATCGCCTGGATCTGCAAACGCTTCGCGCCCCATGGTATTGGCCTGGAGCCTGGACAATTACTCTTATCGGGTTCTTTTACGCGCCCGGTGACGATCAAAGCCGGCGACGATATACGCACCGATTATGGCCCTCTTGGCGAAATTACAGTCAATTTTGTATAGCACAGAACACTGACCATGAAGCTGGAGAAGAACAAATTCAGCGCTGCACTTGCCACCAACACCACTCAATACGGTTTCTGGCTCAGCCTGCCAGACAACAGCATCGCAGAAATGGCTGCGGCCACCGGGTTCGACTGGCTATTGATCGATCACGAGCACGGCCTTTTTGAGCTACGAGATATTGCGACTCATTTACAAGCCATGGCCCCCTACGGTGTTGCTCCCATCGTCCGACCTGCCAGCGACGACCCGGTTCTACTGAAAAAGATGCTCGATATAGGTGTGCAAAGCCTGCTGATTCCCATGGTCGATACCGCTGAGCAAGCCGCGGCGATCGTATCAGCGGTACGCTATCCCCCTGGGGGCACGCGTGGCCTTGGCACGTCGATGGCCAGAGCGGCGAAGTGGAACATGGTTCCCGGCTACGTGCAGGTGGCTAATGATGAGCTGTGCCTGATAGTGCAGGTCGAAACGGCTACGGCGATGGAAAATCTGGACGCTATTCTCGCGGTCGAGGGTGTCGATGGTGCTTTTATCGGGCCCTCAGATCTGTCCGCATCCATGGGGCATATCGGCGATGCTGGCCACCCTGAAGTGGTTGCCGCCATCTCCTCCGGTCTCGAGAGTATCTGCGCAGCAGGCAAGCATGCAGGCCTTCTTTGTCTCGACCCGGATCTCGTTCAGACCTATGTTGCTGGTGGCGCAAACTTTGTTGGGGTAGGCGTCGATACACTGGTGCTGACCCAGGGTATGCGCGCGATAAAAGACAGATTCAAAAAATCCAACGGGTCCGCGGCCACAGTTCCCCACGCCGGCTACTAGCCAAACTCCACAAGCAAGAGGAAAAAGCATGAGCCAGGATGCCTATCACAAAGTCCACTTAGCACCAGCCACCCGGCCCACGGGGTGTCCTGTTGACCATGATTTCACACCATTCGATCCGGAATATCTCAACAACCCCTACCCTCAGTTGGAGCGCTTCCAGGCGGAACAACCGGCTTTCTACTCAGAACAACTGGGATACCTGGTTCTGACCAGACACGAGGATGTAATAGAAGTCTTCAAAAATTCCAATGTTTTTTCCTCAGAAAATGTCCAGGACCCTGTTTTTCCCGTTTGCGAGGCAGCGCAGAACATTCTATCTGCTAAGGACTACAACCCGCAGGCAGTTATGTCGAATCGCCAACAGCCCGACCACACCCGCATCCGCAAGTATACGCAGGATGGTTTCAATGCACGGCGCATGAATATGCTCGATCCCTACATCCGCGAGGGCTGTGAAAAACTCATCGACGATATGCTGGCAGGCGGCGGACCAGTAGAGTTCGTGAGCGCGTTTGCACACCCACTACCCGGCCAAATCATCTTCCGCTTTATAGGATTTCCTGAGGCGGACGACGCGCAACTTATTGATTGGACCTCTAATCGACTACGCTTTACCTGGGGCAAGCCCAGCGATAAAGAGCAGGTAGATATTGCCAAGAACATGCTCAAGTACTGGCGCTATTGTCGAGCCTTCGTTGCCAGCCGCATGGAAAACCCCGCTGATGATCTCACTTCCGAGCTGCTCGCTGCGCATAAGGAAAACCCGAACGACCTCAGCTACCGTGAGGTGGAGTCTGCAATATATGGTTTATCCTTTGCCGGGCACGAAATTGTCAGCAACTTCATTGCACTCTCTTTGCTAAATATTCTCCCGAATCGGGACCAGTGGTCGGCGCTTTGTAAAGATCAGGGCCTGATTACCAACGCACTTGAGGAGGTACTCAGGGCAGACTCCCCGCAAACCAGTTGGCGCCGTATCGCAACTCGGGATACACAGATAGCGGGCATCGATATCCCTGCCGGCACACAGGTGCTTGTCAGTATCGGAGCAGCCAACCATGCGCCTGAAATATTTGACAAGCCCTCAGAGGTAGATATCTACCGAAAAAATGTCAACAAGCACATCTCTTTCGGGCACGGGATTCACTTCTGCCTGGGCGCCCGCCTTGCACGGCTGGAGGGGCGGATCGCCATGGAGGCCCTGACCCGTCGCATTCCGAGCTTACGCCTGGTAGCCAATCAACAACTGGAGTTTGCGCCCAATATTACTTTTCGTGGGCCGGTAGAATTATATGTGGAGTGGAGTGGAGTATA
>CAJWEF010000138.1 GCA_913031305.1 uncultured Acidiferrobacteraceae bacterium
AAGCTATCGTCAGCGAGTTCGATCTTTGCGATTTCCAGGTACCAGCTGCAGTACTCATCCCAGGCAAAGGCGTGCAATGTTTGTACCACTTGGTCAAGCCGATAGGCTTCCATCGAAGTTGCGACATCTTGGGCAATGTGCTGCAGCCGAGAGTTTATCCAGCGTTCGGCTGTTCCAGTTTCGAAGTTAGCCAGGGGTTTGTCCACAAGAGAATCAGTATTCATCATCACAAAACGTGCGGCGTTCCAAAGCTTGTTGCAGAAATTACGAAAGCCTTCGACTCGGCCCAGGTCAAAGCGGATATCCCGACCTTGAGTCGCCAAACTGGCAAAGGTAAATCGCAGCGCGTCGGTGCCGAAAGAGGGAATCCCATCCGGAAATTGGCGGCGGGTCGCATCTTCAATATGCTTTGCCATTTGCGGTTGCATGAGTCCGGTGGTGCGTTTTTCGACAAGAGCAGGCAGCGCAATGCCATCGATCAGATCCAATGGGTCAAGTACGTTACCCTTGGATTTGGACATTTTTTGTCCGTCAGCATCGCGTACCAGTCCATGTACATAGACGTCTCGGAAGGGGGCGCTGCCGGTAAACTTCAGGCCAAACATGATCATTCTGGCGACCCAGAAAAAGATAATGTCAAAGCCGGTCACGAGCACACTGGTGGGGTAGAAGGTGCCCAGTTCGTCAGTCGAGTCGGGCCAGCCCAGGGTCGAAAAAGGCCACAGGGCCGAAGAGAACCAGGTGTCCAGTACGTCATCGTCCTGATACAGAGGTACGGCCTGGCCATGCAGTGCCTGTGCTTGTACCTGGGCCTGGGTTTCATCGCGTGCAACGAAGATATTGCCCTGATCGTCGTACCAGGCGGGAATACGGTGACCCCACCAGATCTGTCGGGAGATACACCAATCCTGAATATTGTGCATCCAGTCAAAATAGGTGCGACTCCAGTTAGCGGGAACGAAGCGGATGTCACCGTCTTCTACCGCCTTGATCGCAGGCTCGGCCAACGCTTGCGCCCGCACAAACCACTGGTCAGTCAGGTAGGGTTCGACGGCCGCATGGGAGCGGTCCCCCCGGGGAACCATGAGGGTGTGATCGTCTATTCGTTCTATAAGATCGAGCGTCTTAAGATCGGCGACAATCCGTTCCCGGGCATCGTAACGGTCCATCTCATGATAGGGCGAACCCGGCAGATTGATTGCAGCGCTGGGGTCGAGGATATTTACTGGCGTGAGCCCGTGCCGGCTTCCGACCTCGTAATCGTTGAAATCATGTGCCGGTGTAATTTTCAGACAGCCTGTGCCGAAATCTGGATCAACATAATCGTCAGCGATGATGGGAATCTCACGCCCGACCAGCGGTAACATGACCTGACAGCCGACAAGTTGACGATACCGTTCATCGTCGGGGTGCACCGCTACTGCGGCGTCGCCAAGCATGGTTTCCGGCCGGGTGGTGGCGACAATCACGTAACCGCTGCCGTTGGCCAGCGGGTAGCGCAGATGCCACAGGAAACTCTGCTCCTCTTCAGCAAGTACCTCCAGATCTGACAGTGCGGTGTGCAGCACTGGGTCCCAGTTAACCAGCCGCTTGCCACGGTAGATCAGATCTTCCTCGTACAGCCGGACGAAAGCCTCACGCACCGCGCGGGACAGATCTTCGTCCATGGTAAACCGTTCCCGACTCCAATCTAAAGACGCCCCCATGCGCCGTAGTTGCCGGGTGATCGTCCCGCCGGATTCGCGTTTCCATTGCCAGATGCGTTCGATGAATGCATCGCGTCCCAGATCATGACGGGTCTTGCCTTCGGCGTTTAGTTGGCGCTCAACCACCATTTGCGTTGCAATGCCCGCATGGTCTGTTCCGCCCTGCCATAACGTTTGATGGCCACGCATCCGGTGGTATCGCACCAGCGCATCCATGATCGTATCCTGGAAGGCATGGCCCATATGCAGACTGCCGGTGACGTTGGGTGGAGGGATGGCAATGCAGTAAGGATCTCCGTCCCCGGCCGGCGCAAATTGACCACTACTTTCCCATGCGTCGTAAAGCGCCTGTTCTATCGCATGCGGGTCATAAGTTTTGCTGAGTTCGTTTTCGTTCATGAATCAATGGAGTTTTCTACTCTACTGTCAGGGTAGAAATTTACAAAACGTGAAAGTATAGGCTAACTGCTGCGGGACAGACACGTCCGCAGACGAGGTTGAGGTATGTCAGTAGTCGTGCAGCCACGGGGCCAGATGCTGGCTGATATCGTGGGCTAACTCGTCACGCAGCGATTCGGGTAGAGATTCACCTGAATGCAGGGATAGTCTTTTTTCAACTACGGCGAGCAGTTCGCTGGTCAGTTCCTCAAGGCCCTTGTCGTCAGCGGTCACCTTCGTTTCATCGGCCACAGCCGGTTCCCTGTTTGACCCCACAGCCAGGCTCTCGTGTCCAGTATCTGTAGGGTGATCTGGGGCAATAGTGCTATCTAACGCCTCAGCAGAAGATGCTTTGGGAGCTTGTGGGCTTGGAACTGTGAACATATCGACGGTTTGTGGTTGCTCCGGATTGATGTCTTTCGCAATGGGAGGCGTCTTTAGGGTCAGAAATTCCTGGGAATCGGTTGGCGTTCGGTCTTCGGCTAGGGCATCCAGCGTTGGCGTGTCGGTCGGCTCAGACTTAATTAATTCTCCCAGGTTTTCCAGCTCGCGAATCAGCACCTCTCGGTCTTTTTTTTGTGTCATCGCAGCCTTGTCCCGCTACAGTTTGATTTCATGGGTGGTTGGTTCAATTCCGTTTTCACGGTAAAAGCGATACCGTCTTCGACCCGATTCCCGTTCAGCGCCTTCATTGCCGACAATCTCGGCGACGCGGAGAAAGCCGGTGAAATCGGTGACCGGGTCCCCAGCAAGGGACACCACCACCTGGGCAGTCTCACTGTTGGCCGGCTCATTCCCGATGGTCACGGGCGTGCGGGCTTTGCCTGTGCCGTTGATAGAGTGGGGTACAAAGCTGTTCTGAGAGAAGGCCCATAGTAACTGGTCCAGGGTTTTGGCCTGTTCTACGCTGCTACAACGTATGTAAACCTGGTGCCCTGCCTGAAAGGCTTTCTCCGTTACACGACAGGCGAGCGTTAAGTGGCCCTGTGCAGGCCCGCCGGACTGAACATAGAAATCAACCCTGCAACTCATGGCTCCATCAGCCTGCCTTCGCTCGGTTAATCAGGAAACGAGTCAACAAGGGTACTGGGCGGCCGGTTGAACCTTTTCTAGCTCCAGAATGCCACGCAGTGCCGGCGATATCCAGATGTGCCCAGGTCATCTTTGTGGTGAACCGGGACAAAAAGCAGGCGGCGGTGACGGCTCCAGCCGTACGCCCACCGATATTGGCCATATCGGCAAAGCGACTGTTGAGTTGTTTCTGGTAGTCTTCCCAGAGTGGCATACGCCAGGCACGGTCTCGGGCTAAGTTACCGCAAGTTAGGAGTTCTTCGGCCAGCGCATCATCAGGGCTGAACAACGCTGTGGCAGGATGTCCCAGTGCGACCACACAGGCGCCGGTGAGTGTTGCAATATCAATGATTGCTGCGGGTTTGTAGCGTTCGGCATAGGTCAGGGCATCGCAGAGGATAAGTCGACCCTCAGCATCGGTATTGAGAATCTCAATAGTTTTTCCTGACATGCTGGTAACGATGTCCCCGGGCTTATTGGCGGCACCGTCGGGCAGGTTTTCACTGCTGGGCACGATACCCACGACATTAAGCTTGAGCTGGAGTTCAGCGGCAGCTGCCAATGCACCAAATACGCTAGCACCACCACACATGTCGTACTTCATTTCGTCCATGGCTGATGCGGGTTTCAACGAAATCCCACCTGCATCGAAAGTTATACCTTTTCCCACCAGTACCACTGGCGCTTCATTCGATTTGCCGCCACGGTGCTCCATGATGATGAACCGTGCTGGCTCCCGACTACCACGCGAGACAGACAGTAATGCGCCCATTTTAAGGGACTTCATTTTGGCTTCATCCAGGATCTTGACGCCCAAGCCGTGGCTGCGCGAAAGTTTTCGTGCCTGGGTAGCCAGGTAACTGGGGGTGCATAGATTTCCTGGCAGGTTGCCAAGATCTTGAGCCAGTTTCATGCCGTTGGCGATTGCTGTCGCTTCTTTGACGCCGGCTCGGGTGACCGATGCTGTGTTGCTTGATCCTGGCACAAGAGTAACCCGTGTCAGTGCACCACCGCGTTTGGCTTCCTCTTTACTTGCGCCCGTTTTTAATTGATTAAAGCGATAAGTGGCGTTATGCAGCGCCTGTGCCAGAACCCGGGCACGCGTACTGGGGTCAATCCCTTTGGCTGAGATTTCCACCAGGGTTACGACGGCATTGGTAGCCGGTGTTGCACACAGACGTTGCGCTGTTGCAGCTGCAGCACGAGCAAAATCATCGGCATCAGGATGTTCGCCGACCCCGACCAGAAGCAGTCGTTGGGCGTTAACCCCAGATGGAGCAGGAGTCATCAGTACGGTGCCGGGTCGGCCATCGATATCTCCCGCTTTAGCAAGTGTGCTGATCAGACCTTGCGTTGCGGCCTCAACCTTGCGGGCACTGGCTGACCGGCGATCATTTTCATGAATGGGAATAACAAGGCAATGGGTGTGCACGCGGGTGATGTCGGGTGAAGAAACGGTGATTTTCATATTTTTCCTGGCAATAAAACTGTGGTTTGAGTTCAATAACACTGGGTCGATTATGCTGATTCACGTAAAATGACGTGCTATTGTGGTGGCTGATTCAATGCGATGTCAAAACCCGCGGCTAGGAACGTCTAATGATCCTGCGTAGAGCCCTTGCCCGCGAGGTCCTGCTCACCAGCGGAGCGGTGACTTTGGTAATTTTCTGTATTTTCCTCGTTGTTCGCGTTTTGGGATTTTTACGCCAGGCTGCCGAGGGCGTTATTCCTATCGATAGCATATTTTTGTTACTGTTTCTGAAAGTGATTGGCTACATGGATGTGATCCTTCCGCTGATGATGTTTGTGGCCATATTGATGGTGCTCGGCCGTTGGAGTCGGGACAACGAAATGACCATCATGGCAGCGGCCGGCTTTGGTTTGGGTCATCTGCTACGACCAGCAGGTTTTTTGCTGCTGGTGAGTGCCATCATTGTTGGAAGTTTTTCTCTCATTGTAGGACCTATGGCGGTACGGGTAGTGGGAGCGATAGAGCATGGCCTGAAATCCCGTGACGACATTGTGGGAGTTATTCCAGGTGTTTTTTTGGAAACTCGCGCAGGCCGCGCAGTTTATTTTGTTGAGTCATTGAATGACGAGACCGGGCAGTATGAAGGAATCTTTGCGTGGGGGTCGGATGCCGGTCGGGAAGGAGTGATCCTCGCGCAAACCGCACATCGGCAAATCGACCCTGATAGTCAGGATGCGTTTCTGGTCTTAGAAGATGGTGTTCGCTATGAAGGTGTACCCGGGGACAGCGTTTACCGGGTCATTAATTTTGAGCGCTATGCCATCCGCGATAGTATCGGTTCGGCTTCACCGGTACGCTATCCCCTGCATGGCTGGAAAACGGGTCGGTTATGGAAATCTAATGGCCCCTATGAGCGCAAGGAATTAGCCTGGCGGTTCTCCAAGATCGCTGTACTTCCAGTACTCATTCTTTTCGCACTGTCACTGGGCCGCATGGAACCACAGGGCAAGCGGTATGTGTCGATGTTTGTAGCATTGTCAATTTATTTCTCCTATACCAATCTGGTAACGCTGATGTGTGCCCAGATACCTAAGGGTGGATTCGAACCGCTGGCAGGGTTGATAGCAACTCACCTGCTGTTTGCGGCTATGGCGGTGTATCTGTTCTGGCGTCGCGCCAATGACCGGTCTCTTTGGCAGTGGCCAGTCCGGCTGAAACGCATCGCTGGCTGAGTGCCAATGCGCTTGTTCGATCTATATCTGGGGCGGGTATTACTAAACCAGATACTACTGGTTCTGGGGGTGCTGGTTGGTGTGTTTGTGTTCGTTACATTCATTGACCAGGTTTCCTACCTTGGTACGGGTCAATATAGCCTGCTGGATGCGATAAAGTATGTCCTGTTAAGTACGCCACGTATCGTTTACGAGGTATTTCCGATGGCAGTGCTGGTGGGCGCCATACTCGGCCTCTCCCTGCTGGCAGTCGATTCGGAGTTGATCGTGATGCGTTCCAGTGGGATATCGATCGGTCAGATTACCGTCGCTGTACTAAAACTGGGTTTTCTGTTGGCCTTAGTAGCGCTACTGATTGGCGAGTTCATCACACCATGGAGTGAAACTCTGGCTCAGCGCGGGCGGGCACAGGCGTTGGAACGGAATATTGAACAGAAATCCAACTCTGGCTTGTGGCTGCGAGACAAAAAGACCTTCGTCAATGTTCGCGAGGTCCTGCCCGACCTGACATTACGCGATATTCGGGTTTTCGAATTTGACAGCATGAGCCAATTGCGTGCACTGGTCTATGCGGGCAAGGGCCGTTACGCCGAATCGTTCTGGGATCTTGATGACGTCAGGCAGACATTAATTGATGAACAGGGCTTTACCCAGGTCAGTGAGGCGCCAAAGGCCCGTTGGAACACTGCGGTTACGCCGCAGACGATGGCGGTATTCTTGGTGCAGCCGGACCAGTTATCTCTGCTCCAGTTGCGCCAGTACATTGCTCACCTCAGAGCTAATGTTCAGGACACGCGTAACTTTGAATTGGCTTATTGGTCGAAACTGACATTACCTCTTTCAGCGGCTGTCATGCTGTTGTTGGCGATCCCATTCGTCTTTGGCAGTATCCGCTCAGGAGGTATGGGTCGGAACCTTTTTATCGGAATCATGATCGGAATTACCTTTTTTGCCACCAGCAAGGCGCTGGGCTATATCGTGCTGGTCTATGATATGCCGCCATTGGTAGGGGCCATTTTGCCAACTGCTGCCTTCGCAGTGGCTGCAGGGATTCTCTACCGGCGGATCCCTTAAGCACCAACACAAATGGGAGGCCCGACGCTGACAGGCCTACGATGGCC
>CAJWEF010000139.1 GCA_913031305.1 uncultured Acidiferrobacteraceae bacterium
ACCTGCGACCTTCGCCTTGTAAGGGCGACGCTCTCCCAACTGAGCTAAGCACCCCCGGAGGGCGCGCTAGTTTACGGCATCCTTCAGACCTTTGCCAGCCTTGAACTTCGGTGCCCGAGACGGCGCGATGGTAATACTCTCGCCGGTACGGGGATTACGCCCAACCCTGGCCGCACGTTCGCTTATCGAGAAAATACCGAACCCGACCAGGGAGACACTCTCCCCACGTTGTAGCGCTGAGGTGATTACATTAAGGACAGACTCCACCGCTGAACCGGCTTCAGGTTTCCCCAAACCAGTTGCAGATGCAACCGAATCGATCAGATCCGCTTTATTCATGCTCTGTTCCTCTTATCCAATAATAGGAGTTTTCCGGCAAGCCATCTCCCCAAAGAAGCCGATCGACACCAATCCGCTCGCTGTCGACTCCTGGGCATCCGGGCCCTCTTGTTATACCAACTGGAAAATCGGTGTCAACCGCAAACTGAGGTGTAGCAACGCTATACCAGCCATACCCCAACCTCATAAATGACTTAAAAAACATACGACAACTCTATGAAAGCAAATAGGCTAAAGGTAATCTACAACAATCCCAATCGCATACCGGTTTACGAGATCTCCGTCCTAATCTTGTCACGGAATCGCGGACAAGACTCAGTGCGCTCGTGTGGACTCCTCAGATGAAATCTTGGTTTCTTCGGGCGTCACCGACGCTTGGTCCGGATCGACTGTCTCTGATGTAGGCAAACGCTCAAGGGCAACCGCGAAGACCTCGTCGATCCAGCGGATCGGAACAATCTTGAGTCCACCTTTGATGTTTTTCGGAATCTCGGCAAGATCTTTCTCGTTCTCCTTTGGAATCAGTACTGTGCCAATACCGCCGCGATGCGCTGCGAGCAGTTTTTCCTTGAGCCCACCGATGGGTAGTACCTCACCGCGCAAGGTGATCTCCCCGGTCATCGCCACATCAGCATGCACCGGAATGCCGGTCATAGCTGAAATCACCGCTGTACACATTGCCACCCCAGCACTAGGCCCATCCTTGGGGGTAGCGCCTTCGGGAACATGGATGTGAATATCCTGCTTCTGATAAAACTCTACATCGATCCCATACTGGGCCGAGCGGGTTCGCACCACCGACATTGCGGCCTGAATCGATTCTTGCATCACGTCACCGAGTTTTCCGGTAAAACTGTGCTTGCCCTTGCCCGGCATCACAGCCGCCTCAATAGTGAGCAATTCACCTCCAACTTCAGTCCAGGCCAAACCCGTCACCTGGCCCACACGGTTACCCTCTTCAGCGCGACCATAACGGTGTCGTCGCACACCCAGATATTTACCCAGATTGCGCGATGAGACCTGAACATGTTTCTTAGTGCTGTCAAGCAGCAACTCCTTGGCCACCTTGCGGAAAATCTTGGCGATTTCTCGCTCCATCCCACGTACGCCTGCCTCACGAGTGTAGTAACGCACGATATCGACCAACGCCTGCTTATTAATACTGATCTCCTCTTCCTTGAGGCCGTTGTTGCGTTTCTGCTTAACTACCAGATAGCGGGTCGCGATGTTGATTTTCTCGTCCTCGGTATAGCCGGAGATACGAATGACTTCCATGCGGTCGAGCAGTGGGCTCGGGATATTCAGTGTGTTGGCGGTCGCCACAAACATAACCTCGGATAGGTCGTAATCCACCTCCAGATAATGATCGCCAAACTTATGGTTCTGTTCCGGATCCAACACCTCTAACAATGCTGACGATGGATCACCGCGGAAATCCATCGACATCTTGTCGACTTCATCGAACATAAATAATGGATTGCGGGTTCCCGTTCGCGACATATTCTGTATGATCTTGCCAGGCATCGAGCCAATATAGGTACGCCGATGGCCACGAATCTCAGCCTCGTCGCGCACGCCGCCGAGTGACATACGCACGAATTTCCGATTGGTTGCCCGGGCGATGGATTCGCCGAGCGAGGTCTTGCCAACACCCGGAGGTCCTACCAAACACAGAATCGGCCCTTTCACCTTGTTAATACGCTGCTGAACTGCGAGATATTCAAGAATTCTCTCTTTAACCTTCTCCAGTCCGTAGTGATCGGCTTCGAGTATTGACTCGGCCTTGGTGAGGTCTTTAACGACCCGACTGCGCTTTTTCCACGGCACCTGCACCAACCAGTCGATGTAATTGCGTACCACAGTTGCCTCAGCGGACATCGGCGACATCATGCGCAGTTTCTTCAACTCAGATTCGGCTTTCGCGCGGGGCTCCTTGGGCATTCCTGCCTGATCTATTTTTTGCTGCAACTCTTCCATCTCATTGGGAACATCGTCCATCTCCCCCAATTCCTTCTGAATAGCCTTCATCTGCTCGTTTAAATAGTATTCGCGCTGGCTTTTCTCCATTTGCTTCTTGACTCGGCCACGCAAGCGTTTTTCAACCTGCAGCAGGTCGATCTCCGATTCCATGATTCCAAGAATGTGTTCGAGACATTCGCGAACATCACCAAATTCGAGGATCTTCTGTTTTTCATCGTTGCGTAATGTCAGGTGCGCCGCAATGGTATCGGCAAGGCGTCCGGGATCTTCAATACCACTCAGCGAAGTTAATACCTCCGGCGGGATTTTCGAGTTAAGTTTGACGTATTGCTCAAACTCAGAAATCACGGTACGCATCAGCACCTCGCCTTCGCGATCGTCGAACTCGCCCTCACCCACTGGCGCCGCGTCGACGACAAAACTCTCTTCTGTCTCTACGTAGTTGACGATTGCAGCACGCGACACACCTTCGACCAATACTTTTACGGTACCGTCGGGGAGTCTCAGCAGTTGCAGGATATTAGCGACTGTGCCGATCCCGAAGATCTTCTCCGGCGCCGGGTCGTCGTCAGTCGCATCATGCTGTGCGGCAAGAAAGATCTGCTTGCCGGCCTGGACTGCCTCATCAAGCGCTTTGATAGATTTTTCCCGGCCAACGAAAAGAGGAATCACCATGTGTGGGAACACCACCACATCGCGCAGCGGCAGCATGTGATAACGAGTTCTAGGGGTAATCGGGTCGATGGCTTTTTCGTCGGTCATGAAATATTCCATGCAAAAAATGTGGGTTTACAAGCCTACAACAATGCGATCGGCGTCGAGTTATTAAATCGAGTCACGTACTATAACTGGGGCCGGGTAGCGCCGTTTTCAAGCGCCACCATAATGCGCCCCAGGCTAAAACGAAGGCCTGTCAGGATGACTGATTAGAGGCGTTGCGTTGCTCGTCTTCGTACATGAACAGCGGTTGCGCGCCATCTTCAATCACGTTGGAGTCGACCGTCACACGGGTCACATGCTCCATGGATGGTAACTCAAACATGGTCTGGAGTAGCGCTCTTTCAAGGATCGAGCGTAAGCCCCGTGCCCCGGTTTTGCGCTCAGTCGCCCGCTGCGCGACCGTCTTGAGCGCCTCAGGGCGAATCTCCAACTCGACCCCTTCAAGTTCGAATAGCTTCTGATACTGTTTGACCAGCGCATTCTTCGGCTCAGTCAAAATAGTGATCAGGGCATCCTGATCGAGCTCTTCAAGGGTCGCAACCACTGGCATACGCCCAACGAACTCGGGGATCAGGCCATACTTGATGAGATCTTCAGGCTCAAGATCTCGCAAAAATTCACTGACGCGGTTGGTATCCGTCTTACTCTTAATGTCTGCACCAAACCCGATACCGGATTTTTCCGAACGTTCCTGGATCACTTTTTCCAGCCCCGCGAATGCCCCGCCACAGATAAACAGTACATTACGAGTGTTAACCTGCAGGAATTCCTGCTGCGGGTGTTTGCGCCCGCCCTGCGGCGGGACTGAAGCAACCGTGCCCTCGATCAGTTTGAGTAAAGCCTGCTGCACACCCTCACCGGAGACATCCCGGGTAATCGACGGGTTGTCGGCCTTGCGCGAGATCTTGTCAATCTCATCGATATAAACAATCCCGACCTGGGCTTTCTCAACATCGTAATCACATTTTTGCAAGAGCTTCTGAATAATATTCTCGACATCCTCGCCCACATACCCAGCTTCAGTCAGGGTCGTGGCATCTGCGATCGTGAATGGCACGTTGAGTTCCTGCGCCAGAGTTTCCGCTAACAGCGTCTTACCCGAACCGGTGGGGCCGATCATCAGGATATTGCTTTTGGCAATATCGACACCACCAACCGCGTCGGCATCTCCATGCTCGATGCGTTTGTAGTGGTTGTAAACTGCAACCGAGAGCACCTTCTTCGCTTCGGCCTGGCCGATAACATAATCATCCAGCCGGGCGCAGATCTCTTGCGGCGTAGGATAGCGCGTACTTGCGGCCTCTGGCGCCTCAGCGTCCTCGACCTCTTCCCGGATAATTTCGTTACACAACTCGACGCATTCGTCACAAACAAAAACCGACGGTCCTGCAATCAGTTTGCGTACCTCGTGCTGACTCTTTCCACAGAAAGAGCAATACAGCAGTTTGTCGCCTTTTTTGTCACCGTCGCTGTCGGCCATCAGTCCTCCTGCCCAGTCAAATCCCACTGCACTAGGTGCATTTTTTGTATCACCTGAACTCTAACGATGCAAGGTTTGACGAGAAAATGCAAGTCCTGTTAACAGCGACACTACGAGATCGAAGACTATTCGTCTTCCCGGCTTTTAATAACCCGATCGATGATTCCGTATTCCATGGCCTCGTTTTCATCCATGAAATTGTCACGCTCAGTATCCGCAGCGACCGTATCCACGTCACGGCCTGTATGCGCAGCCAATACAGAGTTTAACCGTTCGCGCAGACGCAATATTTCACGGGCGTGAATATCGATGTCGGTAGCCTGGCCCTGAAATCCGCCCCAGGGTTGGTGAATCATGATTCTCGAATGAGGTAACGTAAAACGTTTACCCGGCGCGCCCCCAGCAAGAATTACAGCACCCATACTGGCAGCCTGGCCAATGCAGACGGTACTGATCTGCGGGCGCACAAACTGCATAGTGTCATAAATTGCCATTCCTGCGTTAACCGCACCACCGGGAGAATTTATATAAAGGTGGATATCCTTATCTGGATTCTCTGATTCCAGAAACAACAATTGAGCAACAATGAGGTTGGCCATATGGTCTTCGACTGCTCCAACCATGAAAACCACTCGCTCCTTGAGCAGACGTGAATAAATATCATAGGCCCGCTCACCACGCCCGGTAGTCTCTATTACCATCGGCACAAGGCCGAGATTCTGAGGCTCGATAACTCCGGGGCCACTAAAAGTCTTGTTCATATCACTTATTCCGATTAACTGTCGGCGCCTGCAACAGGCGCTGACGTGGGGGTGGCTGGGCGCATGAACTCATCAAAGGTGATGGCCGTCTCTGTGATTTTGGCTTCACTCAGCAACTCCTCGATCGCCTGCTCCTCTACGACAACAGCTTCGACCTGGGCGAGGCGATTCTTGTCTTCGTGATACCAACGTGCAAACTGCTCGGGATCATCGTAAGTCGACCCCATCTCGGTAACTCTTGCACGAACCCGGTCTGCATCCGGCTTAATCTCACGCCGCTTAACCACTTCATGCATTACCAAGCCGAGGCGTACGCGCCGATAGGACTCGTCCAGGTAATTAGCGCGGTCAATTGGCCCATCGTGAGGTAGGCCCTGCTGACGCAATTGCTCGCGTACCGCCATGATGGCACGATTGATTTCATCATCAACCAGTGCCGTAGGCACTTCGAACTCGTTATCGCTCATCAGGGCATCCAGCACAGCTTGGCGCACCTGGGCACGCCCCCGCTGGTCACGTTCACGCTCAAGATTCTTGCGTATCTCCTCGCGAAAAGAACTCTCGAGTCCATCTTCTACGCCGAAAGTACGTATAAAAGCCTCATCAATCTGGGGAGGCTGAGGCCTTCCAACCTCTTTAACGGTTATTGCAAATTCAGCATCCTTTCCGGCTACCGCAACCCCTGGATAGTCTTTTGGAAAAGTGAGTCGTATGGTGAGATCATTGCCCGCACTCACTCCAGTCAATTGCTCCTCGAACTCAGGCAACAGGGCACCTTTTCCAAGGATCACCGGGTAGTCGTTCGCCTGGCCTCCTTCGAATACCTCACCATCAACCTTGCCTTCAAAGTCGATCAGCACACGGTCATCCTCTTCAGCTGGTGCATCGCCCGGGGTATAAGTGGTTCGCTGCTTGCACAGCGTCTCGATAGTACGGTCAATATCCTCGTCACCCACCTCACAGGTATTGCGCTCGATCGGCATATCGCGAATGTCAGCCTGAGGAATCGTGGGAAAGATTTCAAAGCTCGCTACGAACTCAAGATCCTCGCCTCGCGCCAGGGTCTTTGGTTCAATAGACGGGGGGCCCGCTGTTTCTACCGATTCACCAGTCACCGCGTCGCGATAGCTTGATCCAATCAGTTCGTCGGCGGCCTCGGCAAGGGCCTGATCGGCATAGCGCGACTCGATGACCTTCATCGGCACCTTGCCGGGGCGAAACCCGGGAATCTTGGCAGTCCGAGCCAGGCGGCTCAAACGCGCGCTGACCGCGCTGTCCAACTGCGCCGCCGGCACCTTTATCGTCATGCGCCGACCAATAGCGCCCGTGGTTTCTATTGATACATCCATATCTACCTACCTTCCTTTTGCTTAACTCGTGCGCCTTTGTTAGTCAGGTGAAACTGCCGGACTCGGTAGCTGGTGCGAAAGGGGAGACTCGAACTCCCACGGGTTGCCCCACTGGCACCTAAAGCCAGCGCGTCTACCAATTCCGCCACTTTCGCGCCCGGTACCTCAAAAAGGGAAATCTAGGTCTTAAGACCCGCGGAGCCCCACTGTCCGTGATATATGGTGGGCCGTGCAGGGTTCGAACCTGCGACCCGCTGATTAAGAGTCAGCTGCTCTACCAACTGAGCTAACGGCCC
>CAJWEF010000140.1 GCA_913031305.1 uncultured Acidiferrobacteraceae bacterium
CACTCTGCTACATTCCCTGAAAAACTTATCAAACCATTCATTCTTGGGACTTCAAAAGAGGAAGATACTATTCTTGATCCATTTCTTGGAAGTGGTACTACAGCTATAGTTTCCTTGGACAATGGAAGGAAATGTATAGGATATGAAATCTCTCCTGTGTTTGTGGATACGAGCTATCAGAGGTGTGCACAGGATATGATTCAAGAGAGAGTTAAAGTGGTCTAAAACAAACCGTCAACATTGACGGTTTGTTTATCCTTTCTTCAACAATTAAATCCATATTCACTACCCTCCAAGTAAAATCTCCCCATCAACCCCATCATCTCCTGTGAGTAACCCCCCTCTAATTCTTCACAGTCAGACACCCCTCCAAGTAACTCCCATTTTTTTATAAAATATCCCATCAACAATAAAATAATAGTGTTGATAAATGGTACAGATAGGTCTACAGTTCGCAAATATAAGGGATTGAATCGACAATCTCTTGCAGAGTTTCAGTAACTCTGGATTTTCTACTCAGAATTTCTGATTCCATCTGCACTGATGAGCGTGTACACAGATAGAATAGATACTTCCTTGCATAAAAGGGATTTATGTTTCGTTCATTGTTTGAGTATAGTTTTAATTTTGTTTTGACAAATCATGATATGTACATATATTTGGCAGGAAGAGAAAATTGCAATAACTTTAGAGCAAGTACCTGCAATTAAAATTTGACTATGTTGCAATTTTCACGTTAATTAGTCATCTAATTGCTAGATTTTGGTAGAACATAAATTTCAAATGAATGCGAAACATTATGTAATACAAATGGAGGAGCAATCCTAAAACTGCTTACACATCCATGAAACTAAGACAAATTCCACGCACCGTGAAGTTCACAATTCTCCTGCTGTTGTTGATCGGGAGCGTTTGTACTGTAACTCAGCCCAGCCCAGCCCTAGCAGCAACCAACAATACTCATGCCACCTCGCGCCCCGACGACCTGTACCCGCAAGCAGTCACTATGCCCGACTTCTCCAAGATCACTCTTACGTGGCAGGGGAACGGATTTACCAAGGTAGAGGGAATATCAGGGGCCATCCCCGGGGCTTATCCGGTGTACGTGGTCAGCCCCAATACAGCCTATGCTGCTTTGACGAAAGCCAGCTCGGACGGCAGTTTCAGCACAGAGATCGTCGCCCCGCCCGGGTCGTGGGTCATCGTCAAATACGATCCGCTGAATGGGCGCTGGTTGGAGCGAAACATCCTCTATAACGAGCGCCCCCATGGCGTAAACGCTGCCCCCGGTTCAATGGCGCAGGTGCCATTTGAACCTCCGTCTGGGGACGGCGTGCCCTTTGTCCTCAGCGGCTCGACTTTCCCCGGCCACCTCGATTTCACATTGAGCGGTTTGATGACTGGGCAGTTTCGGCCTGGAGGTTCGGTGAGTCTCAGCGGGACTGCCAGCGTCTATGTTACCCAAAACGAAGTAGATGCATTAACCGGGCAGCGTCTGAACCTGCACGTGTACCTCATCCCGCTGTTCGACACGCACGGCCGGTCTCGTATGGAAGCCAACCAGTTTTTCTCAAATATCCTCACGCCCAGCGGATTGCCGGTGGAGCACTGGGGAGGTGCTCCCTTGGTCGGAGACGGTTTAGAAACTGATGCGCTCCAACCAGACGAGACAGGTAATCGGCTTACCGCACAGTTTAGTGTACAGGTTTCTATTCCGTACACGGTCCTTGACGGCACCTATGGGTTTTGGCTTTCCACGTTCAGTGATATAAACACCGGCTCGTTGGGAGGGCCACGCCCGCATGTAAATCCGTTCATGGCCAACCACGCACTGCCCTTCCCTCCATTTACGGTTGGAGAGCCGGCACCACCCCATCTTATCTGGACCTTGCTCACCGATGTGCCCAGCGCCGACGGTAGCCGGGGGACGGTTGCGGTCCAAGACGCGGGAGATTTCCAGATTGCCAACCGCATCGCCACGCAATCACATCGCTACGTCATTCCACGTCTCTCCAAAGAGACAGGCCAGGCATTGACCTATCGTCTGGAACCGTACCTGCCGATGGTTGCCCACGGTGACAGGTATATCCCGAACGTACCCAATTTCACTTTCAAATTACCGTCAGGATCGTTAAGAGTACAAATCACCCATCCCGATGGTGCAGTGGACACCTTCGGTCCTACACCCTTCACAGTTGCGACCAGCCGCACACCCACGTCCAGCGGCGGCTCGTTTATATATTTTGGCGGAGGTCATCTGGCCGAGGTCTTTCAACTTAGCACGGGCTCCGGCATGTTTGACTACCAATTTCCTCTCTACGGCGAATACACCATCGAGATGACCGGGACGGTAGAGGATGTCTATGGCAATGTTTACGAAGGCGGCGGCACATACACGGTCTTCGTCGCCGAACCATTAGATATCGAACCAGCCACCCTGCCGATGACCCCCTTCGAGGTGGGCGACGTACTGAATCCCGGCATCACCGTGCTGCCGGGTGTGCCAGCTAAGATAGAAGTCAAGGTTACTTTGCTGGTCGAATCCGATCCAGATCAAAAAGTTGAGTATCTTGTGAGCGGCACAGCCAATCGCTTTGGTACCTTCACGCCACCTCCAGATGCGCCCGTAATTGAAATGACCGGGCCTGGTGAATTGCTGGTCGAAACAACAGCGCACTATACTGATGGAAACGGAGTGCTGTGGATGGGCGCGACGCGCTGGGGGCAGGTGGTCGCGCCGCCGGACTCATCTTTGATCGCCCACGGCCGGCGCGGACGTGATGATACACCGATCAACAAGGTCAAGCTCTGGTTCAATGCTCCTATCACGCCCGGGGATTCCGCTCACATCAATCTGCCCTTCGCCAGAGGAGATATCCTCTGGCAGACCAATGACGACGCTGCGCGTGTGATTATCAGCGTGCAGGACACGGAGGGTCTGGTCGAGGAGGCTATCCGTGCCTGGGACCGACAGAGCAACTACCATTCACGTGGCGATCATGGTGACCCGCCACCAACCCTTGACCAACGGGCACGCGCCGGTGAGTTACCGCTGACCTTCGCAACCAGATCAGGACTCAATCCCGCCCTCGACCCTTCCGATATAGTGACTTACGGCTACTGGTATAGCGGAATCGAGCGGCCAGGCGAACGCGTGCGCGAGATCATCAGCGACGACGACGTCGGCACGGGTTATTGGCGCTTTAATGATATGTACGCTTTTCAGCCGGGAATGGGGGCAAATGGAGATATGCCCAACGACTTCAAGTTCCAGTTCGGTGGTGCAGTTTTCCGGGACACTACACAAGAACTGAACCGCTATGGAATCTACGGATCATTGTGGGTCATGCTCGCCGATAATGACCATAAAGGCTCGCGGGTCTTCCCTCCCTTTCAGGGGGCTAACGGCGGTCCAAGCGGTGGGCCGATCATGACCCTTGCCGGAGAGGCGATTGACGCCTTCGTAGTGCCGCTGGCCGTGAGGCCGGGAACGATATTGGAAACCGGCGACAGCTTCTCCTTCGCTGCGCAACTTGCCCCGACCCTGCCGGCCATGGTGGATGTGACTGTCACAGGCCCGGATGGCTTCTCCAGAACTATTTCGGGCCGCGCCAACGCCATCGGCTATTTCTACGAGCCTGCACTGGACTTCGTGGTGACTACGTCAGGTATCTACCATGTTTCCGTCACAGCCACATTCGACTCTCCTACATCGGCCGGTCCGATGACCGAGCCGTATCCCACCGGCACAGTGCTGGGTGCCAGCGCAAACGGGTTCGACGTCTACGTCGTCTCACCAGAAAGCCCGGCCCTGTCTACGACCCATCCGGCCTGGAGCGTGGTTAGGGGGTTTCAGTCTGTACCGCTGCAGGTGAGCTTGCCACAAGAGCAGTCGGGGACAATTTATTACACCATCGGCATGCCGGGTTTCCTGCTAGAGAGCGGCACCGTGAAGTCGAGTGAAGGATGGACCACGATGGTGTATGATCCCGCTAGGTTGAGCCGCACCTTTCCTAACATCGACGCAGTTGGCCGCACGGGCTATGAGCCTGGATTAGCCGACACGGTTTGGGTGAACATACTCATGGAGGGGGAAGACGGAAACTTCTACGCCCGCCAGTTCACACTCCAGGGGCCAGACCTGATCGTGCCACCTCAGGGGAGCGAAATCACCGCGCTGCTGCCCACACCCAAACCTCCAATACCCAGCGAGTTGCCAACCGGGCAGACCGATTGCCTGACCACCGAGGTGGAACTGTTCGCCAGCGATTTTGAGTCTGGTACGAACGGTTGGGAGTTTAACCCGCCTTCGGCCTGGTCAGTGGTGGTGGACTCCGGTTCAAAGGTTCTATTGGGCAAGGGCCATGTCCACGCCTATGCAAACGGAAGTTGGGATGAAGTGGTTTGGCGGCTGCGTGTAAAGCTCGAAAGCGGCCGGATGCATCTGAACTTTCACGACAGTAACGGTCGGCGTTACCTAATCTCATTCGCAGATGAAGGGACGCAACTCATCAAATTTAGCCCAGCCGATGACTTCCTTGATGATGTCAGTGCATATCATTCTCCCGACGAGTGGCATGTGGTCGAAATAAGCCTGCTACAGCATATGTTACGTATATCTGTGGACGGCGTACAGGAAATCGTAACCTCAGAGCCAGATTCTCTCGCCCCCGGTGGGATTTGGCTGGAAGTTCTAGATGGCAGCAGTGCGAAATTTGATGATATTCACATTTGCGAACCAAGCGAGTGAACGCTGCGAATTTGGTAATCTCATTCGTTCTCATTCGCGTTGTTTGTGGATCATTATGGCTCTGTTGCTGCCTGCCTGCATCGGATTTGCACCCACATTTTATTTAACAACCACAGTAATCCGCGATGCCCAAGCCGTGCAACTTACTCCTTCTGAGGAGGGATCTGTAACACCCCCTGAAGCTGCTGCGGTAACCACAACCGCTGCCCCCACGCTTGAGCCGACTCCGATGGGTACAACTTCAATAGAGGTTGAATCGGTGCCCACACTCACCCAACCCCTCGACAACCTGGTCAGCGCCTCCGCCGTTGCCGTTTCACTCGACGGCAAGCTGGTGGCTGCCGTCAACCCGGACAGCAACTCGGTCACTGTCGTGGACACCGATACGTTAGAAGTGCTGGCCGAAATTCCCGTCGGCGACGATCCGCGTACGCTTGTCATCACCCCCGATTCGCAGCGAGCGGTGGTCGCCAACAACAGTTCGGCGACTGTCTCACTAGTTGATCTTATACATCTTGGGGTAGTTGCCGAATTCCTCGTCGGCCCCATGCCCTATGGTATTGTCACGGACAGCGTGCGCGCCTTCGTGACTGAGTTCGCGTTGGGGAATGTGAGCGTAATTGACCTGGCTACGGGCAAACTGCTGGCGCGCATTCCGGTGAACCCTTTCCCATCCGGACTAGCGCTCAGTGGCAACGGACAATCGTTGTATGTCACTCATCTATTCACCGGTCAAGTCACTTTCATTGACACACAGACCTTCACAGTAAAGGACATCGCCTCCACCGGCGCAAACACCAACCTATCGCAATTTATCGCCCTAGCCCCGGACGGCGGTAAAGCTTACCTGCCCCAGACGCGCTCAAATGTGACCAACACCGCACTGCTGTTCGACACCACCGTCTTTCCTGTCGTCAACGTATTGGATTTAGAAAAACTCAAACTCCTGGTTCGCGAACGCATCACACTCGACACTGCCGATGAGCCGGTGAACATGCCCTTTTCGGTAGCCTTGTCTCCCGACGGCAGTACGCTCTATCTCGCCAATGCGGGCAGCGACGACGTGTCGGTGATTGACCTCGCGAGTAATCGAGGCTTGGCCCATATCGCAGTCGGTGCCAACCCGCGCGGCATCGCCATCACGCCCGACGGCGCGCGCGTCTTCGTCAACAACGTGCTGGATGGCACGCTGAGCGTGATCGACACCTCAACGCATACCGTCACCGATACGGTCACGTTAACAGAGATTCCACTCACCGCATCCATCTTGCTTGGCAAGCAGATCTTCAATTCAGCAAAAAACCCGTTACTGACCACGGACAATTGGATCTCGTGTGCCACCTGCCATTTCGACGGCACGATAGACGCTCGCACCTGGCTCGGCTTCCCCGACGGTCCGCGTAACACGCCATCACTACTCGGCGTCGCCCAAACGCTGCCCATCCACTGGTCAGGCGACTTTGACGAATTGCAGGACGTGGAGATCACGATCCGTGAGATTCAGTTTGGCGAGGGGCTGATTCCCGGCGAGCCGCACGACTCGCTTGGCCCACCACACGGCGGGCTTTCTGCTGAACTGGATGCGCTGGCGGCCTACATGGCGACGATCCAAATACCACACTCGCCCTATACCAGCGACCAGGTTGCAATCGGCCTCGGTCAGGCCGTGTTCACCGCACTAGGCTGTGGCACCTGCCACCCCCCACCCCTCTACACGGATCACCAATTGCACGACGTGGGCACAGGAGATCCCTCCAAAGAAAAGAACAGCCACGGGCGAGGGACGAAATTTGATGCGCCGAGCCTGCGCGGATTGTGGCTGAGCGCTCCCTACTTACATGACGGCAGCGCGGCCACGCTGGAAGACGTGTTCCGAACCGGGACAGATCACAATTTCGCTGGCCAGCTCACCGCCGACGAACTGAACAACCTGACCACTTTTTTGCGGGCATTACCTTCTGTCAGTGATCAGTGAGCGGTTATCAGTTATCCGCCCATTGACAATCTTCCGAGCACATCATTATGATGGTAATGGCATTATTCAATTCGATGGTTGCCGGCACAATGATAGGGTTTTCGCCTCATGGAACATTATTAAGGAGCCTAAATATGAATATTAGAAACATTCGTGTACCTAGAAGAGATGACTATGAGAAAAGACCTG
>CAJWEF010000141.1 GCA_913031305.1 uncultured Acidiferrobacteraceae bacterium
CGACCTCGCCGCTGGATCACTGCTCTACCTGGTACGAGATCTTCCCCGCATCAGTATGTAAATCCCATGCTGCCGCATGGATCTGTGAGCACTTGAATCTTAACGCCCAAACTACGCTTGCGGTTGGCAATGATTACAACGATCTCGACCTGCTACGCTGGGCTGGCATCTCTTGTGTCGTTGCTAATGCGCCAGCCGAACTCTCCCGGGAGTTTGTAGTGGTGGCACACCATAGCGAAGGGGGCTTCAGCGATGCCGTTTCGCATTGGCTAACCAGTTTTAACTAAGGCCGACCATCCGCGACTACCAGAGCAAGCGACCCGCTACGAAAGCTGCTCCGAGCTTCGTGCCAGGCGCATCGAGGAAACTTTCAACAGGACTATGCTCAACCAGCCGCCCGTTATGAAGAAACAGTATCTCACTGGCAATACGTCGAACCTGCCCCATGTCATGAGATACCATGATGATACGAACACCTTCATCATCAATCCGAGTAATGATCTCTTCGACAGCTTGCGTCGCTGCCGGATCGAGGTGGGCCGTAGGCTCATCCAGAAACAGCACACGAGGCTCCAGAGCCCAGGCTCGCGCCAATGCAAGGCGCTGCTGTTCGCCACCGGAGAGTACCCGGGCATCACGCCGGGCCAGTTCGACCAGCCCGGTTTTTTCGAGTGCTGACAGTGCCCTTTCGTGCCGCTCGCCCCGCGGAGTATCCCGCGCCGCCAGGGCATGTTCGACATTCGCCTGTACCGAGCGGCGTAAAAGTGCCGGGCGCTGAAACAGCATCGCCTGGGCGCAGCGTTGCTGGGCCACACTACCTCCGGCCCAGCGGGCCTCACCGCGGGTAGGCCTGAGCAGGCCGTGACAAAGACGCAGCAGCAGACTCTTGCCAGCGCCGTTTGGCCCGACCACACAGGTACGCCCTTGGCGTTCCAGCGTAAAATTCACATCGGCAAGTAAAGTCTCACCACCGGCATCGAAGCCAAGGGCGCTCACCCGAAGTGGCAGTAATTCGAAGCTGGCATCAGCCGGGGAAACCGCTGTGGCCTCATATGTTGTGGGTGAATCCATCGCACACTCGAGTGTTAGCAACTTTGCTTCGTTGGATTATGTGCGCGCCGGGCCGCCAGCACAAAGTCTGTGGCATTTTTGTCTTTATCACGCGAATAAGCGCCAACAAAACCGGGTGCAGCGACCATTTCATACTATGGTAATTAGTCTTTGGGATAGTTACAGGTATAGTTCTTGCATACGAAGTTACTAACGAACATGCTCATGCGCAAAGTTTTAATAGTTATCCCACTCGCTGTAGCTATCGCTGGGGGTATCTGGCTCTTCCAGGGAGAACTCCAGGATCCATCCCCTGGCTGGCGACTGGCTCAGGTCGAACGAGGTACCGTCGAGCAGGTGGTATCAGCGACCGGGCGAGTCGATCCAGTGATGACAGTCGATATCAGTTCGCAGGTCTCCGGCCAGATTGCCGAGGTACTGGTCAATTTCAATTCAAAAGTGGCAACCGGACAAGTACTGGCCCGCATCGATCCTGCCGCGTTTGAAGTCCGGGTCGAGGTAGCGCGTGCCGATCTCGCTTATGCTAAGGCCAATGTCGCCATGCAGAAAGCTGTCCTGGATGAACTGCGGGCCGAACGCAGCGGCGCGATGGCAGCGCTGGGCGAACTGGAAAAAGACCTGAAACGCCAGCGTACCCTCTTCCAACGTAAGGTCGTATCCGAAAGTGTGGTCGGTAGTGCGCTCGCGCAGCGCGACCAGGCGCATGCACGCCTTGAAAGCATTGCAGCGCGCCTTGTGAAGCAACAGGCCCAGGTGCTCTCGGCAAAGGCCCAGGTCGATTCCCGTTCGGGCAGCCTGCGCGAGCGTGAACTGGACCTGGGCTATACCGTGATCCTTTCCCCGGTGGACGGTGTCGTCATCAACCGCGATGTCGATGTCGGGCAGACCGTCGCGGCCAGCCTGCAGGCTCCGGTACTGTTTACACTGGCCAAGGATCTGCGTGATGTACAAATTGAGGTCAGCGTTGATGAGGCAGATATCGGGCGAGTTATTGATGGCCAGCAAGTTCGATTCACGGTAGATGCTTACCCTGACCGGCGATTCAGCGGCCACGTTTCCCAGATACGCAAGGCGCCCCAGGTCGACTCAGGCGTGGTGACCTACCGGGTGATGGTGGCCACACGGAACAACGACGAGGCGCTATTGCCGGGCATGACTGCAACTGTGGAGATCATCGTCGGCCGGCGTGAGAATGTACTGCGGGTACCCAATTCGGCACTTCGGTTTAAACCCAAAGGCCTATCCAAAGCCTCCGGATCGACGGCCAAGAATGGCCATCAGCGGGCTCTGGCACGGATCGAAAAACTTGCCACAACGCTGGAACTCAGCGATAAACAACGCCCCGCGGTTGCAGCTGTGTTCCGTGAGATGGGTGAGGCAATACGCGCACTACGCGAATCGGGCATGGAAGAGCAAGCCAGAAAAAGCGCCAAAACCCAATTGCGCAATCAGGCTTTCGGCCGCATTGAAGCATTGCTCAGCGAGGATCAGAGAATACGCTACCGTGAAATGCGTGCCAAATCGGCTGGCACCCGCCAGCGCCGTGGCACGTTATGGCGGCCACAAGGTCCTACCTCTGTAAGGGTTGAGATCGGCCTGTCCGATGACACCTATTCTGAAATCACGAGCAATGAACTTTCAGCAGGCGATGCCGTGATTACCGGGCGCGAGCGTGCAACCCACTGACCTGCAATAACAGCTCATGAGCGTGCCGATCATCCGGACTCGACAGCTGTGCCGCGAATACCTCGTTGGCGCACAAACAGTGAAGGCGCTGATCGATTTTTCTGTCGATATTCAGCACGGTGAATTTGTTGCGATCGTGGGGCCTTCGGGATCGGGCAAATCCACCTGCATGCACCTGCTGGGATGTCTGGATACACCTAGTGCAGGCGAGTACCATTTGGACGGACAGAATATCTCCAGATTGGACGCCGATGCACTTGCCGGGATACGTCGGCGCAAAATCGGGTTCGTTTTCCAATCATTTAATTTGCTTGGCGGCGCCAACGCAATCGCTAACGTGGAACTGCCGCTGGTTTACGGTGGCGTCTCCCGTGCTCAGCGGCTCGAACAGGCCCGGGCGGCGCTCGATTCGGTCGGGCTTGCTGATCGTGGACACCACCTGCCAGCACAACTTTCAGGCGGGCAGATGCAGCGGGTCGCCATCGCCCGTGCCATCGTCAACCGACCGGCACTGGTGTTGGCCGATGAGCCCACCGGCGCACTCGACACCCAGACGGGCCAAGAGATCATGGCGCTGCTCGAGAGTCTGAACCGCTGTGGGATGACCGTCGTTGTCATCACCCACGAGGCAGAGATTGCTGCCTTTGCCCAAAGAGTGCTGTATTTTCGCGATGGCCGCCTGATTGAAGATCGATCGACCTCAGGTGTCAATGCTGTCACACCAACGACATTACCGAAGATAGGCGAGGCACATCATGAAGCTCAGTGACAGCCTGCTGAGTGCCGTTAGCTCGCTGCGGGCTAATAAGCTGCGAACTGCGTTGACTACGCTGGGAATCATTATCGGTGTCAGCGCTGTGATCGCCATGGTCGGTGTGGGTAAGGGAGCGCAACTGAGGATCGAAGAAACGATACAGGGACTGGGTGAGAACGTACTTTTCGTACGTAACGGTACCAGTGTCGCCGGCGGCGTACGGGGCGGAGCCAATTCCAAGATCTCTTTAACCGAGGCTGACGCAGCTGCGATTATTGCCGGCGCTCCGTCCATACTGATCGCGGCGCCAACTCTGCGGGCCACCGGGCAGATAATCTTTGGCAATACCAACTGGTTTAGCACCATCTACGGGGTAGGCGACACCTATCTGCAGGCCCGGGACTGGCAGATCGAAAATGGCCGCACGTTCAGCACCAACGAGGAACGCTCCAGTACCAAAGTGGTGATTGTTGGCCAAACGATCATCGATCAACTGTTCTTTGGCCAAGACCCGGTTGGCGAAACTATTCGGATCGATCGGATCCCGTTCCGGGTCGTCGGTACCATCCGTGCAAAGGGAGAATCCTCCTGGGGTCGTGATCACGATGATGTCGTATTCGTACCGCTATCGGCAGCCCGCTCACGACTGGATGTCGGCAAACGTTATCGTGGCAATCTGGTTCGGGATATCACATTGAAAGCACGCTCAGCTGACCTGCTGGAAACCGCTGAGCAGGAGGTCACTGATCTTCTGCGGGAGCGCCACCGGATCCGTCCCGGAGCGCCCGATGATTTTTACGTACGTAATGTCGCACAGTATCTCGAAGCCCGTGCCAAATCCGAGCGCACCATGTCGCTGCTGTTGGCGGCCGTCGCCGGCATCTCACTGCTGGTGGGTGGAATCGGCATCATGAATATCATGCTGGTCTCTGTCACCGAGCGTACCCGCGAAGTGGGCCTGCGCATGGCGGTTGGGGCGCGGCGCATCGATATCCTTGTGCAATTTGTTACCGAGGCAATGGCGGTATCACTCATTGGCGGCGCCATCGGCGTAGCGCTGGGTCTGGGGGGGCTACTCACAGCAGCGCGCTTTGGTGACTGGCCTGTCGTGATCTCACCGTTTTCGGCAGTAATCGCCATGGGCTTCGCGGCGTTGATAGGCGTCTTCTTTGGCTATTACCCTGCCCACAAAGCCTCTCGACTCGACCCGATTGTTGCGCTACGCCGCGAATAACAAAATGACCTGGCTGATAATCTACTCCAGTTGATAAAAGAGTGTACGGTGTGGCACCATGTCCACGGACAGCTATCCTTCTTGGCTGTCCTATGGATGGCCAAAAAACAATCAACCGGCACTACCTCAACGGAAGTGCCATCATAAAAAAGGGAGAATGCTCATGGCGGAATATAGCTGCGCAGTTTGTGGAATGGGAGTTACGGGGTTGAAGTGTGTAAAGTGCGAGGCAGAACTCGTACACGACCACATCACCACCGATGAAGGCAACACCGTGGCAGTAACTAAGTGCCCGAATAATTGCGGCATGATCAAGTCACCTATGTGCTGTGGCACGGATATGAGTTGCAGCCTCTAACCTAATCTGGACGACGATCCAATGAAGTCGTTTACCGTAGTCTAGAAAGTCTGCGGGCCCATCCAGTGAGTAGTGATGATCTGAGCCGTCTCTTTGCGACGAAGCTTAGCGAATGCCTGCGTTCTGGAGCTTTATCACCCCTTGAAGTCATGGATGCCACGATATCACGCATTGAAGCGGTAAACCCCAAAGTCAACGCCTTGCCGACTCTGTGTCTGGGCCATGCTCGCGAACAGGCGCGTGCAATGACCGAACAGTGGGCATCCACCGATATCAAAGGCCCACTCTGGGGTCTGCCACTGGCAGTTAAGGATTACAACGACCTCGGCGGTGTGGCCACAACCTACGGTTCACCGCTCTTTGCAGATAATATCGCCCGCAAATCGGACGCAACGGTAGCCAAACTGCAAGCCTCGGGCGCTGTTCCTGTCGGCAAATCCAATGTGCCCGAGTGGGCCGGAGCGCATACCTTTAATCCGGTCTTTGGTCATACGCTCAACCCCTGGAACAGCGCCGTCAGCGCCGGCGGCTCCTCCGGCGGCTCGGGCGTCGCACTGGCCACCGGGATGGTACCCCTGGCAACAGGCAACGACCTGGGCGGCAGCCTGCGAGTCCCGGCCAGTTTTAATGGTGTTGTGGGCTTACGTCCTGGACCTGGTCGCGTGCCTCGGGGGGCACGCCTGCCCGCTTTTGATACGCTCTGGGTCGAAGGGCCGATGGGACGCTGCGTTGCCGATGTAGCATTAATGCTCGATGGTGCTGCCGGCCACGACCCGGCGGACCCGCTGTCATTTCAGCATACCGGTGAAAGTTTTGTGGGTGCGCTGCAACACGCTGACATGCCACGGCGGGTCGGATTCAGCCCTGACCTTGGTGTGGTACCCATGGAGCCAGAAGTCGCACAGGTCTGTGAGGCGGCGGCAGAGCGTTTCAGCGAAATCGGGGCACAGGTGGATTGGTATGCACCGGATTTCTCCGGCGCGATTGAGGCCTTTCAGACCCTGCGCGGTGTGCTGATCGCACAGATGATGGAATCAATCCTGCAACAACACCGCGAGCGGATCGCACCGGAGATCATCTGGAATATCGAAAAAGGCCTGGCAGTCACCAATGCCCAGCTGCTGGATGCCGAGCGGGTTCGATCCGGGTTGTACCGACGGATCACTGCCTTTTTTGAAGAATACGACCTGCTGCTATGCCCCACTGTATCGGTGCCACCTTTTCCTAAAGAGCAACGCTATGTTGAAACCATCGACGGGCAGCCGACTCAAACCTATATTGACTGGATCGCAATCACTTTTGCGATCACCATGACCTCGTGCCCTGCACTCAGCCTGCCAGCCGGCTTCACCAAGACAGGCTTGCCGGTAGGTCTTCAGGTTATCGGCCCACCACGTGGTGAAGCTGCCTTGCTGCGCGCCTGTCATCGTATGGAAGAAGTTCTGGATCTGGCCGGCCAGGTGCCAATCGATCCCCGGTAATTATCGAAAGTGCCACCTGCATAGTCTCTCAGCACAACAAATTAGTCGGTATCATCAAGATGGTTTTCTGTATCTACTGCCGGCGCTGGAAGGATCTGAACTGATCAAAACATCTGCTGAGTTTGAGGGGGTCGAAAACAACTGATCCGCTGGCAGAACTTTGCAACGATCGCCAGAGATAGTGACAGCACCAGACGCTGGGTGCTCATCCCGGCGCCATCAACCCATTACGAGTCGTCGGCGATGACGCGCTGTCAGCAAGTCTGCCTTGAGCAGAATAAGGTGCTGCTGCGTAAAACCCGC
>CAJWEF010000142.1 GCA_913031305.1 uncultured Acidiferrobacteraceae bacterium
ACACAGGATAATCCTACGCGGATATACGGCTATGTTCCACAAGCGTGTGGGTGTGCGGATAGGACACCATTTATACCGTTAAAAGTTACTACATTTAGAGCAGGAATCTCTGTCAGTTAGCTATTGGGTATAGTTAACAGGTTAACTATTGAAGGAGGGTAATTTTGTGGATAACGAAGCCAAGGTCCTTGCAACTTACGGACAGTACATCGAGTATTTTCTTGTGAACGATGTCGATGGAATAAATTCACTGGTGGACTATCCCATTATCTACATCTCAGATGGTCATTGTGTTTCTCTAGATGCTTATCCTGTAATACCTGATGACATGAGAAAAGAGAAGGGCTGGGATACCGCTATAGAGGTTAGCACTACCGTTCATGGTGTTAATAAAACGAAGGCGCATGTAATAACTACGGCAACCCAGATCAGAAAAGATAAAGTGTGATTGAAAAGGCATCTGCGTTTTATGCTTTCCGTAAAAAGGGTGATGATTGGAAAATGTATGCAATCTCTGACGTTGTGTTTTAAGTCCACTATGAACCGCTTTATCAGATTCCTGGTACTCACTTTTTTACTACTAATATCTCCGTGGTGACTAGAGAGGCGCGGATGAACATACCTGATGGCGCGCTACTTGGGCTTGTTGTTCTTGGTATGTTTACTATATTTCTTCTACTTAGGAAGAAGTAGAGGACGTCTGCTGATTTCTGTTCTGACAAAAGAAAACCCCGTCGAAGCGGGACTCTCCGGTAGTTTTTTACTGCTGTGCTACTTGAACTCCGTCCAGCATCGCCAGCTGGTATCTGTTCCGGCCGAAGGAGATGCCAGTCTATCCGTCGAACTGAGCGGCTGTGTCGTCAAGCACATTCCCTATGCCTCTAATACCGCGTGTTGTATTGACCGAAGTCAAGGTATCACACTGTGTTGTCCAGGAAAATGTTGTTGGGTAGACTCCTAATCTCCTCATTCTGAAAGCCTGCAGTTAGTGGAATTACCCCATCCAACTCTTTTGTTTAATAGGCGTAATATTGGCGTATGAACCGATCGGTTTACATGATGTTCGTATGTGGCTTAGTCCTTTCAGGCCAAGCCTTAGGGAATTCTGGTAGCGGCAAACATAAGTATCTGGATTGGCTTAGGGCTATTGGTGGTCTGGATGGTGCTTTAATAGCAGCGCCGAACGGATGTTGGCAAGCGGGTAGTTACGCTAACTTTCGGCATGTGAAGAGGAAGGCGCTTAGCCGATGCCGGGAACGTTGTGATCGAATCTGGGAGATAGAGGATGTCGATGGCACTACCTTTATCAAGCAGAAAGGTTCCTCCAGTTGCTCAACCAGTTCTTCCTCTAGGGCATCGACATTAGCTTCAATAAGGTTTTGGTGCGCGCCCTCTGGTGGGGTTGCGGCCATACATCCAGTGACTTGTAAAGTGTGGGCTAGGAAAGCTTATAAACAGAAATACTTGGCAGAGGCAGAACACAAACTGAGTCATGACACTGACCCTCGGCCCTACGGATTAAACAGAAGATAGCAGTGGAACCAAATCATTCCAACCAAGCAGTTGCTCCAGTACTAAATTCCGTTCCTGGACAATCCGATGGTGCGCAATCCAGCCCCGAGACGCTGGCGCTGATGGGGAACGATGCGATCGCCCGGGGCGCATGGGAGGCTGGTGTCCAGGTGGCCGCAGCTTACCCTGGCACGCCCAGTACCGAGATACTGGAAGCGATTGCCCGTTATCCTGCTGACGATATCCAGGCCCAGTGGTCGCCCAACGAGAAAGTCGCTTGCGATGTCGCCATCGGTGCATCGTTTGGCGGTGTCAGGGCACTAGTGGCAATGAAGCATGTGGGTTTGAATGTCGCCTCCGACTCGCTGATGTCCCAGACCTATATCGGTGTGAACGGCGGCCTAGTGTTGGCGGTCTGTGATGACCCGGGCATGCACAGTTCCCAAAATGAGCAGGACACGCGACTGGTCGGGCGCTTCGCCCAGGTTCCAGTGCTGGAACCGGCTGATGCCCAGGAGGCGCTGGACTTCACCCGCCTAGCGTTTGACCTGAGTGAGCAGTTCGATAGCCCAGTGATACTGCGCAGCACCACCCGGCTATCCCATTGCCGCAGCCTGGCTAAAGTGGGTCAACGCCGAGAGAAAGAGTCGTTGGGTTTCCGCGACGATCCGGTCAAAAACGTGATGCTCCCGGGGCATGCGCGTCAGCGCCATCCCAAGCTACTGGAGCGTGAGGGCAGCGTTCAGGATTATCTTCGCAACAGCGATCTGATTCGCTGGGAAACTGGTGATACCTCTGTGGGGGTAATCACCTTGGGGCCGGCCTACAGTTATGTAAAAGAGGTGTTGCCAGAAGTGAGTGTGCTCAAGCTCGGAATGTCGTTTCCCCTAGCCGAAGAAACAGTGCGGGCTTTCTGTGACTCGGTAGAACGCGTGATCGTAGTTGAGGAACTGGAGCCGTTCATTGAACACGAGTTACATGCACTTGGAATCGAAGCCCAAGGCAAGGCGTTTTTCCCACGGGTAGGCGAGTTCTCTCCCGAAGTGGTGCGTGATGGTTTCAGGGCTGCCGGTATCTTACCGGGTCCAGTGCTGATGCTCGATACTACGGAACTGGATATCGAACCGCTGGTACGGCCACCGGTACTGTGTGCGGGCTGCCCACACATCACCACTTATATGGCCATGCGAGCTCTGGATGCAAGGGTCAGTGGCGACATTGGCTGCTACACCCTAGCCGCCGTTGAGCCACTAAAGGCCATTGATACCTGCGTGTCGATGGGTTCGAGCATCGGTGTGGCCATCGGCTTAGCCAAGGCTGGCACCGAGACCAAGCCGATTGTGGCCACCATCGGTGACTCCACCTTTCTGCATGCCGGCATTCCACCGTTGATCGACGCGGTCTATAACCAGGCTGACATCACCGTGTTGCTGCTGGATAACCAGACCATTGCTATGACCGGCGGCCAGGACCACCCCGGTACCGGTGTGACCCTGCGTGGAGACAAGACCCACCGGATCGATTTCGAGGAGCTAATCCGCTCGCTCGGCGTGACCTGGTTAAAAACGGTCGATTCCTATGACGTCGGCGCTCTCTACCAGGCCTGCCGCGATGCGATCGAACACAGAGGCGTGAGTGTGGTAATTTCCAACCGTCCCTGCGTGCTCGACCCGGTCAAAATCAAAGGGCCAGCCTTCCAGGTCCAGGCCGAGGGCTGCACTGCCTGCCAGACTTGTATGAACCTGGGCTGCCCGGCACTGACCTGGAGTGAGGCACGGTACGAGGGGCGTTGCAAGATTACCATCGACCAGGCCCTGTGCATGGGCTGCACCCTGTGTGTCCAGATCTGTCCCTCCGATTGCATACAGACCGTCGCGCCTGAGGCCCGTTGATGAACTCACCCCTACAGTCAACTGTTGTGGCTGAACGCCGGCACAGCGCTCCGGGTGAATCGACCGCCGCAACTAATGTGCTGGTGGTGGGAGTCGGTGGGCAAGGTGTCATCATGATCTCAAAAGTCATTGCCCTGCTGTGCCAGCAGCATCGGTTACAGGTCAAACAAAGTGAAGTGCACGGTATGGCCAAACGCGGTGGTGTGGTCTTCAGCCATGTGCGTTTCGGTGAGCAGGTCTACTCCCCCACCATACCTGCGGGTGAGGCAGACGTCGTGCTGGCACTGGAATGGGCTGAGGGCCTGCGCTGGCTTAAGTACCTGAATCCTGAAACGGGCACCTTTATCGTCGATACCCAGCAAATCGTACCGCCTTTTGCCTGCCGCAACCGCAAGCCCGGCGGACTGCCAGGGTATGACCAATTGACTGTTGACCAGATTCGTACACGATTGCCCGGCATCCTGGCACTCGATGCCAGTGGGGCCGCTACAGAGCTTGGCAACCCGAAGGCGGCTAATACGGTGCTGCTTGGTGCATTGTCCACAGCCCTTGAGTTTCCAGCCGAGGGCTGGCAAGAACTGATTGCCGGCGCTGTCCCAGCGAGGACGGTTGAGATCAACCGCCAGGCCTTCAACATGGGTCGGGAGTGGGCCTTACACCCCCCTACCGAAGCACCCAGACTAGACAAGTCCCCGCCACCTGCGTCAGTGCAGACTCTGGAGCGGTCAGTCCACCTTGAGATCACCGATGCCTGGTGTAAGGGCTGTGATATCTGCGTCAAAACCTGTCCTGAACGCTGCTTGGTACTCAACGCCCACCAAGTTGTCGAGATCACTGATCCCGGCGCCTGTACCGGCTGCCGGATGTGTGAATGGCTGTGTCCAGACTTTGCCATACGGCTACACAGTTCGATCCCTGAGCCTGAATGACCAACTCTGCGCAACATCGGATTCGTAACCTGCAGGGCAACCATGCCTGTGCGTTGGCCGCGGTGGCCGCTGGCTGTCGCTTTTATGCTGGCTACCCGATTACCCCCTCCTCGGAAGTGGCCGAACGAATGGCAGCAGAATTGCCCCGTGTAGGTGGCACCTTCATCCAGATGGAGGACGAGATCGCTTCCATGGGTGCCGTGCTTGGTGCCTCTATCGGTGGCATCAAAGCCATGACGGCCACCAGTGGGCCAGGGTTTTCGCTGAAACAGGAGAACCTGGGCTATGCCATGGGAGCAGAGATTCCCTGCGTGGTGATCAACGTGATGCGCGGGGGGCCTAGCACCGGTATGCCTACCCGACCAGCCCAGGGTGACGTGATGCAGGCCCGCTGGGGCTCACACGGTGACACCGTCGTTATTGCGCTGGTTCCGGCATCTGTGGCGGAAATCTACAGCCAGACAGTCCGTGCCTTCAACCTGTCTGAGCAGCTACGAGTGCCGGTGATCGTCCTGATCGATGAGATCATAGGCCACTTAGTCGAAACCGTAGAGATACCGGCCTCAGATACGCTGGTGGTGACTGGCCGAAAATGGGCCAGCGGGCCGGCCGAGGATTTCAAACCTTACGCGATCAACGGTAGCGATATTCCCGCGATGCCACGCCCCGGTGCGGGGTATCGTACTCACATCACCGGCTTAACCCATGCCGAAGACGGTTTTCCGACTCAGGATCCAGCGGTGGTCGCACGGGTGATGACACGTCTCCTGGGTAAACTGGACCACCATCGCGATCTCATCGACTGTTATGAGACCGTTGCCTGCGACGATGCAGAGATCTTGATCGTTGCCTATGGGATTACCGCCCGTTCGGCACATCGTGCCGTTCACCAGGCCCGTGCACAGGGTCTGGCGGCTGGGCTCTTCCGGCCGGTCACGCTGTGGCCGTTCCCGGAGCAGGCCCTACGGAGTGTTACCCGGTGCGCCCAGGCTGTGCTGGTTCCGGAGATGAACGGTGGACAGTTGTGCTGGGAGGTTGATCGCATTTGTGCCGGCACTCCTGTTAGCCGGCTAAATCGAATAGATGGTGAATCGATCACGCCCGATCAGATCCAACAACGAATTATTGAGTTGGCAGAACATGCAGGGCACTGAACACAGCGATTTCGACATACGAGATTACCTGCGTACTGACCTTTTCCCACACTTCATGTGCCCGGGTTGTGGTCACGGCATTGCCTTGCGGGCGCTACTGTGGGCACTGCACGAACTGGATATCTCTATGAACAACCTGGCGCTGGTATCGGGTATCGGCTGTTCTGGCCGCACCGCAGCCTACGTCGACACCAATACCATGCACGTCACCCATGGCCGACCGCTGGCTTTTGCCACCGGTCTCAAGCTGGCCCGACCCGACCTGGAGGTGGTAGTAATCACAGGCGACGGTGATTGTCTCGCCATTGGGGGTAACCACCTGATCCATGCCTGCCGACGTAACCTGGACATGACCTGCGTGATGCTCAACAACGAGGTCTACGGTATGACTGGAGGGCAAGTTTCACCGACCACCAGCAATGACCGTTTTACCACGACTACGCCACTGGGCAATCACGAACCGGTCTTCGATGCCTGCGAGTTGGCTACGGCCGCAGGCGCCAGTCTGGTAGGGCGGGAGATCACACTGCAAACCCCCAGTCTTAAGGATCTGTTCAAAACGGCACTGTCACACCGGGGTTTCTCGTTCGTTGAAGTAATCTCCGACTGCACCGAGATCTATGGGCGGAAGAACGACCTGGGCAATTCAACGGAGATGATTCTCAAACAGAAATCGGGTATCCGCCCGGAGTCCTATGGTAACGCGGTAGAGCACCCTTTTCGACCGGGCGACTGGAAGACAGGGATCCTAACTCGTGTCGAACGCCCCGAGTATGGCGACAGTTACCGGCAACATATCGCGACCAAACAGCGCGCCGTGAAGACGGTGACCAAGTGAACTCAGAACACCGGGAGATCCGCCTCAGTGGCAGTGGTGGCCAGGGACTGGTACTGGCTGGCCGGATACTGGCCGAGGCCCTGGTACGGGAGGGCAAACAGATCGCTCAATCCACCAGTTACGAACCGACCTCTCGCGGTGGGCTCAGTCGGGCCGACCTGGTAGTGGATACGGGTGAGCTGGACTATCCGCTGGCTGTTAGGCTGGACCTGGTCGTCATTCTCGACCCAGTCGCTACAAACTTGTCCCCGGAATCGCTGGCGTCTCAAGCACTGATTGTTATCGATCACGAAATTAAGGTACCACCCTGGAAGAATTGTCAACTCCTATCACTGCCGCTGCTTCAGACTGCGCGCACGGTGGGTAACCTACGGGTGACCAACATCGTTGCTCTTGGTGCACTCAACCAAGCCAGCAAAACGGTTGGGCCAAACACCTTGGAAATGGTGATTCGAGAGCGGGTGCCGACCAAGTTCTTACAGCTCAACCTGGATGCATTCGCTGCCGGTGTGGCCCTAGTACCAGGCGCA
>CAJWEF010000143.1 GCA_913031305.1 uncultured Acidiferrobacteraceae bacterium
TTTTCTCAGGAGTTAACAATACGCAGATGGATGACTTCTGGTTTGAATTTGTAGAAATCACCCAGTCGGTCGGGGATGGATTCCTGTTTGGATCGACCTATGCTTTGATCGGCATCGGCTTTACGCTCATTTTCGGGGCCATGGGCAAGTTGAATATTGCGTACGCCGCTACTGCTATTGCCGGCGCCTACTCGAGCCTGGCGGTATTTATGTTGTTTGATGTGTCGCTGGTTATTATTTTCATCGTTTCAGCAATCTGTTCGGCAATACTGGGTTACCTCGTTTACCTTGCCTGCTTTCGTTTTATCCCAGTCCATAATCATCTAGCGGCGCTGATGGCTTCGGTGGGAGGTTTATTCTTTATTGATGAGGGCATTGTGCACGCGACACGGGGCTCTCCTTTGAATTTCCCCAGCATGTTTTCAGAGGCCTATTTTGAGGTTGGTCCTTACGGAATTCGTGGCGACCTGCTGTTCGTCTTTTTCATCGGCCTTATCAGCACCGGTGTGTTGCTTTACGTGCTATTTCGAACACGGTTAGGGCTCGCAACACGTGCGGTAGCGCAGCAGGATGTCGCAGCCCGGCTTTGCGGCATGAGCATACATTCGACTAATTCAACCACGTTTGCAGTCGCGGGGTTGCTCGGCGGGATCGCCGGCGCAATGACCGCGGCGGCGGTTGGCATTCTTTCGCCGGTTATGATGTTGCCATTGACGATAAAGGGGCTGATTGTGACGGTAATTGGTGGGCTGGGTTCGATACCGGGTGCGATTATTGCCGGCTTGTTTGTAGGTAGTTTCGAAAATGTAGTCATGTATTTTCGAGGCATCGATGAGCGTGACATGTACGTTGTGGCGTTGCTGTTTATTTTTCTGGTTTTCCGTCCGAATGGTTTGTTCGGAAAAACAATTACTCGGGATTAAGTGTAGTGTCCAAATATCGTTTTGGTGATTCAGATGGATTATTACCTTAATCTTATAAATACCATCGGCATTCATACCTTGCTCGGGTTGTCCGCGTATGTACTTTTACTGACCGGGCAGTTGTCTATGGCCCAAGCAGGATTTTTTGCAGTTGGGGCCTATAGCGCTTCGGTTCTGACCGTGATTTTCGGGTGGAGCATACTGCCGGCAATCGGGCTAGCGATGTTGATTACGGGATTCCTGGCTTTTTTGGTGGGATTTCCTGCGCTTCGGGTTCGAGGCCTTATGTTGGTCGTGGCAACGCTTGCTTTTGGCGAGTTTGTCAGACTGTTTTTTCATAACTTCAGGTGGCGTGTTACTCAGGATGGTGTTGAGGTAGGACCGGACGGCACTATGGGGTTCTCCGAGATTCGTTATTTCGCCGAGCATGGCTGGACCAGTTGGGAGGTAGCCTCGCTGATCTGGATATTTGTCATTATTGTGATGGCGCTTATCTGGTGGGCCGACCAGACACGGTCCGGTGCTGTCCTTCGAGCGGTGGGCGAAGACGAGCTGGCTGCAGGCACTGTTGGGATCGATGTGACGGTTGTTAAGGTGGCGGCGATGACCGCGGGCGGTGTTATTGCGGGTCTTGCAGGAAGCCTGTATGCCCACCAGATAACGATGCTCGACCATCATGCCTTTACGGTGCTGTTAGCAACATTTGCCATTGCCTATCCAATCCTCGGTGGCGTGTCGAACGTCTTTGGCACACTGGTTGCTGTTATATTTATCCAGGGTCTATTGGTCGAAGGCCTGCGGTTCCTGGGTGACTGGCGAATGCTGTTATTTGGCGCCTTAATCGTCGTTGTGATGAACCTCAAACCCCGTGGCCTTTTCGATAGCCAGACGCTTCGATGGATTAAAAACGTGCTTAGGCTGCGCCTTTCTCGTCGTTTATCTTGATGTGCGATCGTGCGGCCTTCGGGTGCTGTTTGGGCGCGGCCCACCGTCACCAGCGGAGGCTTGAACTGCAATGCTAGAGGTTAAATCCCTTTCAAAGAATTTCGGCGGGGTTAAGGCTGTCAGGGAGTTGGATCTAGCAGTCAATGCCGGTGATATTTTTGGTGTGATTGGGCCCAACGGGTCTGGAAAAAGTACCCTGGTGAACCTGATTTCCGGAGTTTTCCCGGCTACAGCTGGTGAGATTCTTTTTCAAGGGCAATCTCTTTCAAGTTTATCGCCCCATGCTCGAGTGAAAGCGGGCGTGGCTCGCACCTTCCAGAATATCCGTCTTTTTCCGGGCCTTACGGTCTGGCAGAACCTATGGGTTGCCCGCAACTCGGCAGAAGATACCCGCGCCGAAGGGATTTCTTATCGCTGGTTTCGCAAGAGCGGCCCGGTCAAAAATGAAATCGATGCCATGCTGGAATTTTCCGGTTTAGCCGATAAAGGCGATGAACTCGCGTCGAGCCTCGCTTTTGGCGAACAGCGTCGCTTGGAGCTGGCACGCGCTGCTGCGACCAAGCCCCGCCTGCTGCTTCTGGACGAGCCAGCAGCTGGAATGAATCATGATGAAATCCGAGATCTAGACAAGAGAATACGCCAACTCCGCCAGCAAGGAATGACCATCATCTTGATTGAGCATGTGATGGATTTAGTTATGGGAATTACCGATCGAATCGCGGTATTGAATTTCGGCTCCAAGATTGCCGAGGGTGAACCGGCCGCTATCCAGGAAAATAAATCCGTCCAGGAGGCCTACCTTGGCCAGTCTGATGGTGATTAACACGCCATGTTGAAAGTCGACAACATTGTGACGCGTTATGGCGCGATCGAAGCACTCAAAGGATTGAGCCTCGAGGCTCGCGAGGGACAGGTAACCTGCTTGCTCGGGCCTAACGGAGCCGGCAAGACTACGACCTTGTTTACTATTGCTGGGATTCTCAATTCCCATAGCGGCAGCATTACGTTAGAAAAGGACAATCTTACAAATCTGTCGGCTCCTGGCATTGTGCGCAAAGGTGTCGTCTTGGTGCCGGAAAATCGTTTAATCTTTCCACAGATGTCGGTAGAGGAAAATCTGGTTGCCGGGGCGTTCGCTAGACCACGTAAGGATCAGCCGGCAATAAATGCCGATTTGAAAGGAATTTATGAGCGTTTTCCCCCGCTAAAAGAAAGAAGCACTCAGTCTGGGGGCACGCTTTCTGGTGGCGAGCAGCAAATGCTTGCTATTGGCCGCGCCCTGATGGCACGACCCAAGATTCTGATGATGGATGAGCCGTCTTTGGGGCTTGCACCTATCATAGTCGAGAAGATTTTCGACATCATCAGCTTACTGAATAAGGAAGGCGTCAGTATCCTGCTGGTTGAGCAAAATGCCCGAATGGCACTCAAGGTCGCTCACCACATCTACCTGCTGGAGGGAGGAAAGGTAACTTTCAATGGCAATCCCCAGGAGATGCAGCAGGATGAAGTTATCCAGCGGGCCTATCTGGGTGCCGGCTCAACCTAAGCCGAGCACCTAACCAGCCCGGGTTCTGACGATGACCGATTTTCTTCAGAACTGCATAGACGGGGTAATGTTCGGTTCAGGCTACGCCCTGTTGGCGCTGGGGTTTACCTTGGTGTTTGGGGTGATGAAACGATTAAATTTGTCGTTCGGCCCAAGCATTATGCTGGGCGCCTACGCTGGCACCTGGGTATACCTCAATTTTTCTCAGAATGTCTTGCTGGTCGTACTGGTGACTGTAATGATCACCGTTGCGGTCGGTATCTACGTCGAGCGGCTTTGTTTTTGGGCCGTGCGACGCGACGCGACTATTGCCTCGATGGTTTCGAGTTTCGTGATCTGGATGCAGCTCGAAGAAGTCGCCATGCACCTGTTACCGGAACGCACTTACCCCTTCCCGGCTTTCTTCACCTCGACGGTCATTGACATCGGGCCGTTTTTTGTTCGCAGCGAACACATCTCGATGTTCCTGCTGACGCTGGTCCTTCTGGCTCTGTTGCACCTGTTCCTATTCCGTACCCGGCCCGGCCTGGCAGTGCGGGCTGTTTCCGACAACCCGTTGGCCTCAAGATATATGGGCATCAACAGCTCAAACGTTTTATTCCTGGCATTTGCTGTTGTTTCGGTTCTCGGTGGACTTGCCGGGTTCCTCATCCTTTCAGCCGATTCGCAGGTCACGCCGTTTTTTGGGCTGTGGGCCACTTTCAAGGGCTTGATTGCCATGATGCTGGGTGGCATGGGTTCGCTTCCCGGCGCGATTCTGGGCGGACTGCTTCTCGGCGTGGTTGAAGCTAACGCATTCTGGTACGGAGGACCGGTGGTCCGTGATATTTCTGCATACCTGCTGCTCTTCATGATGTTGATCGTGCGACCCGGCGGGCTGGTTGGACAAAGGATCGTCGCCCAGCAGCAGGCGGCGTACGAGCGGGTCTGACTGGCCAGTAGATTGACCATGCTCAACGACTACCTGTTGACCGTTATCTCGAATATCGGAATGATCTCCCTTATTGCCTTGTCGGCATACCTGTTGCTGATCAGCGGCGAGATATCGTTCGGACAGCAGGCCTATTTCGGAATCAGCGCCTATGCCGGCGCGATTGCGACAACACTCTGGGGGTGGCCACTGTGGCTGGCGCTGCTGTTCGGCAGTTCGCTGGCGGCACTTGCGGCTGGCTTTGTCGGCCTACTCACACTGAGGATCAGCGGCCTGTACTTTTCGATTGCCACCCTGGCCTTCGCAGAAATGGTTCGCTTGTCGCTGTTCAAGCTAAGTTACCAGCTTGAGATCGATGGCGAACTGATCGGGCCCAACGGTGCAGAGGGATTCGGCGAGATCCGCTGGATCTTCGATAACGATGTCAGCGTCCTTGAGTACACTTTACTGATTTACGGTATCTTGTTGCTGGTGCTGTTTTGCCTGGTGCTGATTGAGCGCTCCCGGCTGGGTATGATCTTTCGGATGCTGGGTCAAGATCCCCTGTTAACGCGGATCCAGGGCCTGAACCCAGTCAGGTACAAGGTCACGGCGGCAATACTTGCCGGCTTCATCGCTGGCCTGGGAGGGACTCTATACGCTCACTCATTCACCTACATAGAACCGCAAATCTTCAACGTGATGCTTGGGGTGCACGCTCTGGCCTATGGCCTGATCGGGGGCCTCGGTACCGTGTTGGGGCCCCTCATCGGTGTTGCGATTGACATCGGTTTCCTGGAGTCTGTGCGGGTATTTCAGGGTTATCGAATGATCGTTTTCGGCGGCCTGGTTGCCGTTATGCTGATTTTCATGCCGCGAGGTATTCTCGACGAGAACCGGGTCTACCGGCTGAAGAACCTCGCTCAAAGGTGGTTTCGTGCTTGAACTGCAAGCCGTCGGTAAGACTTTCGGCGAATTGCAAGCCTTGCACGGCATTGATCTGCACGTAAGGCGAGGGACGGTCAGCGGGCTGATTGGCCCCAATGGCTCGGGCAAGACTACGCTGGTCAATATCATTACCGGCATCTACGCTCCGGATTCGGGGCGTGTGCTTCTTGATGGCAAGGACGTCAGCCGTGCGAGCGCCGATCAGATTACCCGGTTGGGCGTTTCCCGCTCCTTTCAGAACATCCGCATCTTTAACCGCATGAGTGTTCTTGAGAACGTGATCGCGGCGCTTATCGGCCATCACAAACCAGGCTTGGCTACATTGCTGGGCCGCGCGAAACGCATTGGCGATCCGAGGGTTACGGCGGCCCGCCGGGCACTGGAAACTGTCGGCCTGTTGGAACAGGGTGATCTTTTTGCCAATGAATTGCCTTTACCGCTGCGGCGTCGACTGGAAATCGCACGGGCATTGGCCTGTGACCCCAAGTTTTTGGTTCTGGATGAGCCGGCTGGCGGCATGACGCCCGCTGAAACCGCCAGCATTTCAGAACTGATTCGTTCTCGTATCGCACCAGGTCGAACCTGTGTCGTGATCGAGCACAAAATGGACCTGATATCCCACGTCTGTGAACACCTCTGCGTGTTAAACCATGGTGAGAAGATCGCCGAGGGCGATCCCCGATCAGTTGTGAATCAGCCTGAAGTTATCGAGGCCTACCTGGGATAGGCTTGAAAAGCATGCTGGCGGTATCAGATCTTGTGGTCAATTACGGCGGGGTGCAGGCGGTCGATGATATCTCGATTAAGGTCAAGGCGGGTGAACTGGTTTCGATCACCGGTGCCAACGGCGCCGGAAAAAGCTCGATGCTGAATGCCATCAGCGGCATCCGTGCGATAGCCTCGGGGAAGATCGTTTTCGCAGGTGAGGATATCACTGGCTTACCGGCGCACCAGATTGTAAGAAAAGGCATCGTACAGATTCCCGAAGGGCGGCAACTTTTCGCTACCTTAACCGTTCGTGAGAACCTCTTGGCCGGGCGTTACTCAAACAGCGGTTTTCTGTTGGACAATGTTATTCCGGAGTCGCTCATACAACGGTTTCCAGTGCTGGGTGAGCGGCTGGATTCGCTCAGTTCAAGCCTCAGTGGAGGGCAAGCTCAGATGTTGGCGCTGGCAAGAGGTTTGATGAACCACCCAGAGCTCCTGCTGCTCGACGAGCCGACCCTTGGCCTGGCACCTATTGCGGTGAAAGAGGTCTTCGACCTCATTACTGAGTTGCGAGACCAGGGGTTGAGTATCCTGGTTGTTGAGCAGAATGTTCGCCAAGCCCTGGCGATATCTGACTATGCCTATGTTCTGGAAAGTGGCAGGGTTGTGCTGGAAGGGAAGGGGGATGAATTGCTCAATAACTCTAGACTCGTTGAGTCGTATCTCGGCGTGGCCCAATCGATATAACTACAGCCGCGTTATCCGCACTGGCCATTTTGCCCCCGCCTGGTGCCATAAATTACGACTGATG
>CAJWEF010000144.1 GCA_913031305.1 uncultured Acidiferrobacteraceae bacterium
CCCAGACAGATCTGATACATGGCCGGCCCCTTGATCAGGCCTTCAGCGACCATCTGATTGGCAAAACGCAAGTGCCCCAGATCAAACACCTCCATCTCGGGCTTGACACCAATCTCGGCATAACGTGTGGCCATGGTACGCAGCATATTGGGCGTTTGCACGTAAACATAGTTGGCGTTATCAAAATTGATCGTGCCACAGTCCAGGGTGGCGATGTCTGGGCGCAACAGTTCAACGTGCGCCATGCGCTGCTCGGCAGTAATCAGGTCGGTGCCCTCTGCCGGCACCTGCGGGTTATCGTCATCAATAATCAGATCACCACCCATGCCAGCCGTCAGGTTGATCAGTACATTGCGTCCACTATTTCTGACCCGCTCCACCACATCCTTGAACAGTGCAATGTCACGACTGCCTTTCCCGGTCTGCGGGTCACGCACATGCAGGTGCACGATCGCTGCCCCAGCATCTGCCGCCTCAATGGCTGAAGCCGCAATTTGCTCCGGTGTTACTGGAATCGCAGGATGCTTATCGACTGTGTCGCCGGCCCCGGTGACAGCGCAGGTCACCACTACATTGCTATTCATTGCCATTTTTGCTACTCCTTCGTATCATTTATGTATTGTCAGTGTGTTGCGCAGACTTGAGGTTTACCCAGTCTGACTCAACCCATCTTTGGCCAACCATCCTCGCTGGGTGGGTACCAATGCTCGCGCAGCACTTTTTGAATCTCGACCAGGCAACGGTCGCGGCGGCGCTCCATATCACCGAAATCGCGGACTCCGGATTCCACCTCACACCCTTCAACGATCCGCTGCTTGAGTTCATCGGTTAATTCAGGCGCCTTCATGTGCGACCAGGGTAATTTCAGCGCCGGCCCAAACTGCTCGATCGTGTGGCGCATACCACCCGGACCACCACCGAGGTGCCAGGCGAGAAATGTACCCATAAACGCCCAGCGCAGGCCCGGACCGCCTGTCACGGCCGCGTCAATTTCCGCTACAGTTGCGACACCCTCATCGATTAAATGCAATGCCTCGCGGTACAGCGATTCCTGCAGTCGGTCCGCAATATAGGCTTCGATTTCGCGGCGCACGTGCAGTGGTCGCATACCAATTGCACTGTAGAACTGCCCGGCCCGGGATATCGACTCGGCCGAAGTCTGCTCACCGCCCACCACCTCGACTAATGGCAGCAGATACACCGGTGCAAAAGGGTGACCGATGACCAGGCGTTCGGGGTGACGGCAACGTGATTGCAAACGACTGGGTAAAAGCCCCGAAGAGCTCGACGCAATGATCGTGTCGCTCTTGGCATGCCGGCTGATCTCCTCATGAACCTCGATTTTCAGCGCCTCACGCTCAGGAACGTTTTCCTGAATAAAATCGGCCTGGGCAACAGCGGCACCGATATCATCGGCGAAGTACAACCGGCTTCGATCTCCTGTGTCTGTTAATCCGGCAGCCTCCAGAACCGGCCAGGCATCGGCAATGGTTTTTTCCACATAATCACGTGCCTCAGCCCTGGGGTCTGTCAGCACCACTTCTAACCCATTGGCCAGGCACCTCGCGGCCCAACCGCCGCCAATAACGCCCCCGCCTACCAGTGCGATACGCTGAACTCTCTCTTGGGTCATTACTTTCCCCTTTGCTCTGGCAGCGGCTATTCGCCACGAAATACGGGTTTGCGTTTTTCCACAAATGCCTTAACCCCTTCCTTGGCATCTTCTGAGCGCAACATCTTGCGGTAAACCGGCAAATCAGCCGTACGCATAGTATTAAAAGCGCCCTCTACGGTGTCGCCTTCAATCGCTCGTAGCACTTCCTTGACCGTCTGCACCGCCAGTGGCGCAGACTCGGCAATCTGCTGTGCCCACTGGCGTGCAGTATTCATCAACTCGGCCGCTGGTACCACCGCGTTCACCAGCCCATGGCTGGCTGCTTCGTTCGCGCTCATACGCCGACCCAGCAACAGCATCTCGACCGCGACGTTATATGGGATCCGCCTTGGCAAACGTTGTATAGCCCCGGCATCCGGCACAATGCCCAATGGCATCTCCGGTAACTGGAAAAATACGTGATCTGCCGCAACGATCAGGTCACAAGCCATGACCAGTTCAAACCCGCCTCCGATCGCAAGCCCATTAACTGCACCGATAACCGGCTTGTTAAGGTTCCACATCTCGGTTAATCCTGCAAACCCGCCCGGCAGATCTGCGTCGGCTTCCCACCAGTTGTCCAACTGCTGCTCTCCCGCGTCCAACGCCTTAAGGTCCCACCCCGCAGAGAACATTTTCTCGCCAGTTGCCGTCACCAGGCCCACCCGCAGTTCGGGATCATCGCGCAGCATGACCACCGCTTCATTGATTCTGCGGCTCAAGTCGAAATCAATAGCATTTACCTTGGGGCGGTTAAGCGCAATCTCTAACACCGCGCCATGTCGCTCAACCAGTAGTTCTTGTGCTCTGTGGTCCATTTGTTTCCCTGGATTCGACTGGTTTGGTCTGCAGTCGGAATAAAATGTAAAGACGCACGATATGGCAATAACGTGCACAAGGCAATATCATGAGCGGCCACGGCTTGCGCCGCTACGGCAATAATGCGCTCGGGTGGATACTTTTCAGCGCTTTGAACTTGAATCCTGGGGGAATCATGGACATCGAACTAAACAGCGAACAGCGGATGCTGGCCGACTCTATTAAGGCATTTGTCGAAGAAGAGCTGATGCCCCTGGAAAACGAGGTTGAACGCGCAGGTGAGGTCAGCGCTGAGATGGGTGAACGCATCAAGCACAAAGCCCTTGAGATGGGTTTTTACGCCGCCAATCTGCCCGAATCAATCGGAGGTGGTGGGCTGGACTGCACCAGCCTGGCGATCATGGAACGCGAGTTCGGCAAGGTCACACACGCACTGCATGGCTTTGCCTGGCGCCCCACCGAGCTGCTATTGGCCTGCAGTGATGAGCAAAAAGAACGCTATCTGCTTCCTTGCGTAAAAGGAGGCAAAGTTGAGTGCTTCGCCATCACAGAGCCAGGTGCCGGCTCTGACATCATGTCGATGGCAACACGCGCACAGCCTGACGGGGATGACTGGATCATCAATGGAGCCAAGCATTTTGTCAGCAGTCACGTCGAACCCGATTTTGCGATTGTCTTTGCCGTCACTGGAGCGGATGAAACTACTCGTGGCTCGCGCAAACGGGTCAGTGCGTTTCTGCTAGACCGCGGGCATCCAGGTTTTGATATCACCCGTGGGCCGCGCTGTGTCAGCCAGCGGGCATACCTCAATTTCGTATTGTCATTTAATGACTGTCGAGTCAATAAGAGTCAGATGCTCGGCGCAGAAGGCGAAGGCCTGAAGCTTGCCGACAAGTGGATTAAGATGGGCCGGGTATGGGTTGGAGCCGGCTGCTGTGGTCGCGCGGAGCGGCTGTTGGAGTTGTCGCTGGACTGGGCTGCCAACCGCAAGCAGTTTGGTCAACCCATCGGCAAATTCCAAGGAACGTCTTTTAAGCTGGCAGACATGGCGACCGAACTGCAGGCCGCCGACCTCATGGTGATGCATGCGGCCAGAAAAGCCGATGCGGGGCAGATGACGCCCACCGATGCAGCCATGTGCAAGCTGTTCGCCTCCGAGATGCTGCACCGCCTGGCCGATAACGCGGTCCAGATCTACGGCGGCATGGGCCTGATGGAAGATTTCCCGATCGAACGTCTATGGCGTGACGCACGCCTTGAGCGAATCTGGGAAGGCACATCTGAAATACAGCGACACATCATCAGCCGATCACTGCTGCGACCGCTTGGCGCATGACCCCAAAACAACGTGCCAATCTCGATCGGCTGCTGGCGCCACGCCATATTGCCTTTATCGGCGGCGATGCTGCTGTATCTGCGGCACAACAGTGCGCCACGAGTGGCTTCGCCGGCGAAATCTGGGGCGTCAATCCACGCCCGGGGCGGTTCGGTGAGATACCTTCCTTCGCCAGTGTCGAGCATCTGCCGCAAGCACCGGATGCGGTTTTTCTTGCCGTCCCACGACATGGCGTATCAGAGGTGCTCGCACAACTACGGGATGCAGGCGCCGGCGGTATCGTCTGCTATACCGCAGGTTTTAGGGAGCTGGGTGGGCAAGGCGCTGATCTCGAGCGCGATCTGATTGCGGCCTGCGGCGATATGGCGCTGGCTGGACCGAACGTGTTCGGTTTATTGAATTACGTCAGCGGGGCGCACCTGTGGCCATTCAGTCATGGCGGCAAACGGGTAACGGGCGGCCCCGCCATCATTTCTCAATCCGGCATGCTCTCGAGTTACCTGCTGACCAACAGACGTTCAATTAATTTCTCGTACGTGATCGGCGCCGGGAATCAATCCATTTTAGGTGTTGAAGACTACCTCGACAGCCTTGTCGATAACAGTGCTGTCACTGGCTTTGGCCTGTACATAGAAACACTGCGCGACATACCCCGTTTTGCGGATGCGGTTGCCCGCGCCATGGCACGTAAGGTGCCCGTGGTCGCACTCAAGGTGGGTCAATCTGAGCTGGCAGCCCAGACTGCGCTCACCCATACCGGTTCTTTGGCCGGCCAAGATGTCTGCTACCAGGCGCTTTTTGACCGGATCGGTGTTGCCCGTGCTTTAAGTCCCAGCCTGCTACTGGAAACCCTGCAGATGCTGACCACGGCCGGTGCACCGGCAGGTAAGCGGCTTGCGGCATTCACCTGCTCAGGCGGCGACGTCGCCATGCTCGCCGACTGTGCCGACAGTCAAGGTCTGATCTTCGATGCACCCGATGCCGCAACGGAAAAATCCCTGCGCCAATGGCTTCCTGACATTGCGACCGTGGGCAATCCGCTTGATTACACCACGCCGCTTTGGGGGCAGGAGGAAACCCTGAAAAATGTGTTCAGCGCGGCGCTCGCACCCGGCTACGATGCAGCACTACTGGTACAGGACTATCCCCCGATTGAAATCAGTGACGATCGGCCCTACTACCAGGCTGATACCCGGGCCTTTATTCACGCAACACAAAGTGCCGGTATACCGGCTGCAGTGTGCTCCAGCCTGCCGGAGAATCTTGATCACGAAACCCAGGCAACGCTCATCAACAACGGGATCGCGCCGTTGCAGGGTATCAGCGAAGCCACCATGGCTATCAGCGCTTCGGCCGTATTCGGCCGGGTGTGTAAGAAACTGCAAAGCGGCTCAGGCCCTTTTATTCCCAAAATCTATACACCCGACCGCTCCCAGCCGGTCACCCTGGATGAATGGCAGGGCAAACAGATGCTGCGAACGCACCGCATTCCCGTTCCACCTGGTGAGCTGGTCAATTCTAAAACAGTGAGTGAGGCAGCTCGCCGGATCGGCTTTCCGGTCGCTCTTAAGCTCGTCAACAACCAGTTGCCGCATAAAACCGAAGCTGGGGTCGTCCGACTGAACCTTGCCAACCAAGACCAAGTCTGCCAAGCGGCACACGAGGTGCTGGATCTGGGATCGCAAGCTCTCGGTCAACAGGTCGACGACCAGTTGTTGGTCGAAAAAATGCTGGATACAGTGCTCGCAGAGTTACTGGTGGGGGTACAGAATGATCCGCAATTTGGTCTGGTCATGACACTCGCAGGAGGGGGAACCCTGGTAGAGCTCATGGCTGATTCCACGACAATACTTTTACCAGCAGACCTATCCAGTCTTCGTGATGCCCTTGCCTCGCTTAAGGTCATGCGTCTGCTGGAAGGTTATCGTAACCGCCCACACGCCGATGTCGACCAATTGCTTGATACTCTGGTCGCTATCAGTGAAATGGCGCAACACCTCGCGCATGAACTCATTGCGATGGATATCAATCCGCTGCTGGTGACTCAAAGCGGCTGCTTTGCCGCGGATACGCTGATTCAGTTGAGTCACGAAAACTTGCTGGCAATGCCCTGATCTTGTGGACTGGAACCACTGCTGTGGTTGCGCTGTTCGAGACGCTTCGTCCATCGGGTTATCCGCAATTTCGACCCTATCGACAGCATCACTGTCGCATGGATTTTTGTAAACAACCTGGGGCAACAGGCGCGAAACAGATAATGGTTGCGAAGCCAACTAGTTCAGTTCGTTTAAAACAAACCTGCAAGGGTATCCAGATCAGGGTAGTGGCTAGACGACACGCAAGCTGCAAAATTATGCGCCAGAGTTTTGGACTTGATGCGACAATAGTTCCCTAGAATCCATAAAAAACAACCCCCATGATATGAAAGGACTTGTACTGCTCGACTACGACGGCGTGATTGTTGACTCGGCACAGCCGGTGCTGGAGCAGACAGCCGTTTTCTGCAAGGATCAGGGCTTGCCGTTTTCCCTCACCCTGGCCGATTTCGACCAGCTGGATCCAGCGACTTTCACCATGCTCGCCAAAGTCGCTGGCATACCCGACCCTGATCACCGCGCATACGGTCGCTTTCTTTTTGATACATTGCAAAATGGCGCTATACAGATCGCTCTTTTTCACGGAATCAGTGAAATGATACGGGACTTAAGCGAGCGGCATATCCTTTGCGTGGTCACCGCCAATCATGCCGATGTGGTGCGAGCCCGGCTCGTACAAGAAGAGCTGGATGATTGCATCAGCACGTATTACGGCAGCGACCGACCAGGCGGCAAAGCGGAGCATATACGCGAGGCGCTCAACCATTACGCCATCGATGCCCGACAAACCTGGATGGTGGGTGATTCGGTCAGCGACATGGACGCGGCGCGCACCGCCGGGGTGAATGCTCTCGCAGTCAGTTGGGGCTGG
>CAJWEF010000145.1 GCA_913031305.1 uncultured Acidiferrobacteraceae bacterium
AAGCCCGGGCACCCTGCGCGAGCGGGTTACCTCGCCGGGCGGTACCACCGAGGCGGCCATCGGGACTATGGATAATGCCAAGGTCAGCGAGGCCATTGCACAGGCGGTGGCTGCAGCTCGCTCACGCTCTGCCGAGCTCGCAACACTGCTGGGGCAGGACTGATGACGGGGGGATATTTTTCTGACGCCGGTCTTTTTCTGGTGGATACCGTACTAGGTCTATACACTCTGATTGTGCTACTGCGTTTTTTGCTGCAGTTGACCCGGGCAGATTTCTACAATCCGCTGTCGCAGTTCATCGTCAAGGCGACCAACCCGCCGCTGACACGGTTGCGCCGGATTGTTCCGGGCCTGTGGGGAATCGATCTTGCTGCCGTGGTCTTGCTGCTAGTTCTGGAGGGCCTGCGCTTGAGCCTTACCGTGTTGATGCTCGGGCACACACCAAATCTTGCCGGGGTCGTGGTTCTCAGTATCGCTGAACTCATGAAGCTCACCGTCTACGTGATTGTTTTTTGTATTTTTGTGCGGGCCATGCTCAGTTGGGTCAGCGGCGGTGTGCATCACCCGATAGCTAGACTGCTGGGCTCGTTTACCGAGCCGCTGCTGGCCCCTGCCCGGCGGTTGCTGCCGACAACCAGCGGGCTGGATCTCTCCCCCATTATTGTCTTTATCGCGCTGATGCTAGTGCTCAAGCTGTTGGTGCAGCCACTACTGGATATGGGTCAGATGTTGCTCTGATCCTCTTTGTTTGATGCTGTCTTTTTTACATCCCAAGGTAGCCAGGTTTGGTTTTGACCGCACCCAGGCACTACTCCTCGTCATTTTTGTTCTGGTCAATGTCGGGCTCTTTATGTACTCGGTCGATACCCGACCTTATCCCGATGGACCCCTGGTAAGTGCCACCTACCAAAGTGCTGCCGATGGCCAGCGTTATTGGGGGGTTGCACTCAGTCTCGCGGAAAAAGGCTCTTTTTCTGTTCCGCCGCTTTGGGACTCCCGAACCGAGTATCCTCTCACTCGGTCTGGCCCGTTAACCAGTCTGATTTTTGCCATACCAATAAAATTACTCGGCTTCGATATTGCGCCGATAGCAATTGTTATCTTACAGTGCGCACTTCTGTACGTTATGGCTTTCGCCGCCCGCTCTCTCGCAAAGCCGTTTCAGGTGAACCCGACCCTGCTTCAGGGTCTGATTCTTTTCAACCCAAATCTTATCGGGCTTTCACATTTAGCGCAAAGTGATCTATTTTTTGCGGGCCTATTTACCCTTTTTCTTTCTTATTTCACCCGCCTGATGTCTCAACCAGACAACATCAGAATCCGCTCCTTTTTATGGCTTGGGGTTTTATTGGGATTGCTCACAATGACCCGTGATATCGGGTTCGCGTTTTCGTTATTTTTCCCTGCCGCTCTTTTCATGACTATCATCCTTCATCCCGCACGATCACTGATATCAAAAAAACGTCTGGTCTTTGGGTTCTTCGCAGGCCTGCTGGTTTACACAGTGCTGATAACGCCATGGTCGATTCGCAACTATATGGTCTTTGGCCAGTTAAGTCCCACAATCAGCCAAACCAGTCAATTACACTACAACTATCTCCGCCTGAAATATCTTGAAGGAGGGAATTCTGAGGAACAACGGAACCAATACATAGCAGCACAAATCAACGCGTTATTGGTCGACGAGGGCAATACCCATTGCGCTGAAAAATCTCCCAGTACCTCGCACGAGGGCTGTATACGAGCCTTACAAAAAGCCTACCTTACCGCGATTTTTTCAGAACCCAAATTATTAATCAGCAAAGCCGTTGTATACGCCGCGGTGCGCACTCTTTTTTCGGGCGGGTCGTCGCGCCTTGTTAACTACTTAGGACTTTCCAAAAACGAGCCCTCCGCATCATTAATGGCAACCTTCTACGGTATGACAGGGCTCCGAAATTTTATGGCCGAGATCAAGGCAAACGGTATTGGCCATACAGTCATATTTTTTACTTTTACCGGGTTCACGCTCCTTGCCCGCCTTACCGGTCTAATTGGCATTTATTGGGCTTTACGTCATTGGTCCGATTCACGCTATATCCAAATTTTTCACCTGCTGATTGTCGGGTTCTTCTTGGTTGCCTATTTTGCCGTCTCAACCAGCCGATTCCGAGCGCCGCTTGAACCTATTCTGATGCTTTACGCGACAATTGGCCTAAGTTTGATCGCACCGGCACTAGGGGTTAAAAACACCCATGAATTGAAGTGAACCTGTGTTACTCAGGCTCTGTTTTGTTAGCGACGAACAGTCGCTTGGGCAAACATCGGCATTAATTGATCACGGGGCGTCTTCCTTTAATGAACCCTCCGGCTACCAATGCTCGCGGCTTGTCAGCGGAGTCTCCTTTTCATGGGTAAAGCTCCGAACCCTTTCAAACTCGCTTTCTTACAACCGCCTCGATCTGCGCAAGCGCATCCCCTTCTGTTTGGTCGATCGGCCGACCTTTTTGTAGCCAATCAAACTTAAGATATGGGTCGTAGGCGAGGCGGTAAGCGATGTGGCTCACAGGTCAACACACTACACCGTGTGGAGCACGACACTTGCTAAATCCCTCCATTGGTTCTGGAACGAATATCGGGTCGTCAGCGGCTGCCGGATCTTTACCGTCTTTAGTTTTTGATAAGCACCGCCCAAGCGGTGAGTAATAAATCAGGCACCATTGAGAGTATTGCAAAGAGACGCGATCACCTCGGGGGCCAAATCAGGGTAGTTTCCTATGTACCATCCAAAAAAATGGATGTGTTCCACTTCTGGATATAACTCCCAAGTCCCCGCACCGACAACCCCGCTAAGGTACGGCTGCCTAATCTGGTTGCCTCCACCTGAACTTCCTCTGCGATATTCAATTCCTGCGGCGGCCAATGCAGTCTCAATACGGTCCCGCAGATCTAGATCAGAATCTCGAAGAACCACATTGAATGCATAGCTGCAACTACCCTGAAACTCAAAGTCGGTGCGAAAACGATGCGCATCAAGTTGCTCAAAAAAGATTTTTTGGTTTGCACGACGTTTACGATTGTTTTCGTCTAGCTGTTTTAGTTGGTTGCGACCGATAATCGCGCCAATCTCGGTATTCCGAACATTGTATGCCGGGTATGCAAAAATGAAATCTGGATTTAATTCTTGATTTTGCTCAGCGTACGTTTGTTTCACTGTTTCCTGCGACGCTTCACGAACCATTCCATGGGATCGATACATACGGAGAATCTCATAAAGCTCTTGATCATTAGTGCAGACCATGCCTCCTTCTATCGTGCTCATATGATGGGCAAAATAAAAAGAGAAGTTCGACATGAGTCCAAAACTACCAAGCCTACCACCGTTAAAGGTCGCACCATGCGACTCACAAACGTCTTCAATCAGCGGAATATCCCGCCTCGACAATTCATCCAGCAACTCCTGGGTCAGTCCATTAAAACCCTGAATGTGAGTTAAAAACACAGCTTTGGTATCGGAATTAAGAGCCTCGATGGTTTTCTCGGTATCAAGTGCCAAGGTGTGTCGGTTAATATCAACAAATCTCGGAGTAAAGCCGTTCTGTAGGCAGGCCGCAATATCGGATACCCATGTAAGCGGTGGGACGATCACATCACCCGCACCTGATAATTGTTTGAGCGCAGCAAGTGTGATTAGATTAGCCGACGAGCCTGAATTGACAAATACACTGTATTTGACTCCTAGCCAATCCGACCATTCACGCTCGAAAGCTTCAACTGCGGGGCCTTGGGTAAGGCGCGGCGAGTCTGTTTGAAGGTAGGAAATCAGTTCATCCAGATCCGTTCTCGTGATATTGTCGCGCATCAGCGGATGGCCAAAGGCAGCCTTATTCACGCTGTCATTTTTCATTGTAGTAGTCTCCGTACTCCACAATTAGCGTCGAGTGGCCGTCAATGCGCTGGTAGGCCCTCTGATAGGCCGGGAAGATTTCTTCCGGTTCTTCAAGGCGTATCACCTCGATGCTTTGCAAGATCAATCGGACGGCATCGGTAAAATCACCGATATGCTGGTGCTGCGGGTTTAGTGGTCTTTCCGAGCCTATCGAAGTACGGATGATCACCTTAGGCGCATACCCCTGATTAGAAATATCAGAGATCCGGTCGAGGTGGTTGACCAGCTGATTGATGGCTAATAGTAGAAAATTCCAGCGCGGGTAAATGGCGATTGGTACCGAACCTCCCATTGCAAAACCTATGGCCATCCCCATCTGCATCTCTTCGGCAACGGGCAATTCCAACTTTTGGGCTACTGGTACCTGTGTCAGAGTGTTGAACATGGCAGTGCCGGGCACCTCGACGGCCTGGCCGAGAAAGACAGTATCGCCGTGACTAGCAAGCCATTCCATCGATCGCTTTAGTTCTTTGAAATACGCCACGACCGACTAGAACTGCACCCGAGCACCAGCGCCGGCATGCGGATAGCTGGTTTGGTACCGGTAATAGACCACTTTGGGGTGGTCGCCCCGTCCGGCGAAGCTCGAATTTTCAGCACCCCAGGCAGAGAAGGTATCAGTGCAAACCGACTTACCGTTATCTTCCACGACAAAACGAATCGGCAAATCAAAATTCGTGGCGTACTTGATGCACTCATGCGCAATGCCAGTCTCAGCCGTCATATCGCCAAGAAAGCAATGCACACGATTGCTGGCACCGGCACGCTTGACCGAGAGCGCAATACCAGTCGCGATCGGTAACACACCCCCAACAATGGCCGAGGAGAAAATCCGGTAATCGGGGAAGCACAGCGAAATTGACCTCCCGGCCACGATCTCGCTGAATACGTCCTCTTGCGGGACGCCCTTGAGGAGACACTGGTAATGACTGCGCCACGAGCACAATACCCAATCCTCGGGCTCTACTTCGGAAAACACCTCAATCATCTGCTCTTCGTTTCCCGAATAAAGGTGCACGGGAGCGTGAATTTTTCCGGCATTGAACGCCTCAGCGACCCGGGTCTCGAAAGCGCGAAGCTCCTTTGCGTTTAAATCACTGATCACGCGACTTTTCCAGTAATCTACGGCGCAATTTCACCTGAGTAAGTTCACGCAGATTATCCACGGCAACCTGACCAAAGCGCTTGTGCAGTTTTTCAATAAAAAGGGGATTGGTATGGTAATCCATGAACGCCTTATCACGAAATGCCAGTACCTCGGCCGGTGAGAGTTGGTCTGTCGGTAATGGCAAGGTGTCGTAAGAGTAGAACGAATAACCAGCGTAGTCTTTGGGCAATGGGTGGCCCTTTCCCCTCGCCTCTCGGTAGAGCTCGCTACCCGGCAGAGCCATGACCGCGTAACCATTCCACGCCGCGGTACACAGCTCCAGACCAAGATCAAGTGTAGCCTGCATGGTCTGCAGATTGTCACCGGGTAGGCCAAAGAGGTAATTCGCAATCACCTCGATACCGCTTGCCTCAATCATTCGCACGACCTTGCGGATGTCGACGTCCTGGAACCGACCCTTGGCCACCTCCAGGCGCACACGCTGCTCGCCGCTTTCGATACCCAGGGCCAACCAGTCAATGCCGGCTGCCTTGATCAAGCTCAAATGCGCTGGGTCGCGTACTGTATCGACCCGTGAATAGGCCCACATATTAAGCTTTTCACCATAGCCCCGGTCGCGGAGCATCTCGCATAACGGGACGAAATAGCGCTTGTTGAGTAGGAACATTTCGTCGCTGATCCGTAGCGTCCTGACACCCATATCCACCAGTTTGTCGAACTCGCGAATGATCAACTCTGGTGACCAGAAGCGCATTTTGGCGTAATTTCCAGCGACACCAATATCTTCATTGTCACTACGGTTGAGGATATTGATCATGCAAAAGTTGCACTGGAAGGTACAGCCAAGAGAGGTATAAATGGCCGCAAATGGCGTTCTTTTCGCATGATCGTACTCGGCGTGCCAGAAATGTGACCGGTAAAGATCAAGTGGTTTATCCCGGTACGGCAGCAAATCCCACGCATAGCCCGGAAGGTCAATATCCATACGCTCCTGCGGGACAATGGCTTCGGGTCGGGTAAGCACCACTTCGCCCTCCAAGCGAAAGCCTATGCCGTTTATCCCTGACCAAGAGTCGGGGCCATCTAGATCACCAGCCAGAAGGTTACGCAGAGCGTACACACCCTCATTACAAAAAACGATATCGATCGCGGGTTCTGTGTTGAGCACCTCGCGCGGCAAGGCCGAAACGTGAGAGCCCACAGCGGCCACAGGTATAGAGATTCCGCTGGCCTTCACCGCATCGGCGAGCGCCACTACCCCGCTCATGTTGACTGTGCCTGAGTTAGGGTTCTGGCCATAGACGACAAAGCAGATCAACCGGGGCGAGACTTCCGAGATGCGCTCAACAGCCTGCGCTATTGATAGTCTCTCGGCGTTGACGTCGAGGATGGCCGGCCCGAAACCAACCGAACGCACCGACTCTGCTAAAAGCAATGCCCATGTCGGCGGCTCAATGGCCGAAAAGTCAGTCGCAAGATCCTGGTATATCGCCTTGGCGTTACCAGGGTTAACGAAGAGTACATCGATACCCAAGTTAAGATACTTCTTCTAAATTAAACACAAGTAAGTTACCGGGCCTGAAAAAGGGCTGATAAATTAACTGACCTCTAGTTCGTCCGCCTCGACAAAGCGCTCCAATGCTCTTGGGCGCGAAATCGCTTCATCGTATCTCGTCTGTTGGTCCCGGAAAATAATTTCACTTCCTGTGTCGGAAAAATTGAA